>NZ_QEZG01000033.1:0-259452 GCF_003993495.1 Xanthomonas sp. BRIP62418
CTGCCCGCCCGGTGCCACGGTCATCTGCACTTCGAACTGGTAGGCCTGGTCGGTGGCGATCACCGTCAGCGGCGAGGCATCGCGCGGGGCGCTGCCCTTGCCCTGCAGGCGCAGCACGCCATTGCCCACCTGCAGCCGCTTGGCCTCGTCGGCGGCCGGGTTGAAGAAGGACCACTGCGGGCCCAGCGTGCTGGCGCGGAAGTCGTCCGACAACGTCAGCCCATGCGGCAGGGCCTGCCCGCTGGGCTTTTTCAACGGCGTGCCCAGGTCGCCGCCCTTGGCGACGAACCAGCCATCCGGGGTCCATTCGATCGGGTCGAGCAGTGCCTGCCGGCCCAGCGTCCAGTAGCCGTGTTCGTAGCCGTGGTAGAGCATCCACCAGCGTTTGTCGGTGCCTTCCACCAGGGTGGCGTGGCCACGCGACCACCACGGCTCGTCGGCGCTCCTGGTGCGGGTGATCGGGTTGTTGGGCGCGTTCTGCCAGGGGCCATGGATCGAGCGCGAACGCGCGGTGATCACCATGTGCCCGGTCGGCGGGCCGGCGGTGCCGCCCACGGCGGTGGTCATGTAGTACCAGCCGTTGTGGCGGGTGATCTTGGGGCCTTCCTGCGCGTAGCCTTCCACGTCCCAGCTTTCCGGATATTTCCAGCCGTCGTAGACGTGCTTCGGGGTGCCGACCACCTTCAGGCCGTCGTCGGAGAGCTGCACGTAATCGCCGCCACTCAGGAACAGGTAGCGCTTGCCGTCTTCACCCACCGCATGGCCGGGGTCGATGTACTTGCCCAGGCCGATGTCGATCGGCTTGCTCCACGGGCCGTTGATGTCGTCGGCCCAGACCACGAAGTTGCTGCGCTCGCCCTGGTCGCCGCGCCGCGCCGGGAAGTAGATGTAATAGCGCTTGCCGTGCTTGATCAGGTCCGGCGCCCAGATCGCACCGACGTTCTGGGTGATGGCGTGGCCCAGCGGCTGCCAGTTGACCAGGTCGCGCGAATGCCAGATCGGCAGGCCCGGATAGGCATCGAAGGAGGACAGCGTGAGGTAGTAATCCTGCCCGTCCTTGAGCACCGACGGGTCGGGGTGGTCGCCTGCCAGCACCGGGTTGAGGAAAGTGCCGTTGCCCTGGTCGGCAACGCGCTGGTGCTCGATGCCGCGCTTCCAGTCGGCCGCGGCACCGAGCCCAGCGCACAGCAGCAGGCCGCTGGCCAGCAGCCAACGCCATCGGGATGAAGTGATACCTGTACGCATGCTCTCTCCTGTCCCCCGGATCCCGGGGCTTGGCGGCAACCGGTGGGCAATGCCACCGGTTAACCGGATGAGGCGGAACCTTCCCGCCGGCAGCAACGTCCTGCACGCTCGGCAAGGCGTCGCACGCGCCCGGCAGGTGGAGCATCGATGCGGCATCACCTGCCGCATCGATCACGCCCATCCACCAGGCACCCGATCGCTTAGCGCGTCATGGCGTTACGCGCGCAATGCGCGTGGCAACCACAGCGATAGTTCGGGGAAGAACGCCACGATCAACAGCACGCACAAGGCCGCCAGCCAGAACGGCCAGATCGTGCGCATGCTCTGGGCGATGGTGATCTGCCCGATCGAGGTGCCGATGAACAACACCGAGCCGATCGGCGGGGTGATCAGCCCGATGCCGCCGGCCAGCACCATCACCAGGCCGAAGTGGATCGGGTCGATGCCGTAGGCTTTGACCACCGGCAGGAAGATCGGCGTGCAGATCAGGATCTTCGGTGCCAGGTCCATGAACATGCCCAGCAGCAACAGCATCACCACGATCATCAGCAGCACGGTGTTCTTGCTGTCGGCGATGGCCTGCAGGAACTTCACCGCCGCCGCCGGCACCTGCAGGTAGGCCAGCAGCCAGCCGAACACCGCGGCGGTGGCGATCACGAACAGGATCACGCCGGTGGTGCGTGCCGCATGCGTCACTGCCGCGAAGAACTCGGCCCAACGCAGCTGGCGATACAGCAGCGCGGTGACGATCAAGGCGTACACCACCGCGATCGCCGCACTCTCCACCGCGGTGAAGATGCCGGCGCGGATGCCGATGAAGATCAACGCGACCAGGCCCAGGCCCGGCAATGCGCCGAACAGGCGCAACGCCACCGCACGCCAGCCCGGGAACGGCTCGGTGCCGTAGCCGCGATGGCGTGCCACCGCATAGCCGGTGACCATCATTGCTGCGGTCATCAGCAGCGCGGGGAAGATACCGGCGGCGAACAGATCGGCGATCGACAGCCCGCCACCGGCCGCGGCCGAGAACAGGATCAGGTTGTGCGAGGGCGGTACCAGCAAGGCCACCAGCGCGGCGGTCATGCTCACGTTGACCGCGTAATCGCGGTCGTACCCGCGCTTGATCATCTGCGGGATCATGGTGCCGCCGACCGCCGAGACGTCGGCAATCGCCGAGCCGGACACACCGCCGAAGAACAGCGACGACAACACGCTGACCTGCCCCAGGCCACCACGCACGCGCCCCACCAGCGACGAGGCCAGCGCGATCAGGCGTTCGGAAATACCGCCGCGCAGCATCAACTCGCCGGCGAAGATGAACAGCGGGATGGCGATCAACGACGCCGAGCCGCTGCCGGCGGAAATCTGCTGCACCAGCACCACCGTGGGCAGGTCCAGATACAGCAGCGTGGCCAGTGCGGCCGCGCCCAAGGCGTAGGCCACCGGCACGCCGATCAGCAGCAGCACCACGAAGGTTCCCAACAACATGGCGATGCCCATCAGCGCACTCCTCCGGCCTGGATCGGGCGCAGCACACGCCACAGCTTGTACAAGGCAAAGAGCACCATCAGCGCGCCGCCGATCGACAGCGGCAGGTAGTTGATGCTCTGCGGCATCTGCGCGCCGGCCATCTTGATGTCCAGGCCATCGAGCAGCAGCGCCGCACTCCACCACGCCAGCACCGCGCCGATGGCGATGATCATCAGCGGGCGGATCAGGTCGAACACGCGGCGCACCAACGGTGGCACGTGTTCGCCCAGCAGGTAGAAGCCGAAGTGGCGGTTGGTATGCACGCCGGCGGCCGCGCCCAGGCTCAGCGCAGTGCTCAGCAGCAGCAACGTCACCGGCTCGGTCCAGCTGGGCGAATCGTTGAGCACGTAGCGGGTGAACACCTGCCAGCCCTGCACGACCACCAGGCCCAGCAGCGCGATGGAGGCCACGCCAACGGCGGTATCGGAAACGCGGTCCAGCGCGCGCTGCAACGGCGCGACCGGGACGGCGACGGTCTCGGGTTCGGTCATCGGGTCACCTCTATGCAAAATCGCGGATGCGGCGGTACAGCGCTTCGATCTCGGGCTGCTTGCGGTATTCGGCCAGCAGCGGCGCGGCGGCGGCGCGGAACGCCGGCATGTCGACCTGGTTGAGCTTCACGCCGTAGTCGATCACCTGCTTGCGCGCGATGGTCTCGGAGGCATCCCACAGATTGCGCATCACCGGGACCGAGGCGCGTGCCAGCTCCACCACCAGGCCGCGGTCGGCCGGGCTCAGCGACTGGAAACTCTGCCGCGACATCACCAGGATGTCCGGCGCGTAGGAATGCTCGCTCTGCGACCAGTAATGCGCGGCTTCGAAATGCCGGCTGGACTGGAAGCTGCGCATGTTGTTTTCCGCACCGTCGATCATGTGCGTTTCCATCGCCGAGAACGTCTCGCCCAGCGACATCGGGGTGGGGTTGGCGCCCAGCATGCGCATCAGCTTGAGGAAGATGTCCGACGAGGCCACGCGCAGTTTCAGGCCCTTGAGATCTTCCGGGCGGTGCAGCGGATGCTTGGTGTTGTAGAAGCAGCGCGCGCCCGAATCGTAGATCGCCAGGCCCACCAGATCGCGCTGCTCGAAGCTGCGCAGCACGCTGTCGCCGACATGGCCGTCGATGGCGCGGCGCAGATGCGGCACCGAGTCGAACACGTACGGCAGGCACAGCGCCTGGGTCAGCGGAAAGGTGTTGTTCAACGCACCCGAATACACGCGGGTGATGTCGATGGCGCCGAAGCGCGCCATGTCGATCGCCTCCGACTCGCGGCCCAGCTGGCCGGAGTGGTACTGGCGCAGCTTGAGCCGGCCATTGGTACGCGCTTCGAGCTGCTTGCCGAACCAGCGCACCGCTTCCACCGTGGGGTAGTCGCCGACGTGCACGTCGGTGGCGGTGAGCAGCTGCCCGCCGGGAATCGGCGTGGTGGCGCCAGCGCCCAGCCAGGGGCCGGCCGCGGCGGCGCCGAGCCCGGCACTGAGGAAATGTCTGCGTGTGATCATTGGCGCCCTCCCAAGCGTCTGGTCACTGGGTCCGGCGTTACTTGGCGGACACAGCCGTACAGGAAATGTCGCCGATGCCGGCGAAGCGAATCAGGGCATGCTGTCCCACTTCGATGTCATGGATACCGGTGGCATTGCCCGTGGCGATGAGATCACCGCGCTTGAGCGGACGCCCGCGCCGGGCCGAACGGCCGAGCGCAAATGCGTAGGCGGCGCGCAGCCCGCCCGGCAACGTGGTGGCCCCGCCGGTGCCGACCAGCTGGTCGTCGATCAGGGTTTCGGCGGTCAGCGCAGATTCGTCGCGCGCCAGCCAGTCGGTCACTTCCGGCCCCAGAATCAGGCCGTTGTTGTTGCCGAAGTCGGAGATCACCACACGCGGGCCCAGCTTGTTGATGGTGGCCAGCGGGCTGCTGGCGATCTCCACGCCGATGAACAAGGTGGCCGGCAGCTGTGCCGCCTCCTCCGGGGTGAAGTGGGTCTGCTCGGCCGGCGCGTCCGCGTCCAGGCGCAGCACGTACTCGGCCTCGACCGCGCCAAAGCCGCCCGCGTAGATCGGGAACTCGGTTGTTCCACCGGTAGCATTCCAGAGCTTGTGCGAGAAGATCGGGCCGAGCAGGCGCTCGTCGCCGGAATGGTCGCGGCGCTCGGCGGCGATATAGCCCACCTTCCAGCCAACCACCCGGTCGTCCCACTGGCTGATGGCGATATCCTGCACCTGGTAGGCAGTAACCAGATCGTCAGGGATTTGCCCGGGAAAGTCGGGCAGCGATGCCCCTGCACGGCGTGCCTCCACAAAGCGCTGCGCGATCTGCGACAGCGAGGATGTGGACGATGGCGGGGTGGCGGCGTCGTTGCTCAAGGGTGTCTCCCTGATAGGTGTTTTTGTTGCACTGCCAATCGACAGTGGCACGGTGTGCTGTATATGGTAAACCGGTGTCATTGGCAATGTGCAGTGCGGCAAAGTGGCCGCAGGAACGAAGCAACCCTGGGAGGGGTGGATGGAACAGACAAGCCAGACGCGCGTGTTTGCCGCGTTTTCGAGCCTCATGCGCCGGTGCATGACGGTGGGGGTGATGGGTTTGCTGCTGGCAGGGCCGGTGCTGGCCGCCGAGGCACCCGGCGCCGAGACCGCAGCCGAGCAGGCCAGCCGGATCCCGCTGTGGCCCAAGGGGCTGGCACCGGGTGACAAGGCGCTGCAGCAGCCGCAGCGCATCGTCCAACGCAGCAGCGACCCTGCGCTGCCCGATCGCTATATCCAGCAGATCAGCACGCCTTATCTGGTGGTCTACCGGCCCAGGCAGCCGAACGGCACCGCCCTGCTGGTCACCCCCGGCGGCGGCTACCAGCGCATCGTGCTCGACAACGAAGGCAGCGCGCTGGTGCCGAGCTTCGTCGACCAGGCCGGTATCACCCTGTTCGTGCTGCGCTACCGGCTGCCCGGCGAAGGCCACCGGAACGGCGCCGACGTGCCACTGGCCGATGCACAGCGTGCGCTGCGGCTGATCCGCGCCAATGCCGCCCGCTACGGCATCGATGCGCAACGGGTCGGGGTGATGGGCTTTTCGGCCGGCGGCCATGTCGCCGCCAGCCTGGGCACGCGCTACGCCGCGCAGGTGTACCCGGCCCAGGACGCGGCCGATGCGCTGAGCGCGCGGCCGGATTTTGAACTGCTGATCTATCCGGTCATCGACATGGACAGCGCCAACGCGCACCCGGGCTCGCGTGAGCGCCTGCTCGGCAGCAATCCAGACGCGGCGCAGGTGCGCGCGTATTCGCCGCAACTGCATGTGGATGCCCGCACGCCGCCCAGTTTCCTGCTGCATGCGCAGGACGACACCGTGGTGCCGGTGCGCAACAGCCTGCTGATGCACGAGGCGCTGCTGCGCGCCGGCGTGGCGAGCGAGCTGCATGTCTTCCCGCAGGGCGGCCATGGCTTCGGCACCGCCAGCGGCAGCGGCCTGACCGTGGCCGCATGGCCGCAGCTGGCGCAGGCCTGGATCGCGCATGTCACCAGGGGGCAGACGCCTGCATCTTCACCGGCACCGGCAGTGATCCCTGCGCAGGACGCGGCGCGATGACAGCGCCGTCCATGCCCGACATGCGCCGACGCACGCTGCTGCGTGGCGGGTTGCTTGCCACTGCCGCAGCAGCGCTGCCCGGCGTCGCCGGCGCGGCCGCAGCGCCGCCACGCGATGACAGCGCGCCGCTGGCACGCGTGCGTGGCGGCGCGCTGCGCGGCTATCGCGACCAGGGCATCTGCGTGTTCAAGGGCATCCCGTACGGCGGCGACACCGCTGCGCGGCGCTTTCAGGCACCTGTGCTGGAAACGCCTTGGCAGGACGTGCGCGATGCCAGCGCGTTCGGTGCCGCCGCACCGCAACTCAAGGCCAGCGAACCCACCAGCGAGGACTGCCTGTTTCTCAACGTGTGGGCGCCGGGCCTGCGCGATGGCGGCAAGCGGCCGATCCTGTTCTACATCCACGGCGGCGGCTACACCACCGGCTCCGGCAGCGACCCGCTGTACGACGGGGTGCGCCTGTGCAAGCGCGGCGACGTGGTGGTGGTCACCGTCAATCACCGGCTCAACCTGTTCGGCTATCTGTCGCTGGCGCAGCTGGGCGATGCCGGCTTTGCCGACTCCGGCAATGCCGGTCAGCTGGACCTGATCCAGGCACTGCAGTGGGTGCGCCAGCACGCGGGCGAATTCGGCGGAGATGCCGGCAACGTCACCGTGTTCGGCCAGTCCGGTGGCGGCGCCAAGATCGCCACGCTGATGGCGATGCCGGCCGCGCGCGGCCTGTTCCACCGCGCCTGGACCATGAGCGGGCAACAGGTCACCGTGGCAGGGCCACGCGCGGCCACCCAGCGCGCGCAGCTGCTGCTGGACGCGCTGAAACTTGCGCCGGGGGAGCTTGCGCGGATCCGCACGCTACCGGTGGCGCAGCTGCTGGCTGCCGCGCAGCTGCGCGACCCCTCGCGGGTGGAAAACAGCGCGTTGTATTTCGGCCCGGTGCTGGATGCGCGCAATGTGCCGGTGCACCCGTTCTGGCCGACTGCGCCACTGCAATCGGCCCGCATTCCCATGGTGATCGGCAATACCCGCGACGAGACGCGCGCGTTTCTCGGCAACGACGCCAAGAACTTCGCGTTGAGCTGGGACGAGCTGCCGGCCAGGCTGGAAAGCCAGCAATACGTCGACCTGTTGCCGCAGGTGGTGATTGCCGAATATCGCCGTCTGTATCCGCAGTACTCGCCCTCGGACGTGTTCTTTGCGGCGACCACCGCCGGCCGCTCGTGGCGCGGCGCGGTCGAAGAGGCCGAAGCGCGTGCGCGCCAGGGCGCACCGACCTGGGTGTATCAGCTGGACTGGGGCTCGCCGCTGGATGGCGGCAAGTTCGGCGCCTTCCACACGCTGGATATTCCGCTGGTCTTCGACACCATTGCGCAGCCCGGCGCGCGCACCGGCGACGGCGCCGATGCGCAGCGCATGGCCGCGCAGATGAGCCAGGCACTGCTGGCGTTCGCGCGCAGCGGCAACCCGAATCATCGCAGCCTGCCGCATTGGACGCCGTATTCGCTGCAACGCCGCGAGACGCTGCTGTTCGATACACCGAGCCGGCTGGAGCACGACCCGCGCGGTGGCGAGCGCAAGCTGTACCAGCAGGCGCCTTTCATTCAACGCGGCACGTTTTGAGCGCTGCGTGGTGGAGCGCCACCTCGCGCGGGCTGATGGCCGGCTGCAGCGGCAGGGTTTGCCGCTACAGGGTGGTGCCAATCAAGGCGTGGCCCCGGTGATCGTGCTTGGGCTTGCTGACTGCCGTTGGTCTTCCAACTCGATTTCGGCGTCTGCCTGCCTTTGGTCTTCCGTTCGTCTTCCGACTGACATCCGTTCCTTGATCGCTTCTTCGTCCCTGGTGACTCATGCGCTTCCCGTCTCTCGTACCGCTGGTTCTGCTGGCAGCAACCGCTACACCTGCTGCACACGCCGTTGAGGCACCGCCTGCACCCGTGCCGGCTTCTGGTGTGCCTGCGACCGGCACGCAGCTTGCCGCCAGCAAGATCGTGCTGGTCGGCGATTCCACCACTGCCGTGCAAGGTGGCTGGGGGCCGAGTTTCTGCGCACAGCATGTGACCTCGTTCCTGAGCTGCCTCAATCTGGCCCGCGGTGGCCGCAGCACCTCCAACTACCGTGCCGAAGGGTCGTGGGAGATCGCGCTGCACGAGCTGCGCAGCGGCGGTTATCGACAGGTCTATGTGCTGATCCAGTTCGGTCACAACGACCAACCCGGCAAACCGGGGCGTTCCACCGACCTGACGACCGAATTCCCCGCCAACCTGCGCCGGTATGTGGCCGAGGCGCGCGCCGCCGGTGCGATTCCGGTGCTGGTCACGCCATTGACGCGGCGGCAATTCGCGCGCGGCCAATTAGTGGATGACCTTGGCCCGTGGGCGGAGGCCACGCGCAAGGTTGCGCAGGAATTGCAGGTGCCGTTGATCGATCTGCATGCGCGCAGTCGTGCGCTGGTGCAGGGCATGGGCCCGGTGTTGGCGATGCGGCTGGCGCAGCGGCCTGCCGACCCCGCGCAAGTGCTTGCCGCGCAATCGGGTACCACGATTGGCAAGACGCCGGTGCAGGCATTGCATGCGCCGCCGCCGTCAAAGATTGCGGCAGCGGGCAGCGTCTCCGCCAGCGCGCAGGACAATGCCAACGCCGAGCCGATGGGCCAGGCCAAACTCGCGTTCGACTACACCCATCTTGGTGCGGACGGCGCGGATCTGTTCGCGGCGATTGTTGCCGACGAGTTGGCAAAGCACGTGCCCGCGTTGCGGCCGTTGTTGATTCCGTGATGCGTCATTTCATCTGATCAACTAGAGCGGCTAACAAAACTACTTGACGCCAGTCAATTGCAGGCCGGCTGATGTGCTGCCTGGCTGCAGGGCCCTTGCGCCCACCATCGCGGGACACGCCGCAAGTACATCCATGTAGGCTCTGGCGCGGCATCCATGCCGCTCAAGGTCCCGCGACGATGGGCGGGCAAGGACCAGTCGAGAGTGTCGGTAGCACAGTCTTTAATAAAGCAACCAGCAAACTGTCTGGTGCGGTGTCCTCACCAATTGCGGGACCGTGTGGCGGCTTGGATGCCGCCACCGCGCCCCCGGGGATGGGTTCACGGCGTGTCCCGCGAGCGGTGAAGGGACCGCGCAGTCGACCCTGCACTCACTGACAAGCACTCGCTCGCCAGGTTTTTATTGGTCGCTCCTAGCTGCATCAGCTCACGACAGGCACTGGCGCATCCGCTTCGATCACCTGCTCGCGCTTGAGCTCTTCCCACACCGCTGCCGGAATCGCCACGCGCATCGAGGCCGAATTCGCATGCGCCTGCTCGGGCGTGCGCGCACCCGGAATCACCGCGGACACCACCTTCGGCGCGGCGGCAAATTGCAGCGACACCGTGCGCAGATCCACGTCGTGGCGCTCGCAGATGGCCAGCGCCTTCTGTCGCTTGGCCGGTGCCCATTCCGGCACGGTGCCGTCGTAGAGATACCGCTCGCGGCCGGCCAGATAGCCCGCCAACAACGGCGCACCGACCACCACCGACGCGCCGTGTTTTGCGATTTTCGGGAAGGTGTCGTGCAGCGCCTGCGCGTGGTCGAGCAACGAATACTGGCAGGCCAGCAGGAAGATGTCCGGATCGGCCTCCTCGATCGCACGCAAGGCCGGCTCGGGGCGATTGACGCCAAAGCCCCAGGCCTTGATCAGGCCCTCCTTGCGCATCCTGGTCAGCTCGGGCATCGCGCCTTTCACCGCCTCGGCAAAGCGCTGTTCCCACGGCATGCCGAGGTCTTTCTCGTTCTCCGGGGACAGGTCGTGGATGTAGGCGATATCGATCTGCGACACGCCCAGCCGCTGCAGGCTGTCTTCGATCGAGCGACGCACGCCAGAGGCGCTGTAGTCGTAGCGGTAGTCGAAGGGCGAGGGCTGCTGCCACATCGTCTTCGGCGGCTTGTCGGTGGCGGTGAGCAGGCGCCCGACCTTGGTCGACAGCACGTAGTCGCCTGCAGCGTGATTGTGCAGATGGTGGCCGGTACGACGCTCGGACAGGCCCAGGCCGTACCACGGCGAGGTATCGAAATAGCGCACGCCCGATTCCCACACTGCCGCCAGGGTTGCTTCGCTTTGCGCATCGCTGGTGGGCGCAAACCCATTGCCGATCGCCACGCCACCAAAGCCCAGGCGACTCGACGGCCGATAGCGCGCGCCCTTGGCTGCGGGATTGGTCGGCAACGCGGCGGCGGCGGCCTTGCCGCGCGTGGGCATCACGCTGCCGGGCGCGGAGGTCTGCGCCAACAACGGCGCGGCAGCCAATGCGGCGGTGCCGGCAGCGGCGGCGGAAAGGAACTGGCGACGGGTATTCATGGGGGAAATCCTTGCGGCGACTCGATGCACAAGGATGGTCCCGCCTGCGTGCAGACCAGGTCAGCGCAAGGCGCGCGCGCGTACACATGCAAGCAACGAATGGCCCGCGTGCAGGTTTAGACAAGCAGGCACGTCAGCACAGGTTGTCAGCAGTCGCTGCTGGTGGTCATTGCATGTACCGCATGCTCGGGACATGCAGAAGTGGCCTGTATTCCGGGCCGCTACACTTCATCGCGTGGCGTTGCCTAAGAGCGGCTGACACAGCGTCGCGAGCGGTAGTCGACTGTGTGCGGACGGCACGCTCAGAACCGCAGTGCATGCGTGGCATATGTTGCTTCCGAGCACCGAGCGCGCCTGCCTGACGGCTGTGCAGTCGTTTTGCTAGCCACTCCAGATCCCTGCACAAGTCCTTATTGCATGGATCCAACGTCCATCAGTGTATTTCCAGCAGTTGTACCTGTGCCCGCGGTGGGCCATCGCCCAGCCACAGCGTGCCCACACTGATCGGCAGGCTGAAGCGACGCGGGCCGGCGCTGCCCGGATTGATGTACAGCACCCCGTCGCGTGTCTGGACCGCTGGCTTGTGCGAATGTCCGCTGATGATCACATCTGCGGCGACATCCGCTGCCAGCGTTTTCAGATCGTGCAGCACATGGATGCGCACATTTGCGATCAGCAGGTCCAGCGTTTGCGGAAGTTGCGCTGCCCACGGCGTGTTGTCGATATTGCCGGCGATTGCATGCAACGGTGCCAGCGCGCCCAGCGCGGTAAGGATCTCCGGCTTGCCCACATCACCGGCATGGATGATCGCCGCGCAGCCCTGCAACGCAGCCACGGCCTCGGGCCGCAGCAGGCCGTGCGTGTCGGAGATCAGGCCAATGCGTAAGGCTGCAGCCGTCATCGGGTGTGGGTGAAGGTGGCGGGCGATGAGGATGCACTGCCGGGTGATGCCGTTGCGTCAACGTTGGCGCGTGTTCGCGTCGGCAGCATGTTCAGCAGCCAACCTCGCCACGGCAGCTGTTGCCCGGCACACCGTGGCGTGCCGGGTATCAATCAACTCGGTGCATCGACTCACTGTGTTGTCCGCGCTTTCCAGGCCCAGACGCTGTTGGGATCGCCCTGCAGTCCGCGCCGTTTATTCGCACGCGCCAGTTGCCAGTACGCCCATGCCAACACCAGCGCGATCAGGTCCACGCCGAGTACCGTGGCGTCCTGCCATGGCAGCACCACGCCGCGCGCGGAAACACAGCTGGCCAGCGGAATCAGCGCCGTCAGGCCTGCGCAGGCCAGCAACACCTCGTACGCCCCACGTGCGGTGGGGCGGATCAGTGCCCACACCAGCACGGCCGCGAAGACCGCGTAATAGACATGACGCTCCTGTCCTTGCGGCAGCAGGCGCGCGGCGATGAACAGCGCCGAGACGCCGGCCACGCTGCCCAGGCACACGCCGACGGTGAGGCGCGCCATCGCGTGGGTGCGGCGCGGTTGATCGACCAGCCGACGCTTGCGGCGTGTTTCGATCCACAACAGGTTGCCGCTGTAGAACAGGAACGCGCCGCCCAGCCCGAGCAGGAAATACAGCCACTGCACCGGCGCCTGCCCGAAGTTGCCGAAGTGCAGCCCTTGCAGCCCGCGCAATGCAGCGGTGCCTGGTGACATCGTCCTTGGTTCGAGTACGCGCAGGACCTGGCCGATTGCCGCGTCCAGCGCCACGCCACCGAGGGTGTTGAGCCGGCGCTGCGCGTGATGGCCATACACCTCCGCACGCGCATTGGCATCGCCTGCATCGTGAAACCCGATGCTTTCCGGTACGAAGCCTGGGCTGGCCGCGCGCGCCTTGTCCAGCAGCACCGCCAGCGGCAACACCGGCGCCGCACGCCTGGCCGGTTGCACATGCGGGGTGAGCTGGAAGTCCGGCTCCAGGATCTGCATCAGCTTGCCGTCGAACACCAGGAACTGGAACGGCGCCAGCAGCAGCACGCCCAGGCACAACACCGCACCGGACCAGGCGAAGATCACATGGAACGGCAACGACAACATGCCGACCACGTTGTGCGCGTCCTGCCACAGGCGCTTGACGTTGGCGCCGATGCGCAGCGCGAACAGGTCCTTGAGGAACACCGGCGCATACAGCACCACGCCGCTGACCAGGGCCAGCCCGTACAGCACGCTCACCACCCCGAACAGGTAGGTGCCGAACACGCGCGGCAGCCCGGCGGTGAAGTGCAGGTCATAGAGAAAGTCGGCAAAGCCCACCCGCTGCGGCAGCTCCAGCAGGCTGCCATCGGCGGCCTGTTGATACTGCCGCATGCCACCGCTGGCCTCGGCCTGCGGCCCGTACCAGTACAGCCGCGCCAGTGGCCCGTGCTCGCCGGGCAGCAGCACCAGGAAGGAGTCGGCCACCTGCGGATGCCGGGCGATCACCGTATCCAGCAGGCGCTGCGCGGCGGCGACAGGATCTGCCGGCGCCGGCTGCGTGGCAGGCGGGGTGGTCTGCCAGCCGCTCAATTGGTGAGTAAACACGGTGATGGCACCGGCATAGAAGGCGATGAACAAGGCCATGCCGGCCAACAGGCCCATCCAGCTGTGGACCGAAAGAAACGCACGCAAGGTCGCTGCTTTCATGCGCCCAGCTCCGTCCAGCCCGCGGCCTTGATGCCTGCAAGCGCGAGATAGCACAGCAGCGTCAGCCCGCCGAGTACGACCCAGGCGCGTAATGCACTGCGGAACACGAACGGCAGCGCCATCGCACCGATCCATGCCGGAAACATCAGCAGCAACCACGCCAGCGTGTAGCTCCGCTGCGGCCCCGGCAGCACCAAGGCGCACAGGCCGACCACGCCCACCGCAAGCGGCAGCCCCAGCACCACGGCGGCCAGCCATCTAGCCCACATGGCGCACCTGCCTGCGTTGCACGCGCGCCTGCTGCCAGGCATCCAGGTACGGCAGCGCCACCGCCACCAGCATCAACGCCGTCACTGCGGCGAAGATGCCGGCCCAGGTCCCCAATGCAGCGATGGCGCAGCCCAGCGACAGCAGCAGCAACGCACTGGCGCCGAGGCGTAGCGCACGCGCGGACAGCCGGCGCTGCGGCCACAGGCGTTGATGCCTGGTTGCCAGGTAGAACGCCAGCGCCGAGACCGCAGCGGCGAGCAGATAGCACGCCGTCATCAGGCCGCTCATGCCTGCACCTGCATCGAAGCGGAGGGCGACAAGCCGCCCGAGAGCACAGGCCGCGTGCCGCCGCCCGGCGCCCCGGCACACCCCGAATACGCAGCCCGCATGGGTGCATCTGCGCGCCCGACCCTGCGCACAACAGGAACAGGCCACTCAAGCATCGAAGAAGCAGCAGCACTCAAAACGCCCACGCACAACGCTCCCGTAACGAGATCGACGGAAGGCATGGCGGCGGCTGTGCCCGGCAGCCCTCCCCGGGCCGCCTGATATCAGTGGTCGACACCCAGCTGCGCCGCCCGACAGGCGCACGCAACACGGTCTCACCACTCTATGGCGCGCAATCTAACAGGTGCCACGGCGCCGGACCAGCCGTCCGGCGCCGTGGGTGCTGCATCAGCCCTGCGGCGTCAGCACGACGACGCCCAGCGGCGGCAACAGCAGCGGCAGGGATTGCGCATGGCCATGCATGGACTGCTGCTCGGCGCCCACCACACCGCCATTGCCCAGATTCGCGCCGCCGTAGATGCCGGCATCGCTATTGAACACCTCGCGCCACTGGCCGCCTTGCGGCACGCCGATGCGGTAGCCGTGCTGCACGATCGGGGTGAAGTTGATCACCACCAGCACTGGCGCATCGCCACGTTTGCCCTTGCGCAGGAACGCGACCACGCTGTTGGCTGCATCATCGCCGACCACCCAGGCAAACCCGGCCGGGTCGTCGTCCTGCACGTGCAATGCGGGATATTCGGCGTACATCCGGTTCAGATCGCGCACCAGGGTCTGCACGCCGCGATGGCGCGGGTCGTCGAGCAGATGCCAGGGGATGCCGCCGTCGTGGTTCCACTCGGTGGGCTGGCCGAATTCGCAGCCCATGAACAGCAACTTGCGCCCCGGGTGGGTGAACATGTAACCCAGGTAAGCGCGCAGGTTGGCGAACCGCTGCCAGTCGTCGCCCGGCATGCGACCGAGCAACGAGCCCTTGCCGTGCACCACTTCGTCGTGCGAGATCGGCAGCACGAAGCGCTCCGAATACGCGTAGACCATGCTGAATGTTAGCTCGCCATGGTGGTAACGGCGGTAGATCGGATCCAGCGCGGCGTAATGCAGGGTGTCGTGCATCCAGCCCATGTTCCACTTGTAGTGGAAGCCCAGGCCGCCATGCGCCACATCGGCAGTGACGCCGGGGAATGCGGTGGATTCCTCGGCAATCATCACCGCGCCCGGGGTGTGCTCGCGCACCACCTCGTTGAGCCGGCGCAGGAAGGCGATGGTCTCGTAGTTCTCGCGCCCGCCATGGATGTTGGGCACCCACTCGCCGGCATTGCGGCTGTAGTCGCGGTACAGCATCGAGGCCACCGCATCCACGCGCAGGCCGTCGACGTGGAAGCGCTGCAGGAACTCCAGCGCACTGGCGATCAGGAACCCGGACACCTCGCGCCGCCCGTGGTTGTAGATCAGCGTATTCCAGTCGCGATGGAAGCCTTCGCGCGGGTCGGCATGTTCGTACAGCGCGGTGCCGTCGAAATGCGCCAGGCCGTGGGCGTCGGTGGGGAAATGCGCCGGCACCCAGTCGACGATCACGCCGATGCCTTCGCGGTGGCAGCGATCGACGAAGCGGGCAAACCCATCCGGCGAACCGAAGCGCGCAGTCGGCGCGAACAGGCCCAGCGGCTGGTAGCCCCACGAGCCGCCGAACGGATGCTCGGTCACCGGCATCAGCTCGACATGGGTGAAGCCCATGTCCGCCACGTACGGAATCAGGCGGTCGGCCAGGCCATCCCAGTCCAGGTCCACGCCTTCCTGGCGCAACCAGGAACCGGCATGGATCTCGTAGATGCTCATCGGTGCGTCGTGCGCCTGACGGCGCGCGCGCGTGGCCATCCAGCCGTCATCACTCCACTGGTGCGGGGTGGGGTCGGCCACGATCGAGGCGGTGCCCGGCGCCAGCTCGGCACGCCGCGCCACCGGGTCGGCCTTGGCCGGCAACTCATTCCCATGCGGGCCGCGCAGCTGGTACTTGTAGTGCGCCCCCGGGCCGACGTCGGGCACGAACAGCTCCCACACGCCGGACTGGTGCCGCAGCCGCATCGGATGCCGGCGTGCGTCCCAGCTGTTGAAATCGCCCACCACCGCCACGCGCGTGGCATTGGGCGCCCACACCGCAAAGCGCGTGCCGCGTACGCCATCGACCTCGACCACGTTGGCGCCGAGTGCATCGGCCAGCTGCAGGTGATGGCCTTCGCTGATCAGATGCAGGTCGAAGTCGCTGAGCTGCGGGCCGAACGCGTACGGGTCGGCGGTGTCCTGCTCGCCGCCGGGCCAGCCGATGCGCAGGCGATACCCGCCCTGCGCCGGCAACGCGCCGGCGAACAGGCCCGGCTCCGGGCCCGCGTCCAGCGCGATGACCTGGCCGTCGTCGAGCACGGCATTGACGTAGTCGGCACCCGGTTGATAGGTGCGCAGCACCCGACCGCTATCGGTCGGGTGCGCGCCAAGAATGGCGAATGCATCGCCATGGCGTGCCTCGGCCAGGGCGCGGGTCGCGCCGGGATCCCATCGATTGGTCACTGCTGTCATCACTCCACTCATCATGTGTCTCCCGCACCAGCGCGCGCGCGGTGCAGGATGCGTCGCAAGCCCTCGATCGGCACCATCAACCAGCCGGGGCGGTTGGCGGCCTCGTAACGCACCTCGTAACAGGCCTTCTCCACCAGGAACAGCAAGGTGGCCGCATTGAACGCCGCCGGCGCGATCCACGGGTGCGTGCTGGCATCGAGCACGGCATGGTACGCATCCAGAAACGCCTGTGTGGAACGGCGGCGGAACTGCACCAGGAACTCGTCCAGATGCGTGTCCACGCCCACGCCCGCGCGTGCGGCGGTGCCTTCCTCGCCACGTGCCGACACTTCGCTGGCGTAGTCGAGCGAGCGCAGGAAGCCGGCCACATCGCGCAGCGGGCTGGCCTTGGCGCGCCGTTCGGACAGCGGCTTGGCCGGCTCGCCTTCGAAGTCGATCAGCACCACATCGTCGAAGGCCACCAGGATCTGGCCCAGGTGGAAGTCGCCGTGCACGCGGGTCAGCAGGGAATCGGCCAGCACGCTCGGCGCCTGGGCGAGCAAGGCATCCAGCTGCGGGCGCTCTGCCAGCACCGCCTGCAGCGCTTCGCGTTCGGTGGCGTCATCGGTGCCGGCCAGACGCGTGGTGACCGTCTCCCACATCTCCTCGACCTGGCGGGCGACGCCGGCCACCACATCGTTGGCGGTCGGCAGGTCGATGCGCTGCGGGGCGAAGTCGGCGTCGTCGGTGTCGCGCGACAAGGCTTCGTGCAGCTCGGCCAGGCGCTTGCCGACCACCGCGGCGAAGGCGTCGTACCCGGCGATGGCTTCGGCGCGCGATTCGTCGGTCTGCGCGGTGGCGTACTCGTCGAAGCTGCGCGCCAGATGGTCCAGCGTCCAGCGCCAGGCATCGCCCTGGTTGCGGATGAAGCCCTGCAGCAGCGCGATCGTGGTGATGGTGCCCTGCGTATCGATGCGGCTGACGCTGCCCAGCAAGGGCGCGGCATTGGCATAGCCCATCTCGGTCAGGCGGCGGCCGATCTCGATCTCCGGGTTGGCACCATTGGCCACGTGCCGCAGCAGCTTGAACACCGCCTTGTCGGCAACCACCAGCGAGCTGTTGCTCTGCTCGGCCGACAGCCAGCGGATCTCCGGATCCTGCGGAATGTCCAGCGTGGCCAGCGCCGGGGTCGCCTCGAAGCGCACCTGACCCTGCTGCGAGGCATCGTCGCCATCGCAGAAGTCCAGCGCGGCGTTGTCGCGCAAGGCGTCGATCACCCCGCGCACCATTGGCTTGAGTGCGAAGGCATCGGTGAGATACCCCACCTCGCGGCCCTGGCGCACACGCGCCAGCGCCAGCTGCTCGGCCAGCGTGCTGGGGTGGTCGCGCTCCCACACGATGCCGATCGGCAGCATGTAGCTCTCGTGGCGGCCGTCTTCCAGCTCCACGTCCAGCTCCAGCAGGCTCATCGGCTCATCGCCGGGCAATGGCGTACGCCGCGAGATGCGCACATGCTTCAGTGCCTGGTCCTTGGCCGAGAACCAGCGCCGTGCCGACAACCAGGCCGGCAGGATTTCCGCTTCCAGCGTGGACAGATGTGGCAGCAATGCGTTGCTCTCGTCGGTATCGCTGCGCAGCACCAGCGTGCGGTAATCCGGCAACGGTACCGGGCTGGGCACATGCCAATCCGGCAAGGTACCTTCGCTGACCAGCTGGAACGCGTAGAAGCCGAACGGCGGCACCGTGAGCAGGTAGGTCAGCCGGCCGACCGGCGGGAAGCTGCCGCCGCCGATGATGTCCACCGGCACGCGGCCCTCGAACTCGGACAGGTCCAGCTCCACCGCCTGCAGCGTGTGCGACAGGTTGGCCACGCACAGCACCGTCTCGTCCTGATAGCACCGCAGGTAGGCCAGCATGCGGCGGTTGCCCGGGTACAGGAAGCGCAGGGTGCCGCGGCCGAAGGCCTGGTAGCGCTTGCGCACGCTGAGCACGCGGCGGGTCCAGGTCAGCAGCGAATGCTGGTCGCGGATCTGCGCTTCCACATTGACGGCCTGGAAGCCGTACAGCGGGTCCATCACCGGCGGCAGCACCAGCTGCGCCGGGTCGGCGCGCGAGAAGCCGCCATTGCGGTCGATCGACCATTGCATCGGCGTACGCACGCCATCGCGGTCGCCCAGATGGATGTTGTCGCCCATGCCGATCTCGTCGCCGTAGTACAGCACCGGCGTGCCGGGCATGGTCAGCAACAGGGAGGTCATCAATTCGATGCGGCGGCGGTCGCGCTCCAGCAGCGGCGCCAGCCGGCGCCGGATGCCCAGGTTGATGCGTGCGCGGCGGTCGGCGGCATAGGTCTGCCACAGGTAATCGCGCTCCGAATCGGTGACCATTTCCAGCGTCAGCTCATCGTGGTTGCGCAGGAAGATCGCCCACTGGCAGCTCTCCGGAATTTCCGGGGTCTGGCGCATGATGTCGGTGATCGGGAAGCGGTCTTCGCGCGCGATCGCCATGTACATGCGCGGCATCAGCGGGAAATGGAACGCCATGTGGCATTCGTCGGCGTTCTGGCCGAAGTACTGCTGGGTGTCTTCCGGCCACATGTTGGCCTCGGCCAGCAGCATACGGTCCGGGTATTCGGCATCCAGCGTGGCGCGGATCTTACGCAGGATCGCGTGGGTTTCCGGCAGGTTCTCGTTGGAGGTGCCCGAGCGCTCGATCAGGTACGGCACCGCATCCAGGCGCAGGCCGTCCACGCCGCGATCCAGCCAGAAGCGCATCACTTCCAGCACCGCCTCCAGCACCGCGGGGTTGTCGAAGTTCAGGTCCGGCTGGTGCGAATAGAACCGATGCCAGAAGTACTGACCGGCCACCGGGTCCCAGGTCCAGTTGGACTTTTCGGTATCGCAGAAGATGATCCGTGTGCCTTCGTATTCCTGGTCGGTGTCCGACCACACGTAGAAGTCGCGCTCAGGCGAGCCGGCCGGCGCAGTGCGTGCGCGCTGGAACCACGGGTGCTGGTCGGAGGTGTGGTTGATCACCAACTCGGTGACGATGCGGATGCCGCGTGCATGCGCCTGCGCCACCAGCTGCTCGAAATCCTCGATGCTGCCGTAGTCCGGATGCACCGCCATGTATTCGGCGATGTCGTAACCGTCGTCGCGGCGCGGGCTGGGGTAGAACGGCAGCAGCCAGATCGTGTCAACGCCGAGTTCGGCGATGTAATCCAGCTTGGAAATCAGGCCCGGGAAATCGCCGATGCCATCGTCGTTGGAGTCGAAGAACGACTTGACGTGCACCTGGTAAATGATCGCGTCTTTGTACCAAAGCTGATCTGCCACCACCGCGGACTGTTCCGCGTCGGCTTGTAACGATGGGACTGCATTCATGCGACCTCTCCTGCGCGGATGCGCCATAACGCGAACGGCCGCGTCGCCTCTAAGCGGATGTGCTGATACTTGCCTTGCCATGTGAAGCGGTGGCCGTCCCACAGGTCGTCCACCGCCACACTGGCGTGATCGGGCAGGCCCAACTCCCACAGTGGAATTTCGATGTCCGCGTCCTGGCCCGCCTGCGGGTCCAGGTTGATCGCCACCAGCACCATGCTGCGGCTACGCGACAGGTAGCCGGCATCCAGGAACTTGCCGAAATACAGCATCTGGTCGTTGTGCGCCTGGTAGAAGCGCGTGCCCAGGTGCGACTGCAGTTCCGGATGCATGCGGCGCAGCTGGTTGAAGCGGGTGATCTCATCGACGATGTCGCCGGGCGCACGCTCGGGCCAGGCCCGCAGCTGGAACTTCTCCGAGTCCAGATACTCTTCCTTGCCCGGCGCCAGCGGTGTGGCCTCGCACAGCTCGAAGCCCTGGTACATGCCCCACAGCCCCGACAGCGTGGTTGCCAGCGCGGCGCGGATCAGGTGGCCGTTGCGCCCGCTGGTCTGCAGGAACAGCGGATTGATGTCCGGCGTGTTGACGAAGAAATGCGGGCGGAAGCATTCGCGTGGCACGCCCTGGTTCAACTCTTCCACGTACTCCTGCAGCTCGTGCTTGTGGTTGCGCCAGGTGAAGTAGGTATAGGACTGCGAGAAGCCGCACTTGGCCAGCCGGTACATCATCTTCGGCCGGGTGAAGGCCTCCGACAGGAACACCACGTCCGGCCGGCGCCCGCGGATGTCGGCAATCAACCATTCCCAGAACGGGAACGGCTTGGTATGCGGGTTGTCGACGCGGAACAGCGTCACCCCCTCGTTGACCCAGAACAGCACCGCATCGCGCAGCGTGTTCCACAGGTCCGGCACCGCACCGCTGGCGTAGAAATCGACGTTGACGATGTCCTGGTATTTCTTCGGCGGGTTTTCCGCGTACGGAATCGAGCCATCCGCGCGCCAGGTGAACCAGTCCTTGTGCTCCTTCAACCACGGGTGATCCGGCGCGCACTGGATGGCGAAATCCAGCGCCACCTCCAGCCCATGCGCACGCGCGGCCTGGATCAGGCGGCGGAAACCGTCCAGTCCGCCGAGCTCGGCATGCACCTCGGTATGCCCGCCATCGCTGGCACCGATTGCGTACGGGCTGCCCGGCTCGCCATCGACCGCGGTGACCGAGTTGTTGCGGCCCTTGCGGTTGTTCAAGCCAATCGGGTGGATCGGCGGCATGTACAGCACATCGAAGTTCATCGCGCGGATATGCGCCAGCCGCTTGATCACATCGTCGAAGGTGCCGTGCCGCCGCGGATCGCCGCTTTGCGAGCGCGGGAACAATTCGTACCAGCTGGCAAAGTGCGCCGCGCGCCGCTCCGACTCCACCCGGAAGGTCATCGGGGTTTCGGAGCGGAACGGCTTGTCGTCGGCCGCCGCCATCGCCTGCGCGGTGTCCGGCTCCAGCACGATCGCCAGCTGCTGCAGCGGCTCGCTCTGCGCACCGATGCGGGTCAGGATGGCCTGCAGGCGCTCGGCCAAGGCACCGGTGCTACGTGCGTGCGCAGCCTGCACCACGGCCACCGCTTCCTGCACGTCCACCGGCAGCACCGTGTTGGCGGCACGCTTCTTTTCCAGATCCGCATGCAAGGTGGCAAATACATCGCGCCAGCCTTCGACGCGGAATTCATAGGTGCCGATGCGCTCGAGCGGGAACTCCGCGCGCCAGCGATCGTTGCCCAGCGCACGCATCGGCGCACTGGCCCAGGTCTTGGCATCGGCCGGGCGCCACAGCACCGCCACCGCGATACGGTCGTGCCCGTCGCAGAACGCATCGGCTTCCACGCAGATGCGGTCGCCCACGGTGCGTTTGACCGGGAAACGGCCGTTATCGACCGACGGCGTCACCGACTCGATGCACACACGCGGCCAGGCGGCCGCGGTCTGCGCGCGCGGACGCATGCGCGGCACCGCCAGCACATGCCGCGCCGGCACGCTGCGGTACACCCGCACCTCGCCCGGCTCCAGTGCTTCCAGCGTCGCACCGGAGAGCGTGCTGCCGTCTTCGCCTACCAGCGCTTCGGCATCGCCAAGCAGGCGCAACAGGTCCGGCGCCGGGACCGGCACCACATGATCGGCATCGCCATTGATCAGCAGCAGCGACGGCAATCCACCCAACGGCTCGATGGCCACCGCCGTCAGGCCGGTGCCCTCGCGCAGCAGCGGGCGCAAGCGCAGGCCGGCATTGCTGGGCGGCACGCCATCGCGCGCCCTGATCGACAACGGCAACGTCTCCAGCTGTGCCTCGTCCAGCAACCATGCCCCGCCCAGGGCCTGGGCCAGCTGCCAGTGCTGCCCGGCAGCGGCCGCAGGCTTGCCTTCGGGCGCGCCCACCACCGCGACCACCTGCGACGCCAATGCGCGCAATGCGGTGTCTTCGTCGAAGAACCAGCTACCGCGGCCGTCCCACCAGGCAAGCGAGGAGAACGCCGCATCGAAGCCGGCACCGGCCAGCTGCTGCAAGGTCTCGATGCCCAGGCCCGGCGTCCAGGCTGCAAACACCACCTCCGGCGCCTGCGCATGCACGCGTGCGATCAGCTCGCGCCAGCGCTGCGCCGGCACCTGCTGCGGCTGCAACAGCCGGAAGCCGGCCACGCCTTGCGATGCCCACTCCAGCAGGCGCGCACTCCACCACTCCACCAGCGCCGCACCTTCCTGCGCATAGGTGAAGCGTGCCTCCGCCACTTCGGGCGTGGCGCGCGGCTGGCGCGGGTCCGGCACCGCCGTGCTGCGCGCACGGAACCACTGCGGGTTGTCGCGCACCACCGCACTGTCGCCACCCACTTCGTCCAGGCGCACGTCGAGCAGCAGCTTCACGCCGGCGCGGTGCGCGGCCTGCACCACCTCGCGCAGGCGCTGCGCGTCTGCCTCGCTGGCACCGGCCACCTCACTCAGCCGGCCCTGGGCGTCGCGCGCAAACGGCGGCGCGAGCACCACATGATCAAAGCCCGCCTCGCGCGCCGACCTGCAGCGCTGCTCCAGCCCGGCGTGGTCCCCGGTTGCCTCGTTGAGAACACAGATCCGCATAGCGCCCCCTCAGCCGACCACGGCGCATACGCGCGCCGTGACGAAGAAAGCGATGCGGGCCGATCCGCCCCGCACATTCGCCGGCGCTCGTTCACGACGCACCAGTCCAACTCCCGTCCGGATCGACCCATCTCTACCCGATCCCTGGTCGACCCTTCCCACCGTGACTGCACTCATGCGCAACTCCGCAACGATTCTTGACCCATGCAGTCAAGCACCCCGGCTGCGAATTTCATGTGTCGGTGGAATTGACGAAAATCAAACAAGCGCGGCAGTGGTGAGGGCTCAGGCAGCGCTGACCAACGCCCAGGCGTTGTAGGCTAGGGCCTCAACCTGCAAGGAGCGCAAGGATGCGGAGCCACGTCATGGCGGCACTGCTAGCCATCGCCACGGCTGCAACGGCAAAGGATCAGAGGCTGAGCCCAAGCCGCGCCGGAGAGATCGTCGGGCTTTGGCAAGATGTCAGCGTCAACGACGACATCGTCAAGGAGGACTACGCCGGCTTCGTGCAGGTTGTCGACCTGGACAAGGATGGAGTCGATGAGATCGTCTATCTGAGTTCTTCGTACTGCTCGGATTCCACTTCCGACTGCCCCAACAGCATCGATGTATTGCGCAAGTACTCACCCGGGAAGTCACCCAACGTCAGCGCTCCAATCGACGCATGGGAAATCAGGGCACGCAGGACCGGTTATACGCCAGACGCCAGCGAGCAGATTCCTGGCGAAGTGATGCGCCTTGCAGTCCAAGGCAATCGCATCGAGGTCGTGTTCCTCGTGCAGGAAAGCTCCCCGATCTGCAAACGGGAACAACCCAATCCGGACGGATCGCAGCGCTGTCCCGCCCCCGGCAGCTACAGCTGGGCTTATACCTGGAAGCCAGGCGCCCTGGCGCGCATTACCGGCGCTGGCAGCTACGAACCACATGTCCCCAAGGCCCATTTCCCTGAGCCGCTAAGAGGCGCCTGGGTCACCGCAGGGATCGCCTGCCGCGACGCCGAGACAGCGGACCCCAAACACCTCATCCAGTTCGGCTGGGATGACATGACCGGCAAGGGCGAAGACCTCTGGCCCAACGCGGTCACCCTGCTGGCACGCACACCATGGACATGGCGCATCATCACCGCGTCTGCCAACGCGCCGAAGAAGGACGTTCCTGCAGTCTTCATCCTGAGCGAGATGGAAGATCGCCTGATCATTGCAGAGCAAACGCGCGTCAGAACCTTTGATCGGTGCCGCTGAGCGGAAAGCCGGTTGCCATCGCGTTTACGGCAACGCAACGTCGGCTCGAACGCATCGCCAGAGAACGTTCGATCAACGTCCGGGCACGCGTATCAAGTGAACCCGAGCCTGCTCTTCGGCGATTACGGCGGGCCCGATGATGTAAACAGTGTGGGAAAGCGCTGGTTAGTGGCCATCGCTGATTTTGCTGGGTGGTGGCACCGCAGCGCGTTTGACGTCATTGCAACGTTGCAATGACACTGGTACTGAAGCAATCACGTTCAATGGATGCGTAAGAGGAGATCGCATTGGTAAGGCATCCAGCTGTGGCAACGTTCCAGATTGTAGAGATGTGAAGATATGAGCATTCAAACAAGAGCCACCAATGCATTGCGCTCCGCTCTTTCCTGTCGCTTGTTGGTGGAGTGGTCTTGTTTCAAGTCGGAAACACGCTGGGCAAGGGCTCCTCCTATCAGGTCAACTGGTACTTCATTGCCCTTTGTGCGGTCTATGCATTGATTCCGATCGCCATTCTTCGGGCCATCCGGCGCCGCCCCAATTTTTCCAGGCGTCTGTATTCGATAATTCTTAGCGTGCTGGCGCTGTTGGCAGTTGTGGGAGGAATCGCTTTTTCCCTGATTCCCTTTTCGGGTCCCTGAAGCTCGGAAACGGCGACGTCGCTCCCTCGCCGCTTGCAAACCAGGCGTGGCAGACCAGCGGCCTGCCACGCCCACGCTTACATCGCCTTCTTGATGGCTTCCGCCTTCGCCAGGTGCTGCTCGACGTGCGTCTTGGTCTCGGTCAGGTGCTGCTTGACCGGCTCGGTCGACGCCACCGTCATCATCTGCGTCTGGATCAGCTGCAGCGCGTCCTTGTGCCCAGCGATCATTGCATCGATGTAGGCCGCCGCGTAGTCCTTGCCGGACTTCTGGCCCAGCGTGGACAGGTCCTGCTCGCCCTTGCTCTCCAGCTTCTTGACGTCCGGGGTTTCGGCCAGCGTCCCCAGCGCCTTGGTCTTTTCCAGGTTCTCGGTGTGTTCCTTCTCCATCATCTTCGCGTACTCGAGCACCGCGCCGGTGACCTTCTTGTCCTGCGCCTGCTTCGCTGCGGCGATCTCGTGGTTGTTCACCGCCCCGAGCAGGCCCAGTGCGATGTCGTCTCCGGAGCTCGCCCGCGCCGCGCCTTCCGGCGCCGGGCTGGCTTCGCCGACAGGCGGCGTGGTCGGGGTCGCCGCGCCACCGGTCGGCGTCGGCTCGGTGGACGCGGCAGGCGCTGCGGCCTCCTTGTCGGCATCCGGCTTGCAGCCAGCGAGCGCCAGCGCCGCGACCATGGACAGGACCAACAGTGATTGTTTCATGCTCCACTCCCTTTCGATTGAAGACAGCAGCATCGCCCTCCCCAGGTGAAGAGGGCTCATACACGTCTACTGGGGTAATCAAACACAAGCATTGGCTGCGGGGCGAAGACACAACGCCGCACCATGCACCGCACGGCACGCGGCGGCACGCGCCTGCGCACGGGCGTGGAACTGCACGTGGGTCAGCGCGGCTCTGACATGCGTGGCGTGTGGTGACACTTTCCTGCTGAAAGACGGCCCGGTTTGCCGCACACTACCGCGCCACATTTGGAGTGATTGCCATGCATAAGGCCTGGATGCTTGCCCTGTTGGGCATTTCGCCGTTGGTCCACGCCGCACCTGCCGGCGACGATGCCACCTGCCGCAACGGGTTGTTCACCAGCGCGCCGGTGGCGTTCTCCCTCGGCAAGGTCATCCCGCCGCGCCTGTACCTGCTCAAGGACACCGATGGCTGCCCGGACACGGGCGGGGCCGCATGCCAGGAGCGCGCCTACGTGGTCAAGAACGATATCGTCCTGACGGCGCAGCGCCGCAATGCCTATGTCTGCGTGCTCTATCCCAACAAGGGCGGCGGCACCGCAGGTTGGGTCGCACAGTCCAGCCTGCAGATGCAACCAAGCGCGGCCACGCCCACACCGCAGGCGTGGAACGGCCACTGGCACTATGGCGACAACACGCTGCAATTGACCACCAACGCAGACGGCAGCATCACCGTCAACGGCGATGCGTACTGGCCCAGCGCCTATCCCGATCCGGAACAGACGCCGGGCGGTCCGCACACGGGTTCGGTCACCGCGCGCGGCTATCCAGAAGGCAACCGCGTCGAGGTCAACGAGAACACGTGCAAGGTGCGCCTGCAATTGCTGGGCGACATGCTGCTGGCCGACGACAACCTGGAATGCGGCGGAATGAACGTGTCCTTTGGTGGGGTGTATCGAAAGAAGCCATAGCAAACTCAGGCATCCTGTGCGCCACTCCCGCAGAGGAAGGCGCACACATGGGTGTGCGACCTCCGAGCACTGGCCCCTCCCAACGCAGCCCCCACACGCCCCAGCTAACGGAAGCAGGCACGCCATCACTATCACCACGGCATAAAAGCCGATGCGAGGTGGCGCAGTGCGGTTTCCGTTGGCCTGCACCGGCCAGAACGGATGCGGCTCGCTCGACCTAGCAATCGGGCCAATGCACGGAAGCAGCAGGACGCGCCAGATCACCTGGCCAGCGGTGGCGCACCAGGTGGACCGGCGTCATCTATCATTGCCGATTGCTGTTTTGAAGGAATTGCGTTGAGACGTCCCGCCACGCGTTTGATGCGCGCGCCGCTGCTTGCTGCCATGGCGTTGCTTGCCGCTTGCAGCACAACCAACACCACCAACAAATCGTTGCCGCCGTCGGCGGACAATCCCGTCAACACCAGTTACTGCATCGGGCGGCTTGCCGTGACGTCCAATGTGCCCCTGCACTTTCTGGGAAGTTCCGCGCAGTTTTACTGGGGCGACATCGATACCTACCGCGAGGACGCGACTAGCTATGCGCAGCGCCTGCTGGACGCACAAGCACCGGCCAGCGATGGCCGGGTGCGCCAACTGATCAAGCCAGTGGAAACGCTGGCACAGGACGATGGCAGGGTCATCGTCGTACACGAGGAAGACGCGCTGCCGCTCGACCCGAATGTGGTGCAGGTCACCGGCTTCATTCATCGCGATGGCACGACCTTTCGCTTCCAGAAGACGGCCATCAGCCGCCTGCAGGACATCACCGAACGGCGCACCAAGGACATCCTGGCATCGATCACCAGCAGCGCATCGCCCTTCCCGCCAGCGGCGCAATCCCGGCAGCGGTTTTGCGTCATGCACGGCGCTGTCAATCTGGCACCTGGGCACGACTGGCACGAAGCCTCCAGGGTCGAGGGAGAATTCACCCTGCAGGAAACGCGCTACCGTTTCAGTCTGCGTTCGCGCTACCTGCGCTCGCTATCGTTGAACGAACAGGAAGTGACAAACCAGCGCGATCTGCTGCTGGCACTGGCGGGCGCCATACCGAACTCCAGCCTCGCGCCGATCAGTGAACTGCCGGTCGCCGCCAGCAACCCATCGCAAGCCAGTGCCCGCCTGCTCGAGATGACGACAGCCGATGGCAAGCACCAGGTCTACGAGTGGCACCTTCCGGCCGCCAGTACGGCACCCGATACGCCGGCAACGTTTCTCTACATCTGGCCAGCGTCCGGGCAGACGTCAACGCAGGACCAAGCCAAGTTCAGAAGCTGGGTTGTGGCCCATCCGCAGCAGACCACACCGCTGTTGCAGATACAGCAACTCGCCAGCAGCGGTGGACAGCAGCAGGCGACGCCAGCAGTAGAAGAGAGCAGGCTGGTGTACCGGATGCAGCTGCATTACCACGGCGACCAGGCTGCCGGCGGGCGCCATTACGTGATCTACAAGGATGGCCAGAAGGTCGATGATGGATTCAGCGATGCCCACGGTTTTACCAAGGCGCACAACGCGGATTACGACCAGGTATGGACAACCGAGGTGCTCAATAAATGAGTACATCCCTCAGCGCGGCGTGCCTTTTTTTCCAAAGAAGCAAGTCGGAGAAGATTGGTAAAAACCGACGCTATACATCTGCCCTGTGCCGTTGATGAAGACAAGCACGGGCCAAGACGCTCCGCTTTTGAGGGCACGAGCGTGCGAGCAGCATATGCGGAATTCAAGCGCACGCTGGTTACCAGCCTGTTGGAATCCGCTACGCTCAACCCCAATACGTGGACACGAGACAGGCAATGAAGCTGACAGCCGCGCAAATCCTTTCAACGCCTGGCCAAATCGAAGAGAACATCAGCAAGCACCTCGATGTCATTCGCCTGGCGGCGAGCAAGGGTGCGGATGTGCTGGTCTTTCCCGAGCTGTCCCTCACCGGCTACGAACCAGCACTGGCTCACGCCCTGGCGGTGCACCCGGCTGATCAGCGCTTTGATCCGCTTCAGGTGGCAAGTGACCAGTACGGCATGCTCATTGCCGTTGGCGTACCCACGAAGGGGGCGAAAGGCATCGAAATCGGGATGATCTGCTTCCAACCAGGGCTGGAGCGCACAAGCTACTCCAAACAGCAGTTACACCCCGACGAGTTACCCTTCTTCACCGGCGGTGATGAGCAGCTTGTTCTCAGACACGCAGATCAGGTGCTGGCGCCTGCCATTTGCTACGAGTCACTGCAGGCAAGCCATGCGGAACAAGTTGCAGCGTCAGGTGCTGGCGTGTATCTGGCAAGCGTGGCCAAGTCGGAAAGAGGCGTGACATCGGCCTACAATCATTATCCGACGATTGCAAGAAAGCATTCCATGACTGTCTTGATGGCGAACTGTGTAGGCCCGCCGACACTTTCATAGGAGCGGGCCGGTCTGCCATCTGGGGCAGTGACGGTGAGCTCGTTGGCAGCGCTGACGCCTTCCAGGAGGCATTGGTGGCGTACGACACAAGGAATGGAGAAGCGAGCGTCTTCAGCTTAGCTTGAGATCAGGCCAAGGCCAGTAACAGGCAGCCCTGTCTGTGCGGTGACACTCGGCAATCCCACTTGCCCGCTGCGTCGGCAGCTGCGCGAGGACATCCGCGGTGGCGGGTTTGGCTTGACTGCATTATCAGGACGCAACGACCTGAGGATATAAGCCCTTTGCGCTGTTGAGCTCAACGGCCAACTTCCCTACCTTGGACAGTAGCTTGCCGATATCCTGCTCAGGATCAGCGTAGAAATAATCGATGCAAAAGCGAAGTGACGTGCCAAACTGATCGCCGATGGGTGGAAGCGCAACGCTCTTGATCTGCATCGGCTCGCCCGCTCGCGCCGAATCGCGTACCCACCAGGAAATGAACTCGAGTGCCTTGAGGCCTTTCGGATCGCGCGTGATACCAAAGTTGACGGAGATGGCAAGCTCGTTGTCCAAGCCTCCCTTTGTGCGCTTCAACGCGCCGAGCGGCAGGTCGGCATACGGAAGAAGACTGAAGTCGCTTTCCGTGACATCAGAAAGATCCACCTTGTCCACCGCTGCATCGGTAATGCCAGGGATAGACGTAATGGCGTCTTGCAGTTCTTGTACTTCGGGTGGCACTGCAGCTCCAGACGAATTGCGTCGGACGATCGTCGTCGATGCACCGTTTGCCGTCTGGTAGCGTTGCTTACGGATAACGGGGTCAGGCCGGGCCTCAAGTAAACCCCGACCCCGTTTTCATTGGCTGGTGGATAATCGTGCAATGTGCCTACCGCGCTCATCGTGAATGCGGCCACCTAAGCAAGTAAAAAAACACAGAGTGCAGCTTTTCTGCGGGCGACCATGCGAGGGTAACGGGCGCACTTGCTACTAGCCGAGGCGTAGGAGTCCGATTGCATAGAGAAGCATTGCGATGCCCACGGCGAACACGGCGCGTCGGCATACACGCAACGTCTCAGAAGTAAGTTCCTGAGCTAGTGGTCGAATCCCGTCAAGGTGTGTAGCCCCACTGCCCGATGATAGCTTCCAAGGTGGCCTGATTCACTGGGACCACGCCTGGGCATGTCATCAGATATGCCCGGCGTGCCGCCGCCGTGGCTGAAGGGTTGAAGGCGGGGCTCCATATCTGAATGGAATGGAAGACGGCGATCGGCGCTGCACAAGCAGGACCTCCTGGCTTGCTTGGGGCGGTCATGCTGGCCATGCAAAGAAAGACCGAGCAAGGATCTCCCGCTTGGGCGCGCGCTGGGGCGCTCACGCCAAGGCTTAAAGCCGCAGCCAGTGCGAAAGTGGTGGCAATGCTACGTAGCTTCATGATGAATACGTCCCTGGTAGTGATTGAAATGACGTGCTTGTCTCTGGGCGACCTGCGTCAAGCGTGGCTCAGCGAGAAGCCCCTGACACCGCTTGCAATGGTGTCGGCTGGGTCACCTGATGTTCCGTCTCCGCCAGAATGGCGTTGGTCAGGGTAGCATGTCGACCACGCGCGGTGTGAGGACTAGGCGCGGCCGGCTGGCCGCCGAGCTGAGATGCGCCGGTAGCTGGCCCAGTCCCGTGACGCAACAGTTAAATGCCTGCTTATCCATCGCTCTCTTGCTTTTCATTGGCCCGGTCAATGTCCTGCAGATTAGAGACCTCAGCACACTAAAATGAGGCGGCATAAGCCAACTTTCATAGCAAGCTGCGTTGATAGAAGATTGCCAATGGACATCTATCAAAGCCAGAGTTAGACAAAGCCTATCTGCCATCAGGCTGCTTGACTATAAGAAAGCCAAGCGTGCACAGGATGACACCCATCACGGCAAGGCCGATGACAACCAACTGCCGGATCTCGTCGCTGGGCGAAGGAGCCTTGATTAGGCCCCTCAAAAAAACCAGTGCGGCAACCGCCAATAATATGAGACCGATTTTGCTGTAAGCATTGATCAGACCACTAAGAGAAGGACGCATCCTCTTATTCATCCATGAATTCCTTTGTAATCCGCAGTGAGCGATTAGACTACTACTGTACGATATTCCCGTATTCTGGGCTCTTGGTCAATCATTCAACGATATCGAGTCCAGCATAAAAAATCGCAACCATGTTTGCATTGCGGATGCGCCATGAAGGGATGAGAGGTCAAGTCGACTCATTAGATTAACCTGACTCTACTTCTTGTGGCCTCATCGTCTTGTGTGAGGTACAGCCCAGCTCACCTGCGGCGCGCTACGCCAGAGCTAGACGGTCTCTGCTGCATGTGCGCTGCGCACTTCGTTTCTTACAGAGAATCTGTCTATAGAAGAGCATGAAGATCTTCGGGTCCGGGCGCTATGAGTGACGTTGAACCATTGCATGTGGCTGTGAGTCTGAACTTGGACTTGGTTGATTGATCCTCGATAGCGCGAATACCGTCGATAACGCACAAGACGCCGAACAGCGTTGCATCGGCCGCCATTTGCAATGCGGCGACAACGTTGGCTTTGTCGGCAGGAGCGAGACCGCGATACCAGACGGACAAGCTAACCAAAGATTGTTCGGGCCTACGGCCCGGCGGGGCCTCAAGAAGTTCCACGCAGTCGTGAACGGCTGCGTCCGCGCATTGGGTCTTCAGCGCACTAACAAAGTCATTTGGAGTCATTTCTGGTCCTGGCTGTTGAAGAGCTCGCTAGCTTCCACCTTCAAGCGATCGCAGCGTATGCGCTTGAATAGGACGAAAGCGAGCACAGCCATTTATGGCATATGTGAGAGCGAACTCGATAAGACGTGGGGAACATGACTTGCATGTTCTGGGGCGCACCCTACGTGCGATATTAGGACAAACCCATGCGACTGCAGTTCTGCTTGCTTGCGTTGGCAATGGCATTTGCGCCACACGCGCTTGCCAAAGGACCTTCCACAGCGTTGTCTGATGCCAACATCAAGACGCTGCTGATTCAACAATCGATCGATGCCTATCCCGGCAACTGCCCCTGCCCGTACAACGCGGCACGCAATGGCAGCAGCTGCGGCGGTAGAAGCGCATATAGCCGTGGCGGTGGCTACGCCCCGTTGTGCTACCCAAAGGACGTGACCAAGGCAATGGTTACCGACTACCGAGCTGGAGCGCGGTGAAGCCGATGGCCCAATCTGGCCGCATCACTCGGGCCAGACCTGCCCTCATGTCGTTCGTCTTCTGCGGCCACGCATAGACCATCAAGTCGTTACGAGGAAACATCCATGAAAAAGGCAAAGATCGTTTTGGCGATCGTGGTAGCACTGGCCTCCGCTTCAGTGTGCGCGCAGACCCGTGTCAATGGTTACCACCGCGCTGACGGCACTTATGTGCAACCTCACTATCGCAGTGAGGCCAACAGCACAACGCTCGACAATTATTCGACACGTGGGAATGTGAATCCATACACCGGAAAACTTGGAACTGTCGATCCGTATAAAGAACAGAACACGTATCGCCAGCCAGCACCACGGCCGACGTACGAACCATCCAGGGCTGACGCCGTCAACCCTTATGGATCCGGTTACTGATGCATCGAACCCTGCCTCGGCAGGGTTTTTTGTCTGCATGGATGTTTGCTGGCCGTAGCGCACCGGCATGCGTGTTCAACACGGCGAGGATGCATCCTGATGTTCTCATCCGGCAGGCAACGCACCCGGGCACATCACTGCACAGCGGCCCGGCACGCGGCCAGGGCGCGGCTGATGTGATTTTCCACCATCTTGATCGAGATGCCCATGGCTGCGGCCACTTGCGGGTAGGTGAGGCCGTCGATGCGGTTGAGGATGAAGGCCTGGCGGCATCTGGGCGGTAGTGCGGGCAGCGTGTGGGTGTGCAGGTGCTGCAGGATGCGGCGGGCGTCGGCGATCTGGTCGACGTGGGCGCCGTCTGCGGCCAGTGGTGCGATCAGGTCCAGTGCGACGTGGGCGTTGGCGTGGCGGCGGTGGCGCGTGCGCCAATGCTCCAGCACCACGTTGTGGGCGATGCGGTACATCAGCAGCGCATAGTCGCCGATGTCGGGCGCGTCGCGGTAGGTCAGCAGGCGGAGCAGCGTTTCCTGGGTAAGGTCGTCGGCGGTGCCGCGGTCACGCAGGCGCCGGCGCATGTAGGCAAGCAGGTCGGCATGCAACACGCCAATGGCCTGGTCGAAACGCGCCCTGCCCGCTGCCGGCTCCTCGCTTACGCGCCAACGCGTGGTGTGGCGTACGCGGGCGTAGCCGCGCATAACTGCGGCGCGCGGATGTGCGACGTACGCCGTGCGTGGAGTGGCGGTTGTGCCTGAGCCGCTGCGCCGATGCCAGGCGATGCAGGTATTGGTCGCGCGTTCGACCGGCAGCGGCATCCATGTGTTGCCGAAGCGCGGGGATGTGCCGAAGGTGCCGGCCAGGGTGTCATTCACCATGCGGGTTCTCCAACTGCGGGGTGCACGCGCGGAGCGCGGGGTGCGGCGGGTTGGTCACTCTGCAGGTGCGACGGTGACAACCAGCTCGCCGTGGCGCATGCGGATGTTGAGTTTGCTGCCGATGGTGAAGCCGAGTTGTTCCAGCCAGCGGCCACGCAGGCGCAGCGTGGGGATGCGTTGGTGGCTGTCGGGGTAGTAGCCGTAGCCGACGGTGCAGTGTTGCGGGGCACGCGGATGGCCTGGGCGGCGCGGCTTGGTGGGATCGGGGCGGGGCTCGGGGATGGCGGGGCGGTCGAGGTAAGGCTGCGGCGTAATCGTTGGGTCGAGCGAGCGCCAGACGACCTCGGTGGGTGGTGTCACCGTGGCGCGCTTGCGCGCTGGCTTGGGACGGGACGTGGATCGACGCATGGCAAAGCCCTCCTTGACGAACAGGCCCCGCCGCCGGGTGGCGACGGGGATGTCGGGAGGTTAGAAACCGCACACAGTCGGCGGGCGTATTTCCCCGAGGGGTGTTGTATTAGCCGCCCTCCCGACGCAGGCATCGCGTCGGTTGCACCCGCAGAATTTGCAGGCACAAAAAACCCACCGGTTTGACGGAGGTGGGTACCGCTGTGTGAGGAGTTTCTACGCTCCTTGTGGTAGAGATTGCTGCGGGTTTGTTGGGATGTCAACTACCTATATTGGGAGAGCCTTCATCAGCATCCCACTAACGCCACTGCAGATGTCGCCGAGGTGTTTGGAAGACAACCCTAAGCTCTGTCTTATGCCCAGCTGTGTTAACCAAGCTAACGATCAAGGAGAGTTGTGAAAAGGTCTCGGAGAGCACGGTCGTCAAATTTCTCTCCCTCAAATTTTCTTGTAGATGGGAAACTAGGCGAAGAGGCGGGAGTACTCCGGTCTTCAATCTCGTATATCCGATCCTCAATATCTGAAAGTGCTTTATTCAGAACGTTGTCCGGCACACCGAAACGCGGCGCAAACTTCCTTAGGGCGTCGATTCGGTCGGATAACGAAGATTCGCTATCATCGTCTCGAATGAGGCTAGCATTTTCTTGAAACTCTTCGAGCACAGCGACCCGCAAGGCATCGGTAATTTCTGGAGGTAACCCCTTAGACGCGTCTACAGCATCGACAAACGAAGAGAGCATGTCACTTGAACTGCACCTTATTGTATCCGTGAGCGCTTTTTTGAGGATCTCCAGCAATTCGAGTTCATAGATGAAAGGCCGGCCATAACTCTCCTCATCTCCTCTGGAAATTAGTTCAATCAGATTCTCGCCATCGGACCATGCATCGAAGCCCTGTTGTGGATTACGAGCGATCTCCATTATGCTGTCTGCAATCCGCTGCTCGCTCGTGAGCTGCCACCAGTCCATCAGCATTTGAAGACGTTTGGAGTTCGCAGCGTCGTTGTACTCGAGCGAGCCAGCGTCACCTGCTCGGGGACGCCAGCTTGGGCGCTTTTCGATCATATCCAGCTTACCAAGGCAAGCTGAGACGATCTTAGCTTGGTCGGCTTCATTGAGCCCGTGCGAATGCACGAAGTCCCACAAGCTCGATAACCAATCGATGGAAGCCGCCGTAGGAACGATGCGAACAAGGAGGTCCACGTCCAACAAGTAAGTTGAAAGATAGTCTTTGAGCGAAGGGTTGAGAAAAGAAACACTTGGCCAGCCAATGTCAACGATGTTGACAAAGCTACCTTCCAGGATTCGGAGAGCCTCCTCGAAATCCTTAGGCCCATGCGCTAGCCGGTAAGCTTTGCTCATCTCCGTATGCAAGGTCTCGAAGGATGACCGAAGGGTGGAAAGAGAAGTCCCGTATTCCGACAGGAAAAACATAGCTATTAGAAGGTGCCTACACCGATGATCAATGTGTACTCTGAAAGCCTTATCCCAGATCTGACTTGGGTTATTCAGGGCGTCAATAAAGGCTGCGGGATATTTAGCAGCCTCTATACCATTGACGCGAAATGTATCAGTCATTGATTCAACAATACGCGGATTATAGTTCTTGTGATCAACAATTTTCGCGATTTCATTATTCTCTAAGAGCGCTTGAATGTGCGCTTGCGGGGTTTTTAATACAAGAAGATGATTGTACAGAATTCTAGATTTGATCCGACGTGTATAGATACCTACATCAAGTACATACTTCGTGACATCGAGGCGCTGATCACCCAGATGTTCGGATACTCTACGAGCTTCTTCAAATATGTAAGCCCTTGTCGTCAGGATAAAGCGGGCGTTCGGCGAGCGACGTACGCGACTCATGAACCGCGCAAGATCAGAATCCTTGTGCGCCAGAGCCTTTCGGTCGAGTGCGATTTTTCCTAGAAAGTCGTCGAACAAGAATATCTGCTTTTTACTGTCATTAATGCTAGCAAACCCATCATCCAGACTCCGGATAGGAATGAGATCCCATTGCTCGTTCAAGAATGTATAGCAAAGCATCTCGGCCAGCGTCGTTTTTCCCACACCTGGCGGACCGGAGATGATGAGAAGCCGATGCTCCTCCAATTTAGATAGAGATTCATCGAAGCTGGGATTTGATGCATAGATACGAACTTTTTGCTGGATGTCTTCTTTTGTAAATGCTGCAAAAGTATGTGCTGCCGCACGTACAACCCGTTCGATAACACCCGCGCCCGAGAGCCATAGTTTTATATGTGACTTTAAAATGTCCGGATACTTCCGCAGTAGACCGTTGATATCTTCCGGACCAAAAATATCCGCTTCCGACTTCAGGCTTGGGCCTATGATTGCGGCAAGCTTATCTTTTCCAGCGGGTGTAAACTTGCAGGATGTCGCTAAAATGTATCGGATAGAATTTAACTTGTTGATTGACAGGCGCTCACGCTTCATGGCCGCCGTCAGCTTGGTAAACGGCGAACTTTCATAATGCTTAGCCTGCAGGATAATTTCCCCGCTGGCCTTAGCGTGCCGCCCGTCAATGCCTCCATCCGGCCCTGCGCAGAATGCCTCAAAGCGTATTCCTTCCTCTTTTCCGACGAGATCCCTTACGAGATCCTCAAAATCCGCAAATGAAAGGTTTTTAAAGTCGTAACTCATTATATGTCACCAATAGCGATGCCAATTCTCTACGCCGAGTTATTTTTAGCCTGAAGCTGAGATATAGCATCGGCTCCTGCAGTTCGCTGCCTACTTTTACGGCACCGCCAGCGTGTTGTTGCCGGAATGGGGTCGGGTTCACTTATGAAGTCAACCCTACTCGCTCCGCCAAAACCTCAACCTGCAGCCGTTATTCTCCGACCTTTCCACGGCACCACCTGATCCATCTCGCCACGGAAAACCTCGCGCCGCATCTGCTTAAGCTTGCCGTCGTGCTCCGCTTCGCCGAGAGTCAGCTGCATCGAAATCAACCCCTCGGTTCGTTGATCGATCATTGGAGATCAGACTAATTGTCCGGATCTTCATTAAATGAAGCTTCCCGCCGCTCTCGGTCAACGCCGTTCTTAAGGAAATCCTAACTGAGGACTTCATTTTTTACCTAAAATCCTTTCCTCTATTTCCTTGATCTCATCGTCAAACCACACAGTAGTGATCCGACCATTCTCTGCAAGCGATGCATCTATTTGTGCCCTCTTAAGTTTTATACTGACAATTGCGTTAAGACGCTCCAGTTCAAGTATTTCTTTTTGCAATAGCAAATTTTTCGATTGCGCTACATCTGCCGTGGCAAGTCCTTCACGAGTCTCAGCAAGCTCAACTGACTGAAGATGCACTGCAATTGCTGCAGCACAAAGAGCAAGCCCGGTGAATATCGCATTTGAAGCACCGAAAAGATCGCCCAGCACCCCCTTTTCGGGATTATTTTTAAGTAACCAGAAATTGGCCGTGAAAACCAATATCACAAATGCTGGAGCCATCCAATACAAAACGGGTACGTTTAGGCGCTTCATATAATTTCCATATCTCTAGACAATTTTTGAAATTCTAAAGGGAGCTCAGGACGACTTATCAATTTAGCGTAACCATTTTCCCTGTTATCGCACCTCCTTCACCCTGACTAAAATATTCGTCAGCATCTCCGGAACCATGCCTCCGGAGCGAAGTGTTGCTGCTCGGTAAGCGAGCTGATTTTTTGAAAGATTTAGCCCTATCTCTGCCTCGACGCTAATGCAAGCAGCTGCCCAATCCGGCCAACTAAGATGCAAAAATCCCTCGAGGTTATCTTCAAATATTGCGACCAAGTCAGAGGTAATAGCAGGAGGAAAATCCTCTTCAGGAAGTTGGAAGTAGCGCAGCAATCTACGATTTTCTACTGCGTGATTTCTTCTTTCCTTATCTATTTCAATTTGACTTTTATTCTTTTCCTTGGCTCGATCTTCAAATCCCTTATCGGCATCAAAAAGCGCATAAACTGGCACTCCAACTGATTTCAAAATTGCATGAGCCAGCGGAATTGATGCTTTACTGCCGACAGAAACAATAGAAATTCCTGCAGCCTCAAGACTTCCGGGAAAATTTCTATCCCCAACGCCGTAAAATACAGCTGATTCGGTTGTTCCCTCCACGAGAAATGCTCGATTCGCAAACAGAGCTATGGAAAGTTGATCGGCTACATTATGGTCAAGTCTGCGATCAACTACGCCACTATCTACTATGCCATCCAGCTTTTCTTTCACTCCCTCGATAGTAGCAAAATGAACCGTTACGACCGGCACCGCATCTGTCGATCTAGTCAGCCGCCTGACTTGGTGGAAATGGCGCGCTTCTAAAAAGTAAGGACTATGCGTCGCGTAGGCTATCTGAATGCGCTTAGTCGAATCGTCTGCAAGCGATCTTAATACTTTTGCAAAAGTCTGTGCCTGGATAGGATGCTGGAAAAGCTCTGGCTCCTCAATTGCCAGACATATCACTCCCTCGGCTGAAGCTGCACCCGACTGCGCCAAAAGTTGTAGGGCGGAGATCAGTAGCGTACGTTGAAAGCCGTGCCCTTGACGTTCCACTGCTGTTTCCGTGGTGCCATCGAGTACTGCCACATCAAATGTTGTGCGGGGTGCCCTGAGTTCGACTTCAGCCGGACAAACAGTAATTATCCGGCCTGGCGCATAGGTTGTAACGACTTCATTGAGCTGCGTTGTGATAGCCCCAAGCTGCTCCCTGAATTTATCTTGATAGACCTGCTGCTGCTTCGCGCGCGCATCTGCAACGATTTCTGCTATCGCTTCATCAGCAGCAGTACGATCAATCGAACGCTCAAGAATTCGCCCAATGATACTTGCCTTCCCGTCGATTGACTCTTCGCTTGCACGAAGGTCTGCTGTTACCAGAACGAAGTCGAAGAGTCCGCCCATCTTGCCGCCACTATTGAAGCCAAAGAAGTTGGTCTGCAATGCCTCGGGCGCATCCAAAAGCTGAGCGGTGTGGGCTGCCTCCCAAGTTGTCATCGCCTGATCGACAGCCTGGCCAGTATTTGCTGCTGGAAGCTCGAGCTCAGGACGCTCACGTCGGAGATTCGCGTACAGTTCCTTCTTGGCCGTGGCGCTGCTTGCTCCCTTAATTGAATTAAAATCAGGAAAACCTTTGGCATTGGCGGAAAGCACGTCGATACAATCAGGCGATCGGCGCTTCCACGCAGTGAACGAAGTAACGCCGTCTGGCGCATACTTCCCGAGCGCCTCCCTATCTTTTTCCGTGAGGTCTTCGAAGGTAACTTGAACCTCAATATCTTCGTCCGTTGCTCCAAAGGAGCAATCATTCGCTGTCAGCGAACCAGGCTTGCCATTGAAGAACCAGTCGAGCGCTCGGAGTACGGTGGACTTGCCAGTACCGTTTGGTCCAATCAAAGTCGTTACGCTATCAAAAGGGATCGTTACGTTTTTTAACGTACGGAAATTTTTGATGCCAACGGATCGGATCTTCATTTCGGCCTGTTACCCCTGGTAAATTACGTCATCTTCTTACTTAACCATTGACAAAATCCACTTTCCAATTTTCGAAATTATTGAATCAGCATTGGTATCGATCCCGAATGTGTTCGTTGTAGTAAATTCCTTTTGAGCCCGCATTGAGAAGCCCCTGAAACACGTGCGAGGGCACTCCGCAGAAATCGTATGTGTGGCCCTGCACGAATTGAATTTTCATACGCATGCTAGCCGGGTCGTAGCCAATGGCGCTGATGGCTGACGAGTTTACGCGAATCATATCCATCGATTTTCCTACCGTTTGAACTACGTGGGACAACGTCGGGCCTGCTCTTTGAATTAATTGTCAGTACTAAGCTTCGTCATCTTGCGACGGCGAGCCAGCAGCATGCGGAGTATCAGAAGTGCCGGGAACGCAAGGACGGCAACTCGCAGGTGTAGCGTCGGTGTGACGCCTTCTTTCGGCCAGAAGGAAAGCCAAATCGCGAGTGCCGCGAGACAGCACAGCGTTAGCATCAGCAATCGCTTGGCAGCGCGTAAGGAGAACGGCATTGCCAGCGCAGGAGCGGCCATCACCAGAAATCCGATGCCGCTGATTAATGCGCCCGTCTGTCCCTCACGTACCTGGCCTGCTGCAACCACCGCCACCAGCAACGCGCCTGTCGCTGCGAGCATGACGCCGGCAAGGCCGGCGAGTAGCTTCAGGAGTTTTTGATAGCGCATTCTTTGCGTCCTAGTTCCTGCATCACGCAGCACTTCCGAGTGGCGTTGGCTTGAGGCCTGCTAGGACTTGTGACGCCGATAGTGGTTGTTGGTACTGATGCTGCGGTAGCTGCCACCCTTGTGCGAGGCGCCGTGGCCTGCGCTGTAGTGACCGCCGTGACTGGTGGTGTGGTGCGAACCGGCGGCCCTGACGCGCGCCTGCGCGGAGGCGGTAAACAATCCCAGTGCGGCCACAGTCAGTGCCACGATGCTCCATACCTTGCTCAACATTGTTTCTTCCCCCTGAAGAAATGTGTGGCTTTGCAGCTTTATTAAGTACTGCGTGCCTTGATCCTCGCCGAGTTTTTGGGTTGCGTCAATGCGCTTGCGCGATTGATCTTTGGCTTAATCGGCTTTGCCCTCATCCGCCCTTCGGGTACCTTCTCCCGCGTGCGGGAGAAGGGCTTGGTATGTTGGGTTATTGGCTGTTTTTTGCGGTTGCCGGCTTGGCCAGGGTGGGTAGAGCGAGTTTATTGTTGAGGTCGGCAATCTCTTGGGCGCTGCCTTCGGCAAGCACACGCAATTGCGCGGTTTTTTGATTTGCCGGGTTGGTTAGTGGCAGGCATACCTGCGAGGTGATTGGCTGCAGATTGCGTGGCGCGGCAAGCGCCGGAAGCCCCACCCTCGCCAGCTCCTTCCCACGCGCATCCTCCAACGCCACAAATCCGGCCGGTGCGTCGGCATGGCCAAGGCTGTGCACGGTGACTTCGATGGCGTCTGCGTTCACCCGCACATCGCCATGGCCGATGCCCAGGTCCGGGCGTAGTTCGACCGGTGTGGCATCTGCAATCCGTTCGAATTGCAGGACAGTGGTGCGGCCTGCAGGGAAGTCGACGTCGATGGCCGCGCTTTTTTCTAACGGAACGGAACGGAACGGGGTCAGGTTGCCTTCTCAAGTGAACCTGACCCCGTTATTCGGAGCTGCGAAGCGGCTTTGGCTTGAATGAGTTGTTAGATGGCACTCCGCTTATCAACGATACGTAAGAGGTGACTTGCCAGCCCGATCATCTCAGCCGCCTCCTCTGCCTCGATAGTGACCGATCGATGGCTAGATGGATTTTTGTACGAGCCAATTGCGCCTGCCATTAGGTGCATTAGCGACTCTTGTTCGCCCTTAGGCAATGAGGTGTCCGTTAATGGACCTAATTCCGGCCGAAATGCTTTTCTCATCAACTCCATGCCGATGTCTGTTGCTTCCAGACCGGCCGCGTTGCGGACATGAACCTCAAGCTCTTTGAAGCTTTGGAAGACGGCGGTGTCATAGTCTCCGCGAAGAAACGTGGCCCAGACCTTCTGCGCAATGACAGGATGAAGCTGAGATTTTGGCAGCAGATTGGAGGCCTGATACGCCGCAAAATTCTCTGCTTCCGCAGCCCGCAGGCCACGCCTCGTGATGTAACGCCAAGTAGCCACGTTATCCGGTTGAGGTGCCAAGAAGCCTTCCCTCTCTAGCCAAATCCACGCTTCCATCAGGGCGCGCCGCGCTGTCTCGTGCTTTGCAGGCGGATAGCTAGCGATACTGTGATTGAGAGTGAAGTTGTGGATGTTCAACTCGCTCTTTTCAGCCGTCGTAAGGTACCGAAGCACGATGCCACCCAACTCCTCTGGCTCGAGAGCAAGCAGGGCTTCTACGTCCGGGATGATGCGATCAATCGTCATGTGCCATCTAACGCTTGAATTAAGCCGAGTTGCGAAGCAACTTCGGCTTGAATGAGTTGTTAGGCAGTGAGTGGCGCACAGGTTGGATGGTGCAACCATGCTCCCCAGCGCTGCCGCCTGGATCGAGTGTGCCACAGCTTGCGGGATGGAGCTTGCCCAGCAATGCCGAATCGCGTGGTGCCACCGAAGCTAGACGCAATGAGCGCGGCACGGCAGCTACGGGCACGGGCGAAGCGTCGAACTCACCGCGACCCAAAACGGTGATGACTGCTGTCCGGAGCCGACTCCCTGCATGCCAGCGAACCGACCGAAGCAGGACTGACAAACTGACTTGCTCCACCACGGTCTAACACCTGAGTTAAGCCGGACCGCTGCGCGGCACAGCTTGATGGTACACGTCACCATTTAAGCCGAGCCGCGAAGCGGTCTCGGCTTGAACGAATTGTTAGGCCTCACATCTTCCGCCGGGCTTTTGGGAGCTTCTCATCAAGGTCGGGAATTTCACAGAGAATCGCTTCTCGCGAGATCGCAGCATCTTCGGCGAGCTTTTCTGTCTGGACAGCAGCATTCGCCAACGATTTCAAGTACGCGACTAATTTTTCGCTTAGCGTCTTAAGCCCGGCACCGTCCCGTTCCATCTCCGGCTTCTTCTGTTGAGCAATCGCGGCGATAATTGCACCAGCCTGTTCAATCTCTCCCATTGTTGGAAGATTGGAGCAGTCGCCACTTGCAAATGCTTCTGCCACTCTCCGGATGATTGAATATGCTTCTTCCTTCGTCACGAACAATCTCCTTACACTGAGGCCTAACTACCATTGGACCGCCTAAGCGCGGCATAACAGGATCCTCGCCGACTCCCTGACCGCGGTCAATCAACATAAACATTTGAAGTCATCTCTTTTCAGCTGCGTCCCTACCTTTGACGCCTGGTGTTAGGCCGCGTCTTTGCGGGCTGATTCTTTTACGCGAAGTTCCTTGTGGCCGAATGCCGGGATCTAAGAAACCCGGCACTCGAGCTCGTTGCCTACTTCCACGGTACCGCCAGCATGTTGTTGCGTTGAGTCACCTCAGCAACCTCACCTTCCGTCACCAGCCGCAAGCGCCCGCCCTTACCACTGCTACCCGCCGGCACCGCCAACCGCACAACTGCCGTCTTCGCCACCAAATCCCGCGGAGCCTCCAACGACGGGAACCCCGCCCGCGCCAACTCCTTGCCACGCGCATCCTCCAGCACCACAAACCCGGCCGGCGCATCGGCATGGCCGAGGCTGTGCACGGTGACCTCGATGGCATCGGCAGTCACGCGCACATCGCCGTGGCCAATACCCAGGTCCGGGCGCAGTTCGACCGGGGTGGTGGCTGCGATGCGTTCGAGCTGCAGGACGGTGGTGCGGCCTGCGGGGAAGTCGATGTCGATGGAAGCGCTTTTTTCGAAAGCGGCCTCTTGCGTCTTGGCGTTGCTGTCGAGCTTGCCGTCATTGGCTTTGCTCACGCCCTGGGTGATACGCCATTGGCCCGGGGCGACGTTCCAGCCGGTCATGCTGGCGCGCTGAGTCTTGCTGGAAGTGTTGTAGGCGATGACGGTGAAGCGGTCTTGCCGGGGTGCGGGGATGGCGATGGCCACTTGGGTGGCGGCCTCTGGATCGGCGAAGCGCCAGCTGACGGTGTGGCCGGGGTAGGTCTGGTTGCGCTTGAGCGCCACGCCGCCCAGGCGGGCGCGTTGCAGGTTGACCGTGGGGGATTCCACGCGGTCGCTCCACCAGTGGCCTTCGGTGTTCATGTAGAAGTTCTGCAGTTTCTCTCTTGCCTCGCTGCGGTAAATGGCGGCGAGATACTCGAGGTTGCCGGTGTGCTCCCAGGCCACATGGTGCGGGAAGTCCGGGGCGCTGCCGTCGTCCTTGTTGGCTGCATCGATGAGCTTGCCGCTCCAGTCGTTGCGCTTGCCCATGACATCGAGGAAGTTTTCATTGAGCAGCGAGAGGCCATTCGGGCCGCTGTTGGCGACGCGGTAGTCGATGGGCTTGAGATAGCGCTGCTCGCCGGTGAAGCGGTAGGCGGCCCAGAAGGTATGCAAGGTGTCGGCGCCGCCGCTGCCTTCGAACAGTTCGCCGCCGCGGGTCTTGCCGGTTTGCCAGTTGATCTCGTTGGGCAGGGCCCAGTTGCCCTTGGCGTTGGTGTAGGCGTGGGCGAGGTAGCCGTCTGCCAGGCCGGTGACGATGCGGCGGCTGTTGGGGTCGGCGTTATAGCCGCCCAGCAGGATGGCCGGGTGCACGATGGGGAAGGAGTACGGTTTTTGCCATTGCCAGTTGGGCTCGCGGTAAACCTTGCGGCCGCCGAACCAGTTGCTGGCGAACAGCAGGTGGCCTTGCGGGTTGACCTGGATGATGGTGTCGAAGGCTTTCACCGTTTCCATCAGGCGCTCGACGGTGCGCGGGTCGCCCCAGTTGAGGTACAGCAGGGCGCTGTTGAGGTTGATGCCCTCCTCGTAGGAATGCAGCTCGTCGGTTTCGATGGTGGACAGGCCGTTGGTGAACATGCCGTTGCGGTAGTTGGCATCGGACAGCGCCAGCATGGAGGCGTTGAGCATGTCCGGGTCAACGCCCATCAGGGCGACGCCGGGCCATTGCTGCACCAGGTCCGAGTCGTCGGAGATGCCGCCGCCGAAATCGCCGTAGGCCACCTGGCGCTGCTCGATCCACCAGCGGATGTAGAGGCGGGTGGCGCTAAGGTCTTGCAGCTGCCAGAACGCCCAGGCGGGCACGCCCTTGGGTACGGTGGGCAGTTCGACAGGCAACGCGCCCTGGTTGGCGTAGCTGATGTCGTTCCAGTATTCGCGTCCAAGCGCATTGTCCGGGTCCACGCGCAGCAGGTCGGTGATGTCGGCATCCAGGCGCTTGTAGAGCAGCTGGCGCTTGGAGGTCGTGTGTTCTTCCACCAGAAAGCCCCAGTTGTCCTTGACCTGGTTGAAGCGGTCGGCGACGTGCTCGGTGATGGCCTCGGCGCGCGGCTTGAACACCAACTGCAGCTGGGTGCCATCGAGCGCGTTGGCATCGAAGCCGGGCGCGGCGGCGGCGATGCTGAGCATCAGGCTGTCGTTGCTGAGGATTCTGTCGCGCAGGTCCAGCCACAGCGTGCGGGCCTGGCCGGGGGCGACCGCGACCGAGACATCGATCATGTCGCGTGCCGGCCAGATGGGGTCCTTGATGCGGATGTTGAGCGGGATGCTGCCGTTGTGGGTGGCCGGCAGGTTGAGCGCCGGCAGGGTGATGGCGATGCCGTCCAGGCCGTCGTGCATGTTCTCCCAGCCGTAGGACCAGCTGCGCATCAGCGCCTGGTCCGGCGGCGGGTTGCCCAGGCTGGACGGCACCAGGATGTGCACGATGGGCCGCTGCGCGCTTGCCGCCGCCTTGTCGCTGGGGCGCTTGCGCGCCGGTGCCTTGGTGGGCAGCGCGACCACGGTCTGGCGCTCGCCCGGCGGGTAGCGGCCGGCGATGACATCGCGCAAGGGGGCGAGGTTGTCGTAGTCGGGCTGGATGTCGCTGCGCACGGTGTAGCTGAGTTGCGCGCTGCCTTTGGGCACGGCGCCCGGCTGCACGTTGTAGGCCCAGATTTCCTGGATGGGGGTTTCCTGCGCGGTGTTGGCAAAGCGCAGGGTGCCACCGCGGCGCTCGGGGAACTGGTCCACGCTGCGCACCACGCCTTGTGCGCGTGCGAACAGCAGTTGCGCCTGCGCAGTGGTGGCACCGCCGGCAGCGGGCGCGGTGTAGCTGGCCTGGCCGTAGGCGGCGCCGCGCAGCTCGATGCGGTTGACCGGCTCGTCCGGCAGGGTGAGATCCAGCGCCTTGCCGCCTTCGACATAGGTGTTCCAGTCCGGCAGCTGGAAGTAGTCGTTGCGGCCGGGCAGGCGAGAGCGGTTGTAGACGCCGGGCCAGGTGGTTTCGGCGATGCCGTCGGTGGCCTTCCACATCCATTGCTTGAGGTCGCGCGCGTCAGTGAACTCGACCTTGCGGATGCGGGTGACCGGTGCATCCAGCAGTGGCGGTGCGTGGCCGTTGTCCCAGCCAAAGCGATGCAGGAAGGCGGCGTGTTGCGATGCCGGTGTAGCCGGCTCGGCGCTGGCGGGCTCCTGCAGGCGTGCGAGCGCGGCGGCGCCGCTGGCGTCGAGCATGCGGTCGTAGATGCGGATCTCGTCGAAGTCGCTGCCGCGCAAAAAGTTGTAGCGGCTCTGCACCTGGTGCGGCGACATCACGCGGCCGGCCAGGCCGAACTGGTCCAGCGCGGCGTCGAAGTCGAGCGCGCCGCCGTTGGCGCAGGGCGCACCGCAGTCCACGCGGGCGGCTTCCTTGCCATCGACATACAGGCGCACGCCGCGGGATTCGTCCCAGGCAAACGCAATGTGGGTCCACGCGCTGGCGGCGGGATTCTTGTCGAGCTTGAAGGAGACGCGGCTGCGCGCGAGGTTGGCGTCGGTGACGAAAGCATCGAAGCCGTGGCCGTTCCAGTCGATGCGCAGCCAGGCCATGTCCCAGCTGGTGTGGTCGGCGTAGCCGACCCGGAAGATGACGAACGGCGCTTCGCCAACGGGATAGCGCGCGCGCCAGAAGAAGCCGAGCGTGCCGCGCTGGGTGTAGAGGTTGCCGGGCGCATTCCACGACAGCACGCCGTCGTCGGCCCATTCGATGGCGTTGCCGCGCTTGCCAGTGGGCACCAGCGTGATCTTGTCGCGGAAGTTGGGCACGCCGTCGCCGCGGGCGACATCGGCCTGCAGGTCGCGGTCGGCCGAGACCCGGAATAGCAACTCCGGGGCCGTGGAAGTGGCCGCACTTGCCGGCAGCGCGATCAGACACAACAAACCCATCCAAACCTTCAGCACACGCACCTCGTCTGGTTCAAAACCACTGCTTCAAAACCACTGCCGCAACGCACGGGCGACAGACACTGCAACGTGCCACCGCAACGCAGCACGCGGCACACGGTTGGCGGCGGGCACGCGGGCCGGCACGTACGAGCGTACATGCCGTGCCTGCGTGCTGCGCGCCAGCATGCGCCGCGTGCGGTAATGCGATGGCTGCGTCCACTACAGCCCGTTTGCGGCCTTCCACTTGGGAATGTCGTCCTTCAACAGCTTGTCCGGCCAGGTGCCATGCCAGGCATAGCCGACGCGGCGCTCGTTGGGCACCTGCATGTACTCGGTCAAGGCCTTGCCCTCGCGGTTGGCATACAGCGGGCGTTGATTCTGCAGGTCGTAGAAGCGCGCCCATAGTGACGCACCCGGTTGCGCGATGAGGATCACGTCCTTGCCGGTTTCCTGGGTGGGGTCGTCGATCTTCTTGGTGGCCAGATCGCGCATGCGGTGGGTGTCGAACCAGCGTGCAGCGGCCTCGACCGATGTCTTGATCTGCGCGGACGGGTTGGGCTGGCGCATCAAAAAGCGCACGATGCTCACCGACTCGCTGGAGGCCAGCGACGCCAGCTCATACGCGCGTGCCTTGGCCGGCTTGAGCGTGACCTCGTCGTACTGCGCGCCCCAGATGGTGAGCGTGCCGCCGATCTTGACCTGGGTGGCGAGCACGCATTCCAGCCCCTTGGTCACCGCCTGGCGTGCGCGTGCGCCGTGGCTGGCACGCAGCAGCGCGCCGGTGTCGCCCTTGCCCTCGCTGATGTCCTGCAGCAGGTTGAGCACGCGCACCATCGCATCGTCGTTGTAGGTGATCTGGTGATGGTAGGACGACAGGTCCGGGTAGAACTGCGGCCAGCCGCCGTTGGCGTACTGCGCGGTGAGCAGGTAATCCACGCCGCGCTTGGCGGCTGCCACGTACTTGGCGTTCTTCTCGGTCTTGTAAATGGTGGCGAGGTAGCCGACCTCGTAGGTGGTGGCCTTGTTGTCGATGGTGGCGTCGTCCTTGCGCCCGGGTTGCTGCAGCTCGGCGATTTCCGCAGCGGTGAAGGTGCGGGTGTAGTCCACGGCCACGCCCTTGTATTGCTTGGACCAGCCGCCGGAGGCGGTCTGCAGCAGCAGCATGTTGTCGGCGATCTTGTCGGCCAGTGCCGACAGCGGAGCCAGCAGCAAGGCGCCAGCGAAGGCGAGCGTGTGGAAACGGAGCAGGTGCGAACGGATCATCAGAACGGCCTCCATGTGCCGAGGATGGTGTTGCGATCCAATGCAGCGGCTTGCGCGGCGCTGAGCTGACGCGACCACTTCACGCGGCGCGACGGGTCGGCGCCGGCGCCGCTGCTCTGGTATTCGCTGTAGCGGGCGGTGGCCTCGTTGGCGGTGTTGCCCCAGTTGTTCCAGCCCTCGGGCACGATGTGCGCGCCGAGCTGGCTGCTGATAAAGCTCACGCTGGCGTACGGGCGCCACGGCCGGCCCAGGAACACGCGCGACACGCCGCTGGCAGCGGTGACGCGTGCATTGCGGAATACGAAGCCGTGTGCGCTCTCCTGCGGGGTGGAGGCGGCAGTGAGATAGCCATCGCCTAGCGAGTGCAGCTGTGCGTTTTCGAACAGTGCAGTGCCGCCGCCGAAGATGAAATCGACGGTGCCTTCCACATAGCAATCCAGAAAGTAGGACAGCTTGGGATTGCGCAGATATAGCGTGTCTTGATAGCCGAGAAAGCGCACGTTGCGGAACGCGGCGCGATCGCCATCCACGCGCACTGCCACCGCCTGCCCGACGGGGCCGGCGTGATTGCCGAAGGCGAGTTTTTCCGCGGTGAAGTCGTTGCCGGCGATGATGACGCTGGACGAGCCGGAGGTGCCGTATTCGGTACCGGTGGCCGGATTGATGCGCGAGGCGTAGTTGTCGTAGGTGATGATGGTCTGGGTGGGGCCGGCGCCGGTGAGCCTGAGTGCCGGGGCGTTGGCCGGCACCACGATCAGTTCCTGGTACGTGCCGGCGCCGATGTTGATCTGCGCGCGTTTGCCGCCCTGCACGGCGGCGTCGATGGCGGCCTGCACGGTGCGGTAGCCGGCGCTGCCCTGCTTGGCCACGGTGTAGACCGGGTCGGCGGCGATGGCAGCGGTGCTGCCGAGCGACAGCCCGGCCAGCAAGACGGTGGCGGCGAGCGTGCGTAACACGATCCTGCGATGCGGTTGCATTGCTGTTCTCCTGTCAGAACTTGTAGCGCGCGCCGATGTAGTACTGGCGCCCGGTGACGGTGTACTTGTCGGGCAGTTCCAGCGTGGAATCGACGTAGCGGCGGTCGGGTGTGTCGAGCAGGTTGATGGCCTCAAACGTCAGCGACAGCTGGTCGTTGAGCTTGTAGGACATGTTGAAATCCACGTTTTCCACGCTGTATTTGCCGGTCACGTCGGCGGTGACCAGGCGCTTGCCATCCAGGTCGTAGACGTCTTCCTGGGCCAGGATGTTGTTGATGTAGCCATCGCGATAACTGGTGGACACGCGCGCACTGAAGCGGCCGTCGTCGTAGTAGACGGTGGCGTTGTAGGACTGCGGCGAGAGGTTGAGCAGGTCGCGCTCGGTGGCGGTGGTGGTGATGCTGGTATTGCTGCTGCCGGCGGTACTGAACAGGTAATTGATCTTGGAATCGACCTGGGTGTAGTTGAGCTGGATGCCGAAGTTGCGCCAGAAGCCGGGCAAGAAGTCGAAGGCCTGCTGGTAGGTCAGCTCGAAGCCCTTGAGCGGGCCGCCGGGCGTGTTGAAGTAGCTCTGCACGTTGAAGATGGTGTCTGGCGTGAAGCCTGCGGGGAGCAGGTCCAGCGAGTAGCCCATCGCTTCCCAGGTGCTGAGCACGCGGGTGCGCTGCACGTAGCTGTCGATGTCCTTGTAGAACACCGCCGCCGACAACAGCGAGCCCTCGCGGAAATACCATTCGGCGCTGAGGTCGTAGTTGGTGGAACGGAACGGGTCGAGCTTGGGGTTGCCCAGGTTGATCGAGAAGAAGCGCCCGTCGTCGAAATACTGGGTGGGCCCGCCGCTGACGCTGGGCGACAGATACGCCAGCGTGGGGCGCGCCATGGTCTTGGCCGCGCCGAAGCGCAGCACCACCTCGTCGCTGACATCCCAGGACAGGTTCAACGAGGGCAGGATGTCGCGGTAGTTGTGGTTGACCGTGGTGGGCACCAGCAGGCGCTCGCCGGCCGCGGCGGTGGCGCTGGCCACGCCGAAGAACGACTGGCAGTTGGGCGAGATGGCGCCGGCCGCGGTGGCCGTGCACGGCGCATAGCCGCTGGCGGCGATCTGCGTCTGCACATAGCGCACGCCCAGGTTGCCGCGCAGCGCGCGCCCCCACAGGTCGGTGTTGAAGTCCAGCTGCAGGTAGGTGCCCAGGCTCTTTTCGTTGACGGCGAAGTTGTTGTTGGACGAGCCGAAGTGGCCGACATCGGCCAGGCGGTAGTCGCCGCCGGGCACGCCGGTGTCGCAGTCGCAATTGATGTTGAGCAGGTCGGCGACCTTCTGGAAATCCGGAATCACCCAGGTGGTGGGGAAGCTGCCGTTCAAGCTGCGGCCGAAGCCGTCCAGGTTGGTGCTCAAATCGCCCACGCCCACACCGGCCGGCAAGGCCTGCGCCAGGCGCCCGTAGGAGATGTTGCGCGACTCCGACGTGTCCATGTCGTAGTTCTTGTAGGCCAGCCCGGTGCGGAAGGTGAAGGTGGGGCTGATGTTGAATTCCAGATCCACCTTGGCGGTATCGAAGGTGTTGCCCACCGACTGCGGGTTGAGCCGCACCTCGCTGATGTTGGTGCCGCGCGCGGTGCCGTTGCTGTTGACCGGCACTGCGCCATAGCCCAGCCACTGCCAGTTATTCGGGTTGCCCGCATCGAACGGGAAACTCATGCTGGGGTAATCGCCGCCACCGCGCCGGTCCAGCACGAAGCCGTCCAGGTTGGTGTTGTCGAAACTCACCATCGAGAACTCGGGGCGTTCGTAGTCCGAGGTCGAGTGGCCGACCAATGCATTGACGCGCACCTGGTCGTTGAAGCGGTGCTGCAGGTCCAGGCTGAACTGCTTGAACTCGGTGGATTCTTCGATGTTGCTGGATTCGGTGCGGAAATCGACGTTGTCGAACACGCCATAGGTGAGGCGGTTCTGGTCGTCCACCTGCGCTTCGCGCACGGCGATCTGGGTCTTGCCGCCGAAGTTGGCGGTGCGGTGCAGGTTGGCGCCGACCGAGTCTTCGCGCTGGTCCTTGTCCAGCTTGGAATACAGCATGTCGAAGTTCAGCAGCGTGTCGTCGCTGACCTTGAACTGCAGCGCGCCGGTGACGCCCAGGCGCTTGATCTCGTGATCGGTGCGGATGTAGCGCGGGTAGCGCGGAATCCAGGCGTTGGTGGCGGTTTCGTAGGCCTGGATGTTCTCCGGCGTGTTGGCCGGGCGCGGAATGCCGGTGCCGCAGTTGGCGGCGCTGATGCCGTAGCTGCCCCAGCCGTTGTTGCGGTCCTGGTTGGCCTGCGAGCCGACCCCGGCAGGGGTTTCGTTGGCCAGCGGGTTGCGCGGGGTCTGCGGGTTGTAGCCCACCGGCGAACAGAAGCCATAGGTGCCGTTGTTGGTGGCGGTGCTCTGGTTGGAGTTGCGGTAGTTGCCGTGCTCCCAGCGCACCGGGTTGTAGCCTTCCTCGCGCAGGTGGCGCTCGCTGTAGGACACCGACATCAGCGCGCCGACGCGGCCATCGGCCCAGATGTTGCTGATCAGGCCGGAAAAACGCGGGTCCTTTTCGCGCGACAGATCGTTGTAGCCGTATTGCGTGGACGCGGCCGCTTCGAAGCCGTCGAAGTCGAACGGGCGCGAGCCGCGCAGGTCGACGGTGGCACCCAGTGAGCCTTCGTCCATCTGCGCCGACTGGGTCTTGCTGATGGTGACGCGGCTGAAGAGTTCGGAGGCGAAGGTATTGAAGTCGAAACCGCGGCTGCGGTTGACGCCATCGCTGCCGCTGCCGGCAGTGGCCAGGGCTTCCAGCCCGTTGATGCGCACGCGGGTGAAGTCCGAGCCCAGGCCGCGCACGGAGATCTGCTTGCCCTCGCCGCCTTCGCGGTCGATGGAGACGCCGGCGATGCGCTGCATCGATTCGGCCAGGTTCAGATCGGGAAACTTGCCGATGTCTTCGGCGTAGATGGCATCCACCTGTTCCACGCTGTAGCGCTTGGCATCGAGCGATTGCTGCAGGCTTTCGCGGTAGGTGGCCTTGACCTGTACGCGGTCCAGATCCACCGCGTCGGTGGGCGGTGTGGCCGGTGTGGTCTGCGCGACGGCAGCGGCCGCATGCAGTGCCAGGACGATGGCCACCGACAGACGCGCGGTGGGCAGGCGAGCGGCCGCCACGGAGGCGGAACGACGCGAACGGACATGCATGATGCGGCTCTCTCCATGGCACTGGCTGCAATGACGCGCTCAGCCCCCCAAGGCCATGGCGTCGCAATGGGCGACCAGCAACACCGCTGCGCAAGCGCGCTGCGTTCTTGCTGGACGTTTCGAACATCACGCCCACCGCGTTGCATGCGTGCGCCAGGGCACCGCATCCACGACGATCAAGCGTTGGAATAAGGGCCCGCTGCGCGTGTGCGCAGCGGGCAGGCAGCGGGTCAGAACTTGTAGCGCAGGCCCAGCAGGTACTGGCGGCCGGTTTCGGCGTACTGCAGCGGCAGCTGGCCGGTGCGTGGCGAGGACACCCACTCGTCGGAGGCCTCGTTGGTGAGGTTGATGCCTTCCAGGCTCAGCTCCAGCTGCTTGCTGATCTTGTAGCGCAGCGAGGCGTCGAGGATGGTGGTGCCGGTCATGCCGTGCACGCCGTCGACGTTGAAGCCGGTTTCCGCACCCGGTGCCTGGGTGAGGTAGTCGTCGCGGTTGGTGGCCGACACGCGCCCTGCGAAGGACTCACCTTCGTAGAACAACGTGGCATTCCACGACGAGCGCGACAGCCCGAGCAGGTCGTTCTTCATCACCGGCGCGCCGCTGCTGGCCAGGTACTGGATCTTCGAATCGACCCAGGTGTAGTTGAGCTGCACGCCCAGGTTGGCCCACTTGCCCGGCAGGAAGGTGAAGGGCTGGGTGTAGTTGGCTTCCACGCCCTTCAATTCGCCGCCCGGGGTGTTGAGCGGGATGCTGAAGGCGAAGTCGTCGTTGACGGTGGCGCCAGTGCCTTCCAGCAGGGAAGCCGGCAGGCCGCTGCTGGAATACGGGCGCACTTCGCGCGCGGTCTGGATGAAGCTCTCGATGTCCTTGTAGAACAGGCCGACACCGAGCATGGCGCCTTCGTTGAAGTACCACTCCAGGCCGAGGTCGACGTTGGTGGCCTCGATCGGGTCCAGGTCCGGGTTGCCGCCGGCCACGGTGCGCGCGCCGCCGGCCACCGCCACGGTCACGCCGGGGGTGAGGCTGCCCAGGCCGGGACGGCTCATGACCTTGGCCGCGCCAAGACGCAGCAGCAGGTCAGGCGCCAGCTCGGCGACCAGGTTGAACGAGGGCAGCGTATTGCTGTACTTGCGGCCCACGGTGGTCAGCGCCGGTGCGTTGTTGATCAACGCATAGCCGGTGGATTCCTGCTCGGTCTCCACATAGCGCACGCCGAAGTTACCGGAGAACGGAATCGACCCCAGGTCGGTGGAGAACTCGCCCATCAACCACACGCCGCGGTCCTTTTCCTCGACGCTGCGGCTGTTGTTGACGCGCGGGGCCACGGCGAAGCTGCCGCTATTGCTGTAGATGCCGAACAGGTCGGCCACCGCATCCAGGTTGGGCACGACCCAGTTGGAGGGGCTGCCGTTGATGCCCTTGAGCCCGGCCTGTTCGGTGAGATCGGCCGGCACGATGCGCGTGCCATTGGCGAAGGTGGGCACGGCCAGTTCGTTGGCGCGGCGCAGCTCCACGGTGCTGAAGGTGTAGTTCTTGGCCAGCACGCCGCCCTTGAGGCGGAAGCCGGGGCTGATGTTCCAGTTGAAGTCGATCTGGCCGGTGTCGAAGTCGTTGTCCACCGTCTGCGGACGCAGGCGGATTTCGGCCAGTTCCCAGCCGGTGGGATCGGTCGGGTTGATGCCGTAGTTCAGCACCGGCGCGCGGCTGTTGCCACGGTAGTCGTAGCTGTAGCCGTCGACGTCGTACTTGTCCATGATGATGGTGGTCTGCACCGGGTTCTCGTGCGCCGAGCGCGAGGTACCGACCCGGGCATTGATGCTGAAGTCGTCGTTGAAACGATGCTCCAGGTCCAGGCTGACCTGCCTGAACTCGGTGTTCCACTCGTCGTGGCGGTTTTCGGTACGGATATCGACATTGTCGAATTCGCCGTACACCAGGGCGTTGTTGCGGACCTCGCCGTTACGCACGACCGTGGCCGGCTTGCCGACCAGCACCGGGCGTGCATTGCCGCCGCGGCTGAAGGAGATCGCTTCGATGTAACGCTCGTCGCGCTTGGCGTCGATCTTGGAATACAGCATGTCCAGCGACAGCGTGGTGCGGTCGGTCGGCTTCCACTGCAACGCGCCGGTGACGCCCAGGCGCTGCTGGTCGTGGATCTGCTGGGTATAGCGCGGGAAGCGCGGGTGGTAGACGTCCGCCGAGCGTGCCGCGGCGAACGGCGAGGTGGCGCTGAAGCCGCCGTTGCTCGGACCATTGGCCCAGCGGCCGGTGTTGGAACCCTCTTCCAGCACCTCGCGCTCGGTGTAGGCCACCGACAGCAGGGCGCCGAAGGTGTTGTCGGCCCAGGTGTTGGCGATCAGCGCGGCCACGCGCGGGTTGGCCTTCTCGGCCATGGCGTTGTAGGCGGCCTGGCCGCTGGCGGCGAAGGTGAAGCCGTTGTAGTCGAACGGACGCGCGGTGCGCAGGTCGACGGTGGCGCCGAGCGAGCCTTCTTCCACATCGGCCGAGGCCGTCTTGCGCGCGATCAGCTGCGAGAACAGGTCCGAGGCGAACACGTTGAAGTCGAAGCCGCGGCCGCGGTTGGTGCCGCCGCTCTGGTCGCCGGCACCGACGGTGGTAAGCGCTTCCATGCCGTTGATGCGCACCCGGGTGAACTCCGGGCCCAGGCCACGCACCGAGATGGCACGGCCCTCGCCGGCCTCACGGGTGATCACCACGCCGGGGATGCGCTGCAGCGATTCGGCCAGGTTGAGGTCGGGGAACTTGCCGATGTCCTCGGCGACAATCGCATCGACCACGCCGGCTTCGCCGCGCTTGATGTCCAGGGCCTTTTCCACCGAGGCGCGATAGCCGGTCACCGTGACGGTGTCCAGGTCGACGGCCGGTTCTGCAGGCGCTTGGGTGGTGTCTTGTGCTGCCAGGTGGCCGCTCAGCGCAAGGCCGATCGACAACGCCAGCAAGGTAACCGGTGTCTTCCGGCTGGTGGTCCGAAATTGCATGTCCTCCCCTCCCAAGGGTCCATGAACAACATGAAAGTCTGGTTGTGAGCGGCAATGACACCGCTGGTCAAAACGACGTTACCAGCTGAATCCTCCCGTAACATCTTGCAGCGCAGCAGAAAACGTCACCGAATTTGCCCAAAAGGGGTGCAAGCGGTCACTGCGCGTCGCATCATGGGCCTCGCCCGGCGCGTTTGGCGCCGGCTAGAATGACACCGATGGTCATCCTGACGCGCAGCGGTTCCCCCACACCGTGACGCACCACACAGCCGAGGTAATTGCCGCATGAGTCGTGCCCGTATCCTGTGCTTTGGAGAGTTGTTGCTGCGCCTGGGGGCGCCTGGTCACGAGCTGCTGCTGCAGCAGCCGCGGCTGGACGTGCATTGCGGCGGGGCCGAGGCCAATGTCGGCGTATCGCTGGCGCATTTCGGCCATGACGTGGCGATGGTCAGCACCGTGGCCGACAACCCGCTGGGCGCGGCGGTGCTGGGGGAACTGCGCCGCCACGACGTGGACACGCGGCATGTGCGGCGGGTGGACGGCCGCATGGGGCTGTACTTCCTGACCACCGGCGCGATCCACCGCCCCAGCGAGGTGGTCTACGACCGCGCCGATTCGGCGTTTGCGCTGGCCCCGGCCGATGCCTACGACTGGCCGGCCCTGCTGGAGGGCGTGCAGTGGCTGCACCTGTCCGGGGTCAGCCCGGCGCTGGGCGCGGACGTGGCGCAGGCCACGCTGGCGGCGGCACGCGCGGCGCGGGCGGCCGGGGTCAAGGTCTCGTTCGACGGCAACTACCGGCCCAAGCTATGGCAACGCTGGCAGGGCGATGCGCGCGGCATCCTGCACCAGCTGTTCGCCTGTGCGGACGTGGTGTTTGCCGACTACCGCGACATCGGCGTGGTGCTGGGCGGCGAGTTTCCGCAGGACACGCTGGAAGCGCGGGTGGAAGCGGCCGCGCAGCAGGCGTTTGCCGCATTCCCGCAGCTGCAGTTGATGGCCTGCACCCAGCGTGTGACGCACAACGTGGACCACCACAGCCTGGGCGCGCTGCTGGTGCCGCGCAGTGGTGCAGTGGCGCGCGCGCCGAGTGAGGAACTCACGCCGATCATCGACCGCATCGGCGGCGGCGATGCGTTCGCGGCCGGCGTGCTGCACGGCCTGATCGCAGGCTGGTCACTGGACGATACGGTGCGCTTCGGCCTGGCAGCAGGCTGCCTGAAGCACTCGATTCCCGGCGATTTCAATCCGCTCTCGGTGGCCGAGGTGCAGGCCTGCGTGGGGGATGCACGGTTTGATGTGAGGCGCTGACGCGCCGGGATTGGGGAGTCGGGAGTGGGGATTCGTAACAGCAAGGACAACCGGCATTACATGTCGGTCGTCCGTGATACACCCCGTTCGGGTCCGGCAAGGATCAGCGATGCGTAGCGCACCGCTCTTGCGAATCCCCAATCCCTAATCCCCAATCCCGGCAATCAAGCCAACTCGATGCAGTCGAAGGTCACGTCCGTCTCCACATCGGCGTCGTAATCCACATCGTCGCGCTCGAAGCCGAACAGCTTGAGGAACTCGTGCTTGTAGCCGGCGTAGTCGGTGAGCTGGAACAGGTTCTCGGTGGTGACCTGCGGCCAGAGCGCCTTGCAGGCGTCCTGCACGTCGTCGCGCAGTTCCCAGTCGTCCAGGCGCAGGCGGTTTTCGGCGTCCACCTCGGCGGGCTGGCCGTCCTCGCGGTACAGGCGCTCGCGGAACAGGCGGTCGAGCTGCTCGATGGTGCCTTCGTGCAGGCCCTTTTCCTTCATGATCTTGTAGACCATGGAGATGTACAGCGGCATCACCGGGATCGCGGCGCTGGCCTGGGTCACCACCGACTTGAGCACCGCCACGTTGGCGCTGCCGCCGCGCTTGGCCAGGCGCGCGTTCAAGCGCTGCGCGGTGTGGTCCAGGTCGACCTTGGCCTTGCCCAGCGCGCCGTGCCAGTAGATCGGCCAGGTGATCTCGGTGCCGATATAGCTGAAGGCCACGCTGCGTGCGCCATCGGCAAGCACGCCGGCGCCGTCCAGCGCATCGATCCACAGCTCCCAGTCCTGCCCGCCCATCACGGTGATGGTGTCGTCGATCTCCTGCGCGCTGGCCGGCTCGATCGAGGCCTGGATGATGGTGTCCTTGTTGGTGTCGATGGCGGTGGCGGTGTAGGTGTTGCCGATCGGCTTGAGCGCCGAGCGCTTTACTTCGCCGCTGCCGGGCAGCTTGCGCACCGGCGAGGCCAGCGAATACACCACCAGGTCGACCTGGCCGCCCATCTCGGTCTTGATCAGTTCGATGACCTTTTCGCGCGCGGCATCGGAAAACGCATCGCCGTTGATCGACTTGCTGTACAGGCCCGCGGCCTTGGCATGCTTGTCGAACGCGGCCGAGTTGTACCAGCCGGCGGTGCCGGCCTTGCTGGCGCTGCCGGGTTTTTCGAAGAACACGCCCAGCGTGTCGGCGCCGAAGCCGAACGCAGCGGTGATGCGCGAGGCCAGGCCATAGCCGCTGGATGCGCCGATCACCAGCACCTTCTTCGGGCCGTCATTGCGCACGCCGCGCGCACGCGTGGCGGCGATCTGCTCGAGCACATTGCGCTCGCAGCCAAGCGGATGCGTGGTGGTGCAGATGAAGCCGCGCACTTTGGGATGGATGATCAACGTGGACTCCTGGTCAGCAAGATGCTGGCGGCATTTTAGTGCGTGTGACGGACTTTGGGGCGAGCGGCGTTGGCCACCGGCGGTGCGGAGCGGGTGCTGCGTGGCACCGGCATGGTGAGGCCAAGGCACCGAACACGCGCACATCGTCGGCCTGCCGGCGAGACAGCCCGCGGCGCGCCACACGCGGCTGCATCGCCATGCGTGAAGACGCCCGTCATCGCCCGGCACGCCGCGTTGCCGGGCCGGCATCGTCCATACACGGGCGCGAACGAACCACGATCACCCTCGATTTCCTGCCCGAGCGCTGTGCTACGTTTGCGCTTGCCGTGCCGTGCCTGGCCGCGCCTGATGGCGATCGTCGAGGCTCCTCCCACCGTGCGACCGGTATCCGAGCGAATGTCTCTTCGAAGCGAGCGCGTCACGCAGCTGGGCTCTGTCCCGCGATTTCGGCTTGGGCCATTGCTGGTCGCGCCGGAACGGCTGGTGCTGATCGACGACGGCCAGGCCATCGCGCTGGAACCGCGCATGATGGAAGTACTGATCGCGCTGGCCGAGCGGGCCGGCGAAGTGGTCAGCGCCGAGCAGCTGCTGATCGAGGTGTGGCACGGCAGCTTTTACGGCGACAACCCGGTGCACAAGACCATCGCCCAACTGCGCCGCAAGCTGGGCGACGACAGCCGCCAACCGCGCTACATCGAAACCATCCGCAAGCGCGGTTACCGGCTGCTGCCCAAGGTGGTGTTCCCCGACGATTATCGCGGTGCGGTACTGGGCGCGCAGGTGTGGGGACACGGCAACCCGTATGTGGGGCTGCAGGCCTTCGATCCCGCGCATGCGGAGGTCTTCTTCGGGCGTAGCCATGCCATTGCGCAGGTGCTGGGCGCGCTGCGCGCGCAATTGCACAGCCAGCGCGGGCTGGTGCTGGTCAGCGGTGCCAGCGGCTGCGGCAAGACCTCGTTGCTGCGCGCCGGCGTGGTGCCGTTGCTGGCGCAGCCCGGCGGGCTGGATGGCCTGCAAGCCCTCGCGGTAGCGTATTGCAACCTGGCCCAATGCCGTGGCGGCGATGTGCTCGACACGCTGGCGCGCGCGCTCGGCGAGTGGGCACCGGGCGGGCGCGCGGTGTTTTCGCCGGCGCAGATGGCGGCGTTGCCCGAGTGGCTGCAGCGCCCTGCACCGCTGCATGCGGCCATTGCCGAAGCGATGCGTCAAGGCACGCCAGCGCGCGACAGCGCACAGACCCAGCGCCATCTGCTGCTGGTGATCGATCACGCAGAAGCGCTGGTGGCCACGCCGGGGATCACCGATGCCGACCGCGCCGCACTGGCCGCCGCCTTGCAGGCGCTGTGCGGCAGCGCGCAGGTGGCGGTGCTGATGCTCACCCGCAGCGATTTCTACCCGCGCCTGATCGACGCCTTGCCGCAGATCGTCGAACTCAAGCGCGGCGACGGACACGTGGATCTGCTGGCGCCACGCGACGGCGAGATCGGCCAGATCATCCGCGTGCCGGCGGCGATGGCCGGGCTGCGCTTCGAAGAAGAGCGCGACAGCGCCAGCCGGCTGGACGATGTGCTGCGCGATGCCACCGCGCGCCAGCCCGATGCCTTGCCGCTGCTGCAGCACCTGTTGCATGCCTTGCATGCGCAACGCAGCGACGACGGGCTGCTGACCTTCGCCGCCTACCGCGCATTGGGCGGGCTGGAAGGCGCCTTGGCGCATCATGCCGAGCACACCTTCCGCGCCTTGCCGGCTGCCGCGCAGGCGGCATTGGGCCAGGTGCTGAGCGTGCTGAGCGTGATCCATCCCGACAGCGATGCGGTGACCGCGCGGCGGGCGCTGTGGTCGGCCCTGCCGGGGCACGGCGCAGCGCGCGTGCTGGTGGAGGCCTTCGTGCATGCGCGCCTGTTCGTCAGCGAGCTGGTGGCCGGCGAGCCCGGCTTTGCGGTGGCGCACGAAGCCTTGCTGCGGCAATGGCCGCGTGCGGCCGAGTGGATCCATGAAAACCGCCGCCTGCTGCAGGCACGCAAGCGGCTGCAACTGGCCGCGCAACGCTGGGCCGCCGAAGGCCGGCGCAGCGATCACCTGCTCAACAGCGGGCGCCCGTTGAGCGAGGCGCGCGAGGCGGCGCGGCGCATGCCGCAGGACCTGGACGCGCTGGATCACGCGTTCCTGCATGCCTGCGAGCGCTCGCAGCGCCGCCGCCGCGGCCTGTATGCGGCGGCGGCAAGCATGCTGGTGGTGCTGGCAAGCGCCTCGCTGCTGCTGGGCTGGCAGGCGCGGCAGGCGCAGCAGGTGGCTGAAGAACGGCGCGACCAGGCCCAGCAACTGGTGAGCTACATGCTGGGCGACCTGGCCGAGCAATTGCGCACGGTGGGCAATCTGAAACTGCTCGACAGCGTGGGCAGCCGCGCGCTGCGCTACCTGGAAGACCTGCCCAGCACGAGCATGCAGCCAGGCGATCTGGTCAACCACGCGCGCGCGCTGCGCACCACCGGCGAGGTGCTGATGAACCAGGGCAAGCTGGACCAGGCGCAGGCGGCATTCACGCGTGCGGCCGCCACTGCCGAGCAGGCACGCATGCGAGCGCCAGATACCTTGGAGGCGCGCGCGGAAATGGGCCAGGCGGCGTATTGGCTGGGAAACATGGCCTACCGCAGCAAGCAGTTCCCGTTGGCGCAGACTTACTGGTCGCAGTATCTGGCGGCCAGTGAATGGCTGGTGCGCACGGCGCCGGATGACCAACGCTGGCAGCTGGAGCTGTCGTACGCGCTCAACAATCTCGGCACGCTGGCCACCACACGCGGCGATACCACGACGGCGATCGGTTTTTTCGCGCGCGACATCTCGCTCAAGCGCATGCTGATCGCGCGTGCTCCGGACAACCCGTCGTTGCGCTACGAGTTGATCGACAGTTTGTCATGGCTCAGCTTGGCACAGGAGAACCAGGGCCTGCTGGCGCCTGCCGAGCAGGGCTACCGCGATCAAATCGCGATGTTGCGCGTGCTGGTCGAGAACGACCCCGATGCCAATGCCTGGCGACGGCGTCTGGCGGGTTCGTTGATCCGCACCTCCAACCTGGCGGTGGCGCGGGGTCACCTGGCACAGGCGCAGACCGATGCGCAGGACAGCGTGCGGATGTTGCAACCGCTGGTGGCGCTGCAGCCGGACAACAACACATGGCAACGCGATCTGGCGCATGCCTACGCGCAGGCTGGCTGGGTGGCCGCGTTGGATGGGCGTCCCGGTCAAGCCGAACAGCAACTTGGCCAGGCCCGTCAGACCATGGCTGGCCTGCTGCAACAGGCCCAGCCGCTGCCCGAATGGCAATGGCTGGATGCCATCATTGCGCTGCGCCTGCACCGCGTACAGACCGGACGCGCAGGCGCACACGCAGGCGACCTTGATCAGATCGTTGCGCGGCTGGATGCCCTGCATCGCGCCAGACCCGACGATCTGCTTGGCATCTCCGCCTTGTCGCAAGCGCTGGTGTGGCATGGCGAACAACGCGCCGCCGTCGGCGACGACGACGGCGCACGCGCGGCATGGCAGCGCGCGGTGGCCGTGCTGGGCAAGGACATCGGCAACAGCCGCGACAAGACCCTGCTGGACCCCTGGATTCGCGCGCAGGTGCATCTGGGCCAGCGCAGTGCCGTTACGCAACAGCTCGGATGGCTGTATCAGGCGGGCTACCGCCACCCGGGGTTCGTCTCCCTCTATGCCCCGCTTTTCAAGGAACAGGACAGCTCATGACGGATTTCAAGATCAAACTCACCGTGGCACGGGTGGGATTCGGCGGCAACACCGGTGCCGGCGAATATTTCTACAGCTTCGCCCCGGACCTGCTGATCGTGGATAAGCACGACAAGGCATCGACCCTGCTGTATTACTTCGATGAAGACGTCGTCCCCAGGCATTTCAAGATCAAGAGCCTGTTGAGTTCCGATGCCTTGAAACAGATCGGAGAACCCACGATCAGCCCCGACGGCCGCAGCGTGCAGGTCAGCAATGCCAATAGCGTGCCGACACTGATCTTCCTGACCATCATCGTCGAAGACGAAAGCCGCAAGGACAAGAAGACCTGGTTCAGCTGCGATCCCCAGGTTGGCAACGATCCGCAGATCAACCCGCAGGAAACCCCGCCCCTGCAGTAAGCCCTGCCTGGCCACCGGCCTGGCGGTTCGCCACCAGGCGGTGTGTTGCCGCAATGCGTGGGCAGGGCCACAGCGTGCGCACGCCCAGGGGCCGGGGCCGGTGGTGGATACACCACGGCCGCTGGCTCCTGATGTCGACTTGCGCACGCACCCGTTGCCACGGGAGGAACCTGCTGGCGGTCCCGATGGCGCTCGCTGCGCCCTGGCTGGCGGGCGTATTGCCGGGTGCTCCGGCCAGCCGTGGATGGCGACAGCCAGCCTGCCGCGCTGAAGCCAACAGCGCCTGGCGAGGGCGTCTCATCCCACGCAGTCCCGCGGGCGCGGTTGGGTGTCGGCCGGGGCATCCGCCAGGCGCGCGGCGCAGTGGCTCGCCACCGCCTGCTGCCGGTCATCCCGCTCGGTTCCGTTGCTGAAGGCCACCTTGAGCTGGCCGCGGATGGACCACGCGCCGGGCATGCCTGCGCGGAGGTCGCCAGCACCACGCCCTGCCCATGGCCGACAGCCCAGGCCCGGGCCGCACCCGTGGGCATCGATGCGGGCCGACCAGCCGTCGCAGGTGCGGGCCACTGCGCCCCGCACCGCCCCGGCGCAGGCCGCCACGCTGACCCGCAGGTCGCGCTCGGTTGGCGGCTGGACATGCAGGGCGGCCTGGGCCCAGGCGACCGGCAAGTCGGCCTGGGTGGGCGCCGCCCAGGCGCTGGTGGACAGCACGACGCTCAACACCCACAGGTACCGGACCAGGCGCATGACGGACTCCGCAGCGGACCGGAGCGCGGCGCGTCCCCGGGCGACCTCGGTGGCCGCCGGACGACCTTGGTGTTTGGCCGCCCACACGACCTGACGGCAACCTTACGGTTGCTGCCCCATCCTGCCGAATCCTGGAAATTCCCTATAAAACAACGCCATGCAACCTGGCGAGACAGCGTCGTGCGGCGGGGTGCCCGAGCGTTGAGCCAGCTCCTGCGAGCAGCAGTGGCAGCGCTATAGAGCCCCCGCTCTTACGATTCCCCAATCCCCAATCCCCATTCCCGATTCCCGATTCCCCGCCCTCAAATCACCCGCAACGTGATCGCCTTCAACACCGCGCGCGTGCGGTCGCGGGTGCCGAGCTTTTCCAGGATGGTGGAGACGTAGTTCTTCACCGTACCCTCGGCCAGGAACAGGGTGCGGGCGATCTCCTTGTTGGAATAGCCGCCGGCGAGCAGGCGCAGGATCGCCACCTCGCGCTCGCTGAAGGTCTCGCGCGGGGGCTGCTGGTCGCGGAACTGGTAACGCGCGCGCACCGGGTCGGTGCTGACCGGCTGCAGCAGGGTCTCGCCATTGGCGACCCGCTCGATCGCCTCGCGCAGGTCTTCCGGGGCGGCGTCCTTGAGCAGGAAGCCCTGCGCGCCGGCCTCGGTGGCACGCAGCAGCAGGTCGCTGTCGTCGAAGGTGGTCAGCAGCAGCACTGGGGTGCGGTCGCCGCGGGCGCGCAGTTGCTGCAGCGCCTGGATGCCGTCCAGGCCGGGCATGCGGATGTCGCTGAGCACCACGTCCACGGTGGTGCTGGCGAGCGCGTCCAGCAGGCCCTGGCCGTCGTCGGCCTCGCAGGCCACCTCCACGCCCTGCTGCTGCAACAGCGCGCGCAGGCCGGCGCGGACCAGGACCTGGTCATCCGCCAGCGCGATGCGACGTGGACTCATGCCGGCAGCCTCGCCATCAGGTGCATGCCGCCCTGGGCGGTGCGGCCGAGCTCAAGCCGCCCGTGCAGGGCGGCCAGGCGTTCGCGCATGCCGGTGATGCCGTTGCCTTCGCGGATGCGCTCGGCGCGGCGGCCATCGTCGCGGATGTCCACGTGCAGCTGCGCGCCCTCGCAGTGCAGGTGCACGGCCACCTCGTTGGCGTCGGCATGCCGCACGGCGTTGGTCAGCGCCTCCTGCACCAGCCGCAACAGCAGCTCGGCCACGCGGGCATCGGTGATGCGCACCGCCGGGTCGATCTGCAGGCGCAGCGCCGGGCGCGGGAACGGTGCGGCCAGCGCGCGCAAGGCGGTCTGCAGATCCAGGCCCTGGTCGTCGCGCAGCGACTGCACCACGTTGCGGATGTCCGACAGCAGGTCGGCCGACAACCGCTCCACCACCGCGATCTCCTCGCGCCGTGCCAGTACCGGATCGGCGCCGAGCAGGCGCAGATTGATGCGCATGGCGGTGAGCTTGTGCCCGGCCACGTCGTGCAGCTCGCGCGCCAGGCGCAGGCGCTCGGCATCGCGCGCGCTGTCGGCCAGCAGCGCGCGGGTGGCCAGCAGGTCGGCATTGACGTAGGCCAGCGCGTCGCGGGTGCGCTCGGCAGTGCGCGCGTAATGCGCAGTCAGCGCGGCGAAGGCCTGGAAACCGGCGTAGATGCCGACGATCAACCACGGGCGCTCGAACCCGGCCTGCACCAGCAACGCATACATGCCCGCGTTCAACGCCAGCGCCAGCAGCAGCACGCGCGCCGGCGGCCAGGTCATGCCCGCCTGCGCCACCAGCATGACCAGCAACACCGGGGCGGTGCCGGCACGCGGCTCCATCCAGATCAGCAGCAGGGCCATGGCCGCCTGCAGCAGCGTGGCGACAGTGCGCAGCGCATGCAGCGGCGGCAACACGGTATGCAGCAGAAACAAGGCGGTGAAGCCGGCCAGCACGCCCCAGCGCCAGGCGCCCTGCGGTGAGGCGTCGGGCACGAACGACAAGGCCACCGCGGCAATGGTGAACGCGCCGGCCAGACGCAGCGGTTGCAAGCAATGAAACAGGGACGAGGTCATGCGGCGATGCTGACGGCCGCGCGGCCGCGCGGCAATGGCACGGAGGCAGAAAGTGACTTCCGGCAGGTGAGGGCGCTGCTCTGTCGTCGCTGTCGCCGCTGTCGTCGCTGCGGTGCGTCCGCACCTTGGCACGCCGCCCCATCGTCACGGAAGCACGCCCTGCCCACTTGCAGCCGGCCGGGCGCGCAGCGGTCCACCCGCCCCACCGATGGTCTTACACTCAGCGGCTACCCGCAGCTGCCGTGCGTCTTCGATGATCATTTCCGCCGCTTCCGACTACCGTGCCGCTGCGCAGGCGCGCCTGCCGCCATTCCTGTTCCACTACATCGATGGCGGCGCGTATGCCGAGCACACCTTGCGGCGCAACGTCACCGACCTGGCCGATATCGCGCTGCGCCAGCGGGTGCTGCGCAACATGTCGGACCTGAGCCTGGGCACCGAGTTGTTCGGCGAGACGCTGGCGATGCCGGTGGCACTGGCACCGGTCGGGCTGACCGGCATGTACGCGCGCCGTGGCGAAGTGCAGGCCGCACGCGCGGCGGCGGCGCGCGGGATCCCGTTCACGCTGTCCACGGTGTCGGTGTGCCCGATCGAGGAAGTGGCGCCGGCGATTACGCGCCCGATGTGGTTCCAGCTGTACGTGCTCAAGGACCGCGGCTTCATGCGCAACGCGCTGGAGCGCGCCAAGGCCGCCGGGGTAACCACGCTGGTGTTCACCGTGGACATGCCCACGCCCGGCGCGCGTTACCGCGATGCGCATTCGGGCATGAGCGGGCCCAATGCGGGGCTGCGGCGCATGCTGCAGGCCGTCACCCATCCACGCTGGGCCTGGGACGTGGGCCTGCTCGGCAAGCCGCATGATCTGGGCAACATCTCGGCGTACCGCGGCAGCCCGACCGGCCTGCAGGACTACATCGGCTGGCTGGGCGCCAATTTCGACCCGTCCATCGCATGGAAGGACCTGGAATGGATCCGCGAGTTCTGGACCGGGCCGATGGTGATCAAGGGCATCCTGGACCCGGACGACGCGCGCGATGCGGTGCGCTTCGGCGCCGACGGCATCGTGGTGTCCAATCACGGCGGGCGCCAGCTCGACGGCGTGCTGTCCAGCGCACGTGCGTTGCCGGCCATTGCCGATGCAGTGAAGGGGCAGCTGAAGATCCTGGCCGATTCGGGCATCCGCAGCGGGCTGGACGTGGTGCGCATGCTGGCGCTGGGCGCCGATGCGGTGCTGCTGGGGCGGGCGTTCGTCTACGCGCTGGCCGCTGGCGGGCAGGCCGGCGTGGAGAACCTGCTGAGCCTGATCGAAAAGGAAATGCGCGTGGCGATGACCTTGACCGGCACCCATTCGATTGCCGAGATCAGTGGCGATGCGTTGAGCCGGGTGACGCGGGAGCGTGCGGTTTCGCCTTGACGGGAGTCGGGAATCGGGGAATCGAGATACGTCGGTAGAAGAGCGGATGATCTGCGGCTTGGCTGCAGGGCCCTTGCCCGCCCACCATCGCGGGACACGCCGCAAGTACGTCCCTGTAGGCTCTTACGCGGCATCCATGCCGCGTAAGGTCCCGCGACGGTGGGCGGGCAAGGACCAATCGAGATGGTCGGTACGCATGGTCAAGCGCTGGGCGTGATGCGCACCTATTGGATAATTCGAATAACGACGCGTTGCAAGCGATCGTCATGCACGCGTGGACGCCGCACTCAGAATCTGAGGCTGGAATAGTCCATGCCGACTCCCAGCACACGCCGCGCCCGTCTCGCGGCTAGGCAGTAGGTTTGTTAGACACGCTTAGTTCTTATCGCCGCCGGTGGGCAAGGATTGCCGCAACGCCAGCACCGAGGCCCAGGGATCTGCGCGTTGGCGCCTGGCGCGTTCCAGCGCCTTGTCCATCGGGAAGGCGTCCGGGCCGCTGATCTTGCCGAGTTCTTCCCAGCGTAGCGGGACGGCGACGGTGGCTTTTTCGCGCGCGCGCAGCGACCACGAACAGACGCTGGTGTTGCCGCGCCCGTTGCGCAGCCAGTCGACGAAGATCACGCCGTGGCGCTTGGCCTTGCTCATGGTGGCCACGTAGCGGTCCGGCGCATGCGTTGCCAGCGCCTGGGCGAATGCCTCGCAGAAATCGCGCGCCTGCTCCCAGTCCGCTTCCGGCACGATCGGCACCACCACATGCAGGCCCTTGCCGCCGGACAGGCGCACCGCGCTTTCCAACCCCGCGCTGCGCAGCTTGGCGCGGATGTCACGCGCGGCAGCCACCACGTCGGGCCAGGACACCGCCTCGCCGGGGTCCAGGTCGAACACCAGCCGATCCGGATGCTCCGCATCGTCGACCTGCGCGCCCCAGGGATGCAGCTCCAGCGTGTTCATCTGCACCAGCTCGAGCAAGCCGGCGGCATCTTCGACATAGATGTAATCCTCGGTGCCGCTTTTTTGCTGCAGCGGAACCGCCTTGATGTGCGTGCCCAGGTGGCGGCCTTCGTGCTTCTGGAAGAAGCAATCGCCACCGGCGCCATCAGGGCAGCGCAGCAGCGACAGCGGCCGGCGTGCGATCTCCGCCAGCACCAGCGGCGCCACTGCCCGGTAGTAGTCGGCCACCTCGCCCTTGCTGATGCCCGCTGCGGGGAACACCACCCGCTCGGGATGGGTGATGGTGATGCCGTCTGTCGACGTGGACGTGGACGTAGATTTGGATTTGGATGTTGTGGACTTGGACGCCGCGGATTTAGAGGCCGTGGACGTGGCCGCCGCCGCCTTTTTGGATGTCGTGGTTGCGGTCGTCTTCGATGCCGTCGAACGCGCGCGCTTGCTGGTGGTGCTGGTGGATGCGTCGACTGTCGTTCTGGATGTTTTCGTGGTCGCCGTCTTGCGCGCCGGCGCAGCGGCCGTTGCCGCACCACGTTTGCCCGCAGCACGCGCCTTGCCCGGCGCGGCGCGGTCGCCGCCCAACTCGCTCATGGGTTTGTCCTCACGTAGACGCTTGAACGCGGCCTGCCGCAACAGGCCTTCCTTCGCCCAGCCGCGGAAGGCGACCTCGGCGATCAGCACCGGCCGGACCCAATGCACATCGCGTGGCCGCCCCGGGATGTGCGTGGGCAATTCCAGCGTGGCGGTGTCGCTGTGCAGCGCCTGCAGCAGCGCGGTGATCTTGCCGAGCAAGGCATCGTCGAAGCCGGTGCCCACACGCCCGACATAACGCAGCGTCTTGCCGTCGCGCTGCGCCATCAGCAAGGCGCCAAAGCCGCTGCGTGCGCCCTTGGGATCGGTGTAGCCCACCACCACGAACTCATCGCTGTCCTCGTGCTTGGTCTTGACCCAATCGGCGCTGCGTCCTGCACGATAGGGCGCATCGGCGAGCTTGCTGACGATGCCTTCCCAGCCGGTGCCGGCGCTGGCCGCGAAGACCTGCGGGCCATGGCCGATCACATGGTCGCTAAACGCCAGCGTGCCCGGCGCATCGCCCAGCAACTCGCGCAGCAACTGCTTGCGTTGCAGCAACGGGGTATCGCGCAGGTCCACCCCGGCCACGCCCAGCAGGTCGAACACGATGTAGCGCAGCGGCTGCACGGCGCTGCCATCGAGCGCACGCTGCAGCGCCGAGAAATCGGTGCGCCCCTTGGCATCCAGCACCGCCAGCTCGCCATCCAGGCGCGCATCGCGCACCGGCAGTGCTTGCACTGCGCGCACCACCTCCGGGAAGCGCTGCGTCCAGGCCTGGTCGTTGCGCGAGCGCAGCTGCACATCGCCATCGACCAGATCGGCCAGCAGGCGATAGCCGTCCCACTTGATCTCGTGCAACCAGCGCTCGCCATCGGGTGCCTGCTCGCGCAGCAAGGTCAGTTGCGCGCGCAGCTCGGTGGGGCATGGCGCATCGCGGGCGCCGTCCAGCGCCAGGGCGCGGGTATGCCATTGCGCGGAACGTGCACGCGCTGGGCGTGCGCGCTTGCTGGCCGCAGGCGACGTCGCGGCGCTCGTTTTTGCCGCTGGCGCACGCTGCGCCCGGCTGGTCTTGGCACGCGTCGCCGGGGCGGCCGCTGCCGATGCGCCGGCCGCCTGCTGCGCCACCAGCGCATCGGCATCCAGATCGGCCGCATACGCATCACTGCGCTTGAACAACAGCCACTGCGGTTTGCCGCCACGCATCTGCGTGCGCACCAAGGCGAAGCCACCGCGCAGCAATGAGCCCCGCAGTTCGAATTCCAGCTTGCCGGCGTCCAGCGCCGCCAACGCGTCGCCCTCGCACTGCCAATGCCCGTGGTCGAACACCTCCACATGCCCGGCGCCGTAATGGCCTTGCGGGATATCGCCGGCGAAGCTGGCGTACGACAGCGGGTGGTCTTCCACCTCCACCGCCAGGCGTTTTTCGCCCACGCGCAACGAGGGTCCCTTGGGCACGGCCCAGCTCTTGAGCACGCCGTCGAGTTCCAGACGGAAGTCGTAATGACGCGAGCTGGCGTGATGGAGTTGCACCACGAAGATCGGCTCCTTGCTGGCGCGTGCGGGCGTGTCGCCGGCCGGCTCCGGGGTCTGGTCGAAGCGGCGCTTGGCGTTGTAGTCGCGCAGTGACATGGACTGGGCCTACCCGGCCTTGCGGCGCGGCGCTGCCTTGCTGGCCGTGGCCTTGGTGGCCTTGCCCGCAGTCTTCTTGGTGGCCTTCTTGGCCACTTTCTTGGCGGCGGTCTTGGCGGTCTTCTTGGCTGGCGCGGTTGCCGGCGCGCTGCTCTTCTTGGCCGGCGTGCGCGTGTTGGCCTGCAGGCTCTTTTGCAGCAGCGACATGAAATCGACCACGTTGGTGGTGGCGTCCTCGTGCTGCGGCGGCTCGACATCCACGGTGGTGGTGCCACCTTTGGCCTGGATGCGCTTGCGCAGGATCTGCTCGAGCTTGCCGCGGAATTCGTCGTGGTAGTCCTCCGGCTGCCAGGTGCCGGACATCGACTCGATCAGCTGTTTGGCCATCTCCTGTTCCTTGGGCGTGATGCGGTACTCGCCCACCGCGCCGGCCGGCAACTTGAAGTCCTGCGGGTCCACCACTTCCTGCTGGTAGCGCAGCAGCAGCAGGATCAAGGCATCGCCCTGCGGCATCACCGCGGCCAGGTATTCGCGCGTGCGGATCACCACCTTGGCGATGCCCACCTTGCCGGTGTCGCGCAGCGTCTCGCGCAGCAGCACGTAGCCCTTTTCGGCCTTCTTGCCGGGCACCAGGATGTAGGGCTTCTCGAAATAGCGCGGGTCGATGTCGGCGGCATCGACAAAGGTTTCCACCTCCACCGTCTCGTGGCTCTCCGGCGAGGCCGAGCGGATGTCCTGCTCCTCGACGATGACATAGCTGCCCTTGTCGTACTCGAAGGCCTTGACGATCTCCTTCCACGGCACTTCATCGCCGGTGTCGGCGTTGACGCGCTCGAAGCGGATCGGCTTCTTGTCGCGCGAGTCGAGCATGCGGAAATGCAGGTCCACCTTGCGCTCGCCCGACATCAACGACACCGGCACATTGAGCAAGCCGAACGACAGGGTTCCGGTCCAGATCGGTCGTGCCATCGGCGTGTGACTCCGGGTGCTGTTTGGGGTAGCCCATAGCTGTAGCGCGGCCACCGTGAGCCATGCGTGAGCCATGTGTCTGCCGCTGCCACTGCGCCCCCTTCACCCGGTACGCGGTGAACTGCGCATCCCTCTCGACTTCCAGGAGAACCGCATGTCCCGTGACCCGCTACGCGAGCAACCGGCCCAGCCGGGCGAACAGCACGGCAAGCGCGATGCCGAGCACTACGAAGACCGCGGTGCCGGCGATGCGCCCAACACGCTGATTCCGGCCAATGGCGACACCCCGGCCAAGAAGCCGGGCACCGCGCCGTCGACCGTGGCAGACCGCTGACGACCGCCAGCGGAAGCACCCGCCCGGCCGCAGCAGCCGGGCGGGTGCGGTTTACGCCCGCCCTGCCTGCTGCAGCCGGGCAAACTCCTCATCGGCAAACAGGCGCGAGCGCACCAGAAAGCGCACGCCCTCGCCGTTTTCCAGCGAGAACATGCCGCCGCGCCCCGGCACCACGTCGATGATCAGCTGGGTGTGCTTCCAGTATTCGAACTGCGAGGGGCTGATGTAGAACGGCGCGCCGCCGATCTCGCCCAGCAGCACGTCGCGGTCGCCGACGATGAAATCGCCCACCGGAAAACACATCGGCGAGGAGCCGTCGCAGCAGCCGCCGGATTGATGGAACAGCACATCGCCGTGGCGCGCGCGCAGCGTGTCGATCAGCTGCAACGCCGCCAGCGTGGCCATCACCTGCAACGGCGGGTCTGTCTGCGTGGTGGTGCCCTGCATCGTCTGCCTCCTGCGGCGCGGTCAGGCCGCCATGTCGAGCACGATACGCCCCTCGATCGTTCCGGCGTGCATGCGCGCGAACACCTCGTTGATGTTGTCCAGGGTGTCGGTGGCCACGGTCGCCGCGACCTTGCCCTGCTCGGCGAAGGCCAGCGACTCCTGCAGGTCCAGCCGGGTTCCGACGATCGAGCCGCGCACGGTCACGCCATTGAGCACCATGCCGAAGATGTCCAGCGGGAACTGGCCCGGTGGCAGGCCGTTGAGCGACACCGTGCCGCCACGCCGCACCATGCCGATCGCCTGCTCGAACGCCTTGGGCGATACCGCGGTGACCAACGCGCCGTGTGCGCCGCCGATTTCCTTCTTGAGGTACGCCACCGGATCGGTGGTGCGCGCATTGACCGTCACCGTTGCGCCCAGGCGCCTGGCCAGTGCCAGCTTGGTGTCGTCCACATCCACTGCGGCCACGTTCATTCCCATCGCCTTGGCATATTGCACTGCCATGTGGCCGAGCCCGCCGATGCCGGAAATCACGACCCACTGACCCGGCTTGGTCTCGGTGACCTTCAGGCCCTTGTAGACGGTGACGCCCGCGCAAAGGATCGGCGCGACCTCGACGAAGCCGATGCCCTTGGGCAGGAGGCCAACGTAGTCGGCATTGGCCAGCGCGTACTGCGCGAAGCCGCCGTTGACCGAGTAGCCGCTGTTCTGCTGCGCCTCGCACAGGGTTTCCCAGCCACCCAGGCAGTGCTCGCAATGCCCGCAAGCCGAGTACAGCCACGGGATGCCGACGCGGTCGCCTTCCTTGATGTGCTTGACGCCTTCGCCGACCGCCACCACGTTGCCAACACCTTCGTGGCCGGGAATGAATGGCGGGTTCGGCTTGACCGGCCAGTCGCCTTCGGCGGCGTGCAGGTCGGTGTGGCAGACGCCACAGGCTTCGATCTTGACCAGGATGTCGCCGGCGGCCGGACGCGGCACCTGCACCTCCTCGATCACCAGAGGCTTGCCGAACTCGCGTACCACTGCAGCTTTCATCGTCTTGTCCACATTGCACTCCTGTCGCTGTCGTTGAGGAACCTTAGCCTCGGGCCGCAACCGGGGCCTTGATCGAGGTCAACGCCGCGGTGCGGCCGCGCGGCGCCAGCCGATCGTCGCCGCGCACAAGCGCGACCGGCATGGGTGTCAGAAGAAGCCCAGCGCCTTGGGCGAATAGCTCACCAGCAGGTTCTTGGTCTGCTGGTAATGGTCGAGCATCATCTTGTGATTCTCGCGGCCGATGCCGGACTGCTTGTAACCGCCGAACGCAGCATGCGCCGGATAGGCGTGGTAGCAGTTGGTCCACACGCGCCCGGCCTGGATCGCGCGGCCCATGCGGTACAGCCGGGAGGCATCGCGGCTCCACACGCCGGCACCCAGGCCGTACAGCGTGTCGTTGGCGATCGCCAGGGCCTCGGCCTCGTCCTTGAAGGTGGTCACCGACACCACCGGGCCGAAGATCTCTTCCTGGAACACGCGCATCTTGTTATGGCCCTTGAACACCGTCGGCTTGACGTAGAAGCCCCCGGACAGCTCGCCGTCGAGCGTGTTGCGCTCGCCACCGATCAGCACCTGCGCACCCTCCTGCTTGCCGATGTCGATGTAGGACAGGATCTTTTCCAGCTGCTCGCTGGAGGCCTGCGCGCCGACCATGGTGTTGGGATCCAGCGGGTTGCCCTGCTTGATCACGGCCACGCGCGCCAGCGCCTTTTCCATGAATTTGTCGTAGATCGATTCCTGGATCAGCGCACGCGAGGGGCAGGTGCACACCTCGCCCTGGTTGAAGGCGAACAGCACGAAGCCTTCCACCGCCTTGTCGAGAAAGTCGTCGTCTTCGGCCATGACATCGGCAAAGAAGATGTTCGGCGATTTGCCGCCCAGCTCCAGCGTCACCGGGATCAGGTTCTGGCTGGCGTACTGCATGATCAGCCGGCCGGTGGTGGTTTCGCCGGTGAAGGCGATCTTGGCGATGCGCGGGTTGCTGGCCAGCGGCTTGCCCGCTTCCAGGCCAAAGCCGTTGACCACGTTGAGCACGCCCGGCGGCAACAGGTCGCCGATGACCTCCATCAGCACCAGGATCGAGGCCGGGGTCTGCTCGGCCGGCTTCATCACCACGCAGTTGCCGGCGGCCAGCGCCGGTGCGAGTTTCCAGCACGCCATCAGCAGCGGAAAGTTCCACGGGATGATCTGCCCGACCACGCCGAGCGGTTCGTGGAAGTGATAGGCGATGGTGTCGCTGTCGATCTCGGAGATGCCGCCTTCCTGCGCGCGGATGGCACCGGCAAAATAGCGGAAGTGGTCCACGCACAGCGGCACGTCGGCATTGAGCGTTTCGCGCACCGGCTTGCCGTTGTCCCAGGTCTCGGCATGGGCGAGCAGTTCCAGATTCTGCTCGATGCGGTCGGCGATCCTGAGCAGCACGTTGGCGCGGTCGGTGGTGGAGGTCTTGCCCCAGGCGTCCTTGGCCGCGTGCGCCGCATCCAGCGCCGCTTCGATGTCCTGCGCGTTGGAGCGCGCGATCGCGGTGAACACCTTGCCGTTGATCGGCGTGGTGTTGTCGAAGTACTGGCCACTGTGCGGCGCCACCCACTTGCCGCCGATGAAGTTGTCGTAGCGCGGTTTGAAGATGGACTGCGGGTCGGTGTTCAGCGGCTTGGCGGATGTGACGGCGTTCATCGGTGTCTCCTGCGGTACATGGGAAGAAGCCCGTGACGGGCGTCTCCGCAGTCACGCAAGGGTGATGCCAGGTTTTTCCTGCTGCATTGCGTCACGCCCGATCGCGCCGCGGGTGCGGCCGATAGTGGAGGTCTTCGCTGCGGCGCATCACGCGCGGCGCTTGCGCTGTGTCCGCAAACATGGTGTTTATCGCGACAGTGATCTTCTGGACTGTCGCAAATTGCGACACGAGGTGGCGGATGGCGATGTCGACGGAGCAGCAGCTGGGCCGCGCGCGGCGCTCGTTCTTCGAGCACGGCGCGATGCCGGCCGGGCAGGTACCGGACGCGATCCTGCAGTCGTGGCGACGCTGCCAGCGCCAGGGCCTGGCCGCCGAGGCGACCCCGGCGATCGAACCGGTCAGCGCCGCACGCCTGCGCGAGATGCGCGAACGCCACGAGACCCTGTGGCGGCGCGCGCGCGCCGAGCTGGAAGGGCTGTCGGCCGACGCAGCGGCCACCGGCAGCGTCGTGCTGCTCACCGACGAGGCTGGCTGGATACTCGATGCCGAGGGCAGCACCGGCTTCCTTGAGCGCGCCGGGCGGGTGGCGCTGATGCCCGGCGCCTGTTGGAGCGAGAGCGTGCTCGGCACCAATGCCATCGGCACCGCGATCGTGGAGAGCCGCTCGATCGAGGTCCGCGGCGGCGAGCACTACCTCGCCCCGCACGGCATCCTCAGCTGTGCCGCGGCGCCGATCTTCGACCCTTACGGGCAGTTGGTGGGCGTGCTCGACATCTCCGGCGACGCGCGTCTGCAGCACATCCACGCGCTGGGACTGGCGCGGCGCGCGGTCGCCAGCATCGAGCACCGCTACTTCGACGACGGCATCGCCGATTGCGAACTGCTGCGCGTACACCACGACCCGGCCCTGCTCGGCACCGCGCACGAGGGCCTGCTGGCATTCCGCGGCGGGCGCCTGGTGGCAGCCAACCGCGCCGGCCTGCAGCTGTTCGGGCTGGAGCGCCACGAACTGGGGCGCGCGCGCTACGACGCGCTGTTCGAGGAGCCGCTGACCCGGCTGCGCCACGACGGCGCCCTGTTCGATCGCCAGGGCCGCGCCCTGTACGGGCGCGTGGACGAGCGCGGCGACGCGCGGCCGCGCCGGCGCGCCACGCAACCACCGATCACGGTCTCGGCCGCCCGCCAGGACGGTGACCGCGACGCACCGCTGTTCGAGGCCGAGATCGCGCGCCTGCTCGGGCGCGCCTGCCGGGTGCTGGATGCCGAGCTCCCAGTGCTGGTGCAGGGCGAGACCGGCACCGGCAAGGAGGTGTTCGCGCGCGAGCTGCACCGCCGCTGCACGCGCGCCGCCCGCCCGTTCGTCGCGGTGAACTGCGCCGCGCTGCCCGAGGGTCTGATCGAGGCCGAGCTGTTCGGCTACGAGGACGGCGCCTTCACCGGAGCGCGCAAGCACGGCAGCCCGGGGCTGCTGCGCCAGGCCGAGGGCGGGGTGCTGTTTCTCGACGAAATCGGCGACATGCCGCTGGCGCTGCAACCGCGGCTGCTGCGCGTGCTGCAGGAGCGCGAACTGTCGCCGCTGGGTGGCGGCAAGCCGGTGCGGCTGGATTTCGCGCTGGTTTGCGCCACCCACCAGGACCTGCAAGCGGCAATCGCCGACGGCCGCTTCCGCGCCGACCTGTACTACCGCATCGCCCATCATGTCGTGGCGCTGCCGGCGCTGCGCGCGCACGCCGACCGCCCGCTGCTGGTGCAAGAGCTGTGGCAGCGCCTGGGCCAGGGCCGCCGGCTCAGCAGCGACGCGCTGCAGGTTCTGGCCGACTACGACTGGCCGGGCAACCTGCGCCAGCTCTCGGCCTGCCTTCGCACGCTGGTGGCGCTGAGCGAACCCGGCGAGCGCATCGACCGCGACGCGCTGCCGGGCTACCTCGCCACCCGGACCGCAGTGTCGGCGGTCGCCGCTGCCGCACCGACACCGGCACCGGCCGATAGCCTGGAGCAGCTGGCACAGGCGGCGATGCGGCAGGCGCTGGACGCCTGCGGCGGCAACGTCGCGCAGGCGGCACGCCGGCTCGGCATCAGCCGCAGCACGCTGTATCGCCGGCTCGGCCCGCAACGGGCCTGACACCGGGCGCGCAAATGCATCGCCCGCCGACGCGGCCCGGGAGCGCGCGGATGCGCATGCCCACCACCAAGACCCCCCTCGCGGCCGCCATCGATGCCGGCGTGCGTCATGCTGAATTCCTCGACGCAAACGGCGGCGTGTGGGCACAGGAACGACGACGCGAGCCAGCTCGGCGCATTGCCGCCGCTGACCAACGCCGTCTCACGTTGCGCATCAAGGGGGCGTCCTGCGGGTACGAAACCTTACCCGCCATGCCTCTCAACGTGCCTGGACTTCCGCCCGCCATCGCGATCGCCGCAGGCCGCGACTGCAGTGCCGCCGTGGATCGCCGCGGGTGACTTGCACACCGTGCGCACGCACCTCAGCCGCGCGCTGCAGTCGGCTTGAAGACGTCGGGATCGGCCATGGCAGCAGCGCAGTCCTGCACCTTCCTCAGGTGATAGGACTGCAACTGCCAACCCGCTGTGGCCGATGCCGCAGTCCACCGATACGTCCAGTGGTAGCGCATCCCCGCGCCACATGCGTCGATGGTGACCGCATCCCCAGGCTGACCATGCTCCGGGAAGGCCACCTCGGGACTGGTCAGGTCTGCACGTCCGCCGGCAGCTGGCGCGTGCGTGCGGTAACTGGTGCGTAGCTGGCCTAGCTCGGCGGCGCTTGCCGGCCGCTGTTGCCTGGACGGCTGCGCCAGCAACCAGCGATGCACCTGCGCCACGGCTGGGCTATCGGCCGGATAGGTCCGCGTTACCTGCAGCGTGCCTGGTTCCGAGGGTGCAGCGGCACTGGCGATGGTGCCGCTCAACAGACTGGTCGCGCCGAGCGCCGCAACCGACACCACTTGCAGGAATGTCATCCCATGCTCCATGCGCTGTGTGCGGAAAGCCGAGCCTAGCACGCACCCCACGACCGGCTGGCTGCAGGGGCTCCAGCGATGCCGTGCAGGACCAGGTGCGCCATTTCAGCGACTGAAATAACCTGCCACGCAGGGGTGGCTGCGTGGATGCAAACCGATGCCGCCGGCACCCGCGCACCGAGCGCAGCGATCAGATCCAGACGTCGTTGTCTGCGGTGTAGGCGCCGCCCGCATCGCCGGTATTGACCACGCCGCGCGGCTCGACCAGCAGCACGCTGCATTCGTGCTCCGCCGCCGGCCGGTGTTCGACACCCTTGGGCACCACGTGCATCTGCCCGGCCGACAGCGCCACCACGCCATCGCGAAATTCGATGGTCATGCTGCCGTCCAGCACGATGAACACCTCGTCCGTGTCCGCATGCTGGTGCCACACGAACGCACCTTGCAGCTTGACCAGTTTGAACTGGTAGTCGTTCATTTCCGCCACGACACGCGGGGACCAGTGCTGCGACAGCAGGGCGAGCTTGTCGCTGAAATCGGTCGGGGCGTAGCGCGTGTTCAACGGAAACATCCTTGTGGCGGAATGCGCGTGCAAGCTTAGTGCATCGCATTGCGCGCAGTCACTGCTGCAGAACGCGACGCCCTACCGTGACGCCCGGCAAGCAATGCGAGCGGCTTGCCGAACGCAGTGCGCGCTTAGGTACCAGCGGTGCGGGTGTCTGCCGCACGCCACGCTTGCACGGCTGCGCTCACCTGCGCCCCGTGGCTGGCGCTGACATCGCGCGCGGCAAAGGCGTGCGGCCACCATTGCACCTGCGCAGCCAGCCGTGCGCAGGCGGCATGCCCGTCTGCCAGCACGTCGGCCTGCTCGGTTGCGTCCAACGCCAGCAGCAGCGAAAAGCCGGTGGCCGAGATCGCGCAGTTGATGTCCAGCCAGTCGCGGTTGTCCTCGCGCAGCAGAAACCAGTCTGCGGGGGCGTGATCGATGACAATCATGGCTGGCCTTGGGTGGTGGGCACAGGTGTGGAGTGTCGATGGCACACCGTGGGTCAGCGGGACGGCTTCGTCGCGCCCGGGTGCGCTCCTACGGTGACGTGCGTGTTGTTGAGCGCGCGCCGCCTGCGGCCGGATTGGCTGCCCAACGCTCATTGCAGGCCGACCGGTTGTTGGAGAGACATCCGCATGCTGTTGTGCCGCCGCGTGGCGGCACGTGCATTGGCGGGACGGCTTTGTCGCGCCCGGGTGCGCTCCTACGGGTGGCGGGCGCGTTGTTGAACGCGCGCCAGCTGCGGGTGGCTCAGCCGCCGAAATCCCATTGCAGGCCGACCGTGTAGGTGCGGTCCGGGCCTGGTTCGTAATAGCGCCCGTTGCCGTCGTTGACGATGACCGAGCCGACGTAGTGCCGGTCCAGCGCATTGTCGATGCGGGCGAAGGTGCGCAGCCCGCCCAGCGTGGTGGTCCAGCGCCGGGAGGCTTCCAGGTTGACCAGCGCGTAGCCGGGCGCGCGCTCGGTCGCCAGGTCGTTGACCACGGTGGCGTCGGAGGCCACCGTTTCGGCGGCGAACTGCCACTGCAATGGCTGCCACTGCCAGCGCGCGAACAGTTGCTGGCGCGGCACGCCCGGCAGGCGCGCGCCGCTGGCTACCGGCGCAGTGGGCGTGGCGCAGCCGCTGCTGGCGCAGGTGAGGTAGCCATCGCGTACGGTGGCATCGACAAAGGTGTAGGCCAGCTGCAGCTGCTGGGTGTCGCCCACCGGCTGGTTCCAGCTCAGCTCCGCACCCTGGCGGCGGGTGGCACCGATGTTGCGGTAGGTGCTGCGGCCGTTGGTGTTGCTGGCCACGGCCAGTTCGTCGTCGGTGTCGGCGCGGAACAGCGCCACTTCCACCGCTGCGCCGCTTTGCGCGCGCCACTTGCTGCCGATCTCGTAATTGCGGCTGGTCGCCGCGCCCAGATCCAGCGCCAGGCCGGCGCCGCCATCGCTGCGATACCCCAGCTCGTTGAAGGTGGGCGTTTCGAAACCGCGCCCGACCGAGGCGTAGAAACGCAGATCCTCGGCAGCACGGAACACGATGCCGGCCACCGGCGTGGTTGCCGAATAATCGCGCTGGCCGCTGTCGTCGGGATTGCGCCCGAGGATGTAGTGGTCGTCCGAGTCGAAGCGCACCTGGCTATGCCGCACGCCCAGCAAGGCCGACCAGCGGTCGCTCCACTGCCACCACGCCTGCGCAAACTGGTCCACGTTCTCGACCTGGTCGCGCTGGTTGCGGCGCAGCGCGCCCTGCACGCCCAGCGTGTCGCCGACGAAGTTTTCATAGCCGGTGCGGTGCTGACGTTGACGATCCACGTTTGCGCCCACGGTCAGCTGCAAGGGCCGGCCCAGGGCCTGCCCCTGCCAGGCCCAACGTGCGTCGGCGCCTTCGTAATTGCTGTCCAGATCGATCACCCCGCCCGAGTGCAGCGGATTGCGCTGCACCGCCACCGGGATCGCCAGGAACTGCTCCACGCTGCGCTGCCCGCCGTAGGCCATCAGCCGCAGCGTCTGGCTGTCCAGCTGCTGGGTGAAGATGGCCCCGGCCTGCGACTGCCGCACCGATTTGCGGGTTTTGAACTGAGTCGCCACCGCCGTGGCCTGCGCCGGGTCGGCCCTGAACTGGGCACGGGTCAGGCCGAGCGGGTCCTGCGCGTCGGGTGCGTCCAGGTAGTTGAGCACCAGGTCCAGCCGGCGGCCCTCGGCCAGATCGAAACCGAGCTTGGCGTTGACCGACTCGCGCCTGGCGCGGCTATGGGCGCGGAAGCCGTCGGTTTCGAAATGATTGGCGGCCAGGTTGTAGTGCACCGCGCCCTGCTGGCCGAGCAATTGCGCGCCCACGTTGACGGTGGCGTTGCTGCCGTAGGTGGCGCGCAGCCGCCAGGGGTCGTTTGGGGCGCCGTCGGCGCTCCACAGCTGCAGCACGCCGCCGGAGGAGTTGCCGTACAGCGCCGAGAACGGCCCGCGCAGCACTTCCACCCGCTGCGCGCCCAGCACGTTGAAGTGCGACAGCTGGCCCTGGCCATCGGGCATGCTGGCCGGGATGCCGTCGACCAGCAGCCGCACGCCGCGCACGCCGAAGGTGGAGCGCGCACCGAAGCCGCGGATCGACAGCTGGGTGTCCTGCGCGTAGTTCTGGCGATCGCGCGCCACCAGCCCGGGGATGCCGTCCAGCAGCTCGGACACCTGCGCGCCGCGGCGGTTGTCGGCATCGACCGCCACCACGGTGAACGAGGCCGGCAGGTCGAAGTCGTCCACGCCGTGCACGCGCGCGGCGTCCACCTGCACGGTGGGCAAGCGCTGGATCGGTGGGGAGGCGGGCGGCGCCGGATCGGCGGCCAGGACGGGCGACGCGGCGCCCGTGGCGAACAGGCCGCAGGCGGCGGCCAACAAGGTCAGTCTGGGCATGGGCGTAGTGTCCCTCATCCGTACTGTGGGCGCATCGTTGCGTACGGAACGAAGCATGCTACGCCGGCCATGGGCTGCTACGATGAAGTGGTTTGGCCCAGCCGCGGCCGAGCATCCGGAAGTCCCTCACTCTTTCGTCCTTCAGCGAGTCATGCCGTGTCCTTCTTTGCAAACGTGGAACAGGTTCCAGGCGACCCCATCCTGGGCCTGACCGAGGCCTACAACGCCGACAGCCGCCCCAACAAGGTCAACCTGGGCGTGGGCATCTATTACGACGAGAACGGGCGCATCCCGCTGTTGCGCGCCGTGCACAAGATCGAGCAGCAGCTTGCGCTGGATGCCAAACCGCGCGGCTACCTGCCCATCGACGGCCTGGCCGCCTACGACAAGGCCACCCAGGAGCTGCTGTTCGGCGCCGAGTCGGCGCTGCTGGCCTCTGGCCGCGTGGCGACCTCGCAGACCGTCGGCGGCAGCGGCGCCCTGCGCGTGGGCGCGGACCTGCTCAAGAAGCTGCTGCCCACGGCCACCATCGCCATCAGCAACCCGAGCTGGGAAAACCATCGCGCCGTGTTCGGCGCGGCCGGCTTCGAGGTCGTGGACTACACCTATTTCGATGCCGCCAGCCATGGGCTGAACTTCGACGGCATGCTCGCCGACCTGGCAAAGCTGGAGCCGGGCACCGTGGTGCTGCTGCACGCCTGCTGCCACAACCCCACCGGCGCCGACCTGACCAAGGAGCAGTGGAAGCAGGTCGCCGGGCTGTTGAAGGAACGCAAGCTGTTCCCGTTCGTCGACATCGCCTACCAGGGCTTCGACAAGGGCATCGAGACCGATGCGTACGCGGTGCGCCTGCTCGCCGCCGAAGGCATCGACAGCTACGTGGTCGCCAGCTCGTACTCCAAGTCGTTCTCGCTGTACGGCGAGCGCGTGGGCGCGTTGTCGGTGGTCTCGGCCAGCGCGGCCGAAGCCAAGGCCGTGCAGTCGCAGGTCAAGCGCATCATCCGCACCATCTACTCCAGCCCGTCCACGCACGGCGCCGCCCTGGTGGCCGGCGTGCTGACCAGCCCGGAGCTGCGCGATCTGTGGGAGCAGGAACTCACCGAAATGCGCGAGCGCATCCACGCCCTGCGCGCGGGCCTGGTGGCCAAGCTGGCCACGCTGGGCGCGCCGGAGTTCGACTTCATCCAGCGCCAGGCCGGCATGTTCTCGTACTCGGGCCTGACCCGGACCCAGGTCGACCGCCTGCGCGAGGAGTTCGCGATCTACGCCGTCGGCACCGGCCGTATCTGCGTGGCCGCGCTGAGCCAGCGCAACCTGGACTACGTGGCACAGGCCGTGGCCACGGTCAGCCGCATGTAAGCGACGCAGCGTGGTCGGCCACAGCGGCCAACGCCTGCACACCGGGAGCGCGCCAGCCTCCCGGTTTTTTTGTGCCCGCAAACGCCCCCCTTCCCAGCCCTCGCCGCGTCCATCCCCCGCCGGCGGGGGAAGGTGCCCAAAGGGCGGACGGGGGCAAGCGCAGCGCGACCATCGCTCCCCCATTCGCGCATGTTCGATCAACAACGCGGCAAAACGCGCATGCAGTGATCGAAATCTAACGGCGCAATGGCGACAATGGCGGACCACTTCCTACACAGGCTGCCCGCCCCCATGTCGCGTCCCTCGCTGACCCGCTTCCTGATCGAAGAGCAACACGCCGGCCGTATCGACCCGGAATTGCGCCAGCTGATCACCATCGTCTCGCGCGCCTGCAAGCGCATTTCCATCGCCGTGAGCAAGGGCGCCCTGGGCGGCGTGCTCGGCGATGCCGGCACCGGCAACGTGCAGGGCGAGGCACAGAAGAAGCTCGACGTGCTCAGCAACGACATCCTGCTCGAAGCCAACGCCTGGGGCGGCCACCTGGCCGCGTGCGCGTCGGAAGAAATGGATCACAGCCAGCCGGTGCCCGACCAGTACCCCAGCGGAGATTTCCTGCTGCTGTTCGATCCGCTGGACGGCAGCTCCAACATCGACGTCAACGTCTCGGTCGGCACCATCTTCTCGGTGCTGCGCGCGCCCAAGGGCACCGAAAAGCCCGGCGATGAGCACTTCCTGCAGCCGGGCACCCAGCAGGTCGCCGCCGGCTACTGCATCTACGGCCCCAGCACCATGCTGGTGCTCACGCTCGGCCACGGCACCCACGCCTTCACCCTGGAGCGCGAGGAAGGCAGCTTCCTGCTGACCCAGGCCAACATGCGCGTGCCCGACGACACCGCCGAATACGCCATCAACATGTCCAACCAGCGCCACTGGGAACCGGCCATGCAGTCCTATGTCAGCGACCTGCTGGCCGGCAAGGACGGCAGCCGCGGCAAGGACTTCAACATGCGCTGGATCGCCAGCATGGTCGCCGACGTGCACCGCATCCTCACCCGCGGCGGCATCTTCATCTACCCCTGGGACAAGAAGGACGCCTCCAAGCCGGGCAAGCTGCGCCTGATGTACGAAGCCAACCCGATGAGCATGCTGGTGGAACAGGCCGGCGGCGCGGCCACCACCGGGCGCGAGCGCATCCTGGACCTCCAGCCGACGCAGCTGCATCAGCGCGTGCCGGTGTTTCTGGGTTCGAAGAACGAAGTGAATGAGGCCACGCGCTATCACGTGGAGTTCGACAAGGCGCAGGGCTAGACTTTCGGCGCGAGCCACACGCCGCGCTGACGCCTGCCAGACACCCGCCCCGTGCGGGTGTCTTTGTGTGTGACAACGGCAGATGACGACTCAAGGTGTCATTCAACACCTGCGGCATTCAGCTGACCGGCACCGCCCAGAAGTGCAAGCGCCCACTCCACACGGTCCGATGCGGTGGCGACCAGGCTGCCTGGATCCTCGCCCAGCAGGGCGCGCAGTTGATGCGGGGCAAAGACCAGGTCGACGAAGTGGCTTGCCAGCGCAGCCGGATTGGCCGGTTGATCCGGGCCGTCCTGGATCGCCACCTGCACGCGCCGCAGCCCGCCTTCCCAGCCGATGCGGTTGACTTCAGCGGCAAGCGCTGGCGCGCGAATGGAAGTGCCGACGACCAGGCGCATCATCGCCACCGTCTGGGGCTGCAACGCATGCGCAAGCATCCCTTGTCCTGCGTGTCTCAGGCGCCCCTCCAGATCCATCGGGACGCTGGCTGCGGCAGGCAGGGGCTGGGTGTCGACATCGCGACGGACCACCGCTTCAAAAATGGCGTCCTTATTGGCATAGCGCGCGTAAAAGCTTGCCTTGCCTGCACCGGCCAGCCGCGCGATGTCCTCACATGAGGTGTCCTCGAATCCGCGCTCCAGGAAGAGGTGCAGTGCCGCATCGAGTAAGCGCCGTTCGACATCGCCCGCTTTCTCGAGTGGCGGCCTTCCGCCTTTTGACTTTTGCTTGACTGCTTTCATCGACGAAAAGTTACACGTCGCTTGCATTTCCATCAACTGAACGATATCGTTCAGTTGTTCGCTGCGTGGTCTTCCAGGCCGGCGAATGGCGGAGCTGCTGAGTGACGCAGAGCTTGCTGCGCTGTCGCAGTTCTCATTGCCATTGTTGGCGCAAAAAGACCCAGGCACGAGGCAATTGTGGAGACAGACGCAGCATCCCGAATCGTTGTTGCAGGCGCCACCGGCGACCTGGGTGGCCGGATCGCCTTTGCGCTGAAGGACCAGGGAGCCGCTGTCGTTGCCCTTGTTCGCCAAGGTGCCGGGAAGGACCGTGTTGCAGCTCTGCAACGCAGGAACATCGAGGTCCGCTACGTCGAGATGGAAGACGCCAAATCGATGCGTGAAGCGGTCGGGAATGCGGCCTGTGTCGTATCCGCGCTCAACGGTTTGGAAGACGTCATGCTGGATCAGCAGGGAAAGCTGTTGGATGCAGCGGTCAGCGCCGGCGTGCCTCGCTTCATCCCGTCTGATTTCTCGCTGGACTATACGAAGACACGGCCGGGCGACAATCGAAACCTGGATCTGCGGCGCCGGTTCAGAGACCGGCTGGATGCCGCGCCGATCGCGGCCACCTCGGTGCTGTGTGGTGGTTTTCTGGAGCTGCTCGAGGGCAGTGCGCGCCTGGTGGTCCCGGGCCGTCGTGTCATGCATTTTGGCGACGCACACCAGCAGCTCGATTTCACCGCCAAAGATGACGTCGCCAGCTACACGGCCGCCGCCGCACAGGATGCCACTGCACCACGGGACCTGCGCATTGCCGGCAACAGCGTTTCGCCCAACGACATCGCGCAACTGCTCACCGAACTCACCGGGCAGCGCTATCGCACGCTCAGGCCCGGCGGGCTCGGGACGATGTCGGCAATCATCCGTGCAGTGCGTGCACTCACACCCGCCAGCGATGATCCCTTCCCTCCCTGGCAGGGCATGCAATATCTGCGCGACATGATGAGCGGGCGCGGCAAGTTGGTCCCGCTGGATAACGATCGCTACGGTGCGCGCTCCTGGCAAACAGCCCGCCAGACACTGGCCAACACGTATGTACGGGAGTCTTGAGATGCGCGATGGCATTGCACCGTTCCACATCCAGGTTGCACAAGCGGAGCTGGATGACCTGGCACACCGGCTGAGGCAAACGCGTTGGCCGAGTAGGGAAACCGTGGCGGACCACAGCCAGGGCCCACAGAGCGAGCGCATCCGGCGCCTGGTCGACCGCTGGCAGTCCGGTTACGACTGGCGTGCGACAGAGCGGTTGTTGAACGGCTGGAACAGCAGTCGTACGACGATCGATGGACTGGAGATCCAGTTCCTGCATGTACGCTCGCCCGAGCCCGATGCGCTTGCTTTACTGCTGACGCACGGGTGGCCCGGTTCGGTGCTCGAATTCCGCGAGGTGATCGGCCCCTTGAGTGACCCGGTGGCCCATGGCGGGCAGGCGTCGGACGCCTTTCATCTCATCATTCCATCCTTGCCTGGCTTTGGGTTCTCTGCAAAACCGACCGCCCGTGGCTGGGGAGTCGGGCGCACGGCTGCGGCATGGGTCGAACTGATGCGCCGCTTGGGGTATGGCGAGCGCTGGGCCGCACAGGGCGGCGATTGGGGCAGTGCGATCACCACCGCGCTTGGATTCATGCAGCCACCGGGCCTGGTGGGCATCCATCTGAACATGGTGATGTTCGAACCCAGCACGCAGGAAATCGCCGAAGCCACACCGGCCGAGCAGAAGATGCTGGAGGACGCCCAACGCTACTACACGGAATTTTCCGGCTACATGAAGCTGCAAAGCACCCGGCCGCAATCGGTGGGCTTCAGCTTGGCGGACTCTCCGGTGGGCCTGGCTGCATGGATCTATGCACTCTTCCAGGACGTCTCCCAGAGCGGCTTTGAACCGGAGAAGGTGTTCGCGTTGGACCACCTCATCGATGACATCATGCTGTACTGGCTCCCGAACGCAGGGCCCAGCTCGGTGCGTCTGTATTGGGAGGCCGCGCAGGAAGCCAGGGCGCAGATGCCTTCGCATCCAATGCCCACGCCAACTGGCATCAGCATGTTTCCCGGCGAGCAGGTGCGCCTTTCCCGGCGCTGGGCAGAGCGCCGCTTTGCGGATCTCCGCTTTTTTGGGCAAGCGCAGCGGGGTGGACATTTTGCGGCGATGGAGAATCCGCCGGTCTTTGTCGATCATTTGCGAACGACCTTCCAGTCCCTTCGGTAAGGGCTACCGCGCCTGGCATGCCCGCAATGCCTTCGGGCCACGGCCATGCTGACAGCGCCAACGTCTCCGTATTGCAGGCAGAGCTGCCGGGGGCCATGCCGGCATTGCCCCCTTGACCGCCAGCGCCCACACCGGCCAGTCTCGGGGGCTGGCACGGCGGGGAGTCGTGCCGCTGGCCTTCAACGGAGAACCGCCGTGGACCGTCGTACCTTCCTCACCTTGTCCGGCATCGGTGCTGCCGGGCTGCTGCTGCCGCACACGCGCCTGATCGCGGCCGAGCAGCTGCTCGCGCCCAACGATGCCGCGCGCAGCCGTCGCTTGTCCGATACCGCGCTGAGCACGGCCAAGGCGGCCGGTGCCAGTTATTGCGATGTGCGCGTGGGCCGTTATCTGCGCCAGTTCGTGATCACCCGCGAGGCGCAGGTGGAGAACGTGGTCAATGCCGAATCCAGTGGCGTTGGCGTGCGCGTGCTGGCCGATGGCGCGTGGGGGTTTGCGGCCACCAACACGCTGACCAGCGATGGCGTGGCCACCGCCACGCGCCAGGCGGTGGCGATCGCCAAGGCCAACGCGCGGCTGGGCGGTGCGCCGGTGCAGCTGGCGCCGGTGACGCCGGCCGGGCAGGTGCACTGGCGCACGCCGATCAAGAAGAACGCGATGGAAGTGCCGCTGGGCGACAAGGTGGCGCTGCTGATGGACGTCAACGCCGCGGCCTTGAATTCCGGTGCGACCTTCGTGGCCTCGCGCATGTTCGCGATCAACGAGCAGAAGTATTTCGCCAGCAGCGACGGCTCCTACATCGACCAGGACGTGCACCGGCTGTGGCTGCCGTTCACCGTTACTGCGGTGGACAAGGCCAGCGGCAAGTTCCGCACCCGCGACGGGCTGTCGGCGCCGATGGGCATGGGCTACGAATATCTCGACGGCGATGCCAGCCAGAAGCACCAGCTGCCAGGCGGGCTGATCGGCTACGGCCACAGCTACGATGCGCGCGAGGATGCGATCGCCGCCGCCAAGCAGGCGCGCGCCAAACTCACCGCACCATCGGTGAAGGCCGGCAAGTACGATCTGGTGATCGACCCGAGCAACCTGTTCCTCACCATCCACGAGTCGGTGGGCCACCCGCTCGAGCTCGACCGCGTGCTCGGCTACGAAGCCAACTACGCCGGTACCAGCTTCGCCACGCTGGACAAGCGCGATGCCGGCTATCGCTGGGGCAGCGATGCGGTGACCTTCGTCGCCGACCGCACCCAGCCCGGCAGCCTGGGCGCGGTGGGGTACGACGACGAGGGCGTCAAGAGCAAGCAATGGGAGCTGGTGAAGGACGGCATCCTGGTCGACTACCAGTGCACGCGCGATCAGGCGCATCTGCTCGGCAAGACCGCGTCCGATGGCTGCAGCTATGCCGACTCGTGGTCCAGCGTGCAGTTCCAGCGCATGCCCAACGTCTCGCTGGCGGCAGGCAAGACGCCGTTGGCGGTTGCCGACATGATCAAGAACGTCGAGCGCGGGTTGTACATCCACGGGCGTGGCTCGTATTCGATCGATCAGCAGCGCTACAACGCGCAGTTCGGCGGGCAGTTGTTCTACGAAATCGAGAATGGCCAGGTCACGCGCCTGGTGGAAGACGGCGCCTACCAGATCCGCACGCCGGAATTCTGGAACGCCTGCAGCGCGGTCTGCGACCAACGCGACTTCCGCCTGGGCGGCTCGTTCTTCGATGGCAAGGGCCAACCCAGCCAGGTGTCGGCGGTCTCGCACGGGTCGTCCACGGCGCGCTTCGATGGCATCAACGTGATCAATACCGCGCGTGCGTTGGGCTGAGAGCGGCTAATAGTGATGTCGATTCTTAGCGTTGTTGGGTGCGATCAAAAGCTTGGTTAGTCGAGTGCGCGGTGCCCTCGCCGCTCGCGGGACACGCCGCAAGTACGTCCATGTAGGCTCGGTGGCGGCATCCATGCCGCCACACGGTCCCGCAACCGGCGAGGACACCGCACCAGACAGTTGATCGGCTGTTCTTTCGAAAGCGTGCCACTCGGCTTGCGGTGCGCAGGCGAGACGTTTGTAGATTGGGTGTTGGGGGCCGGTCTGTCGCTCGGCTTGCGATGGAAAAATGGTGAGAGGTTGAGCGAACGCCCCGTGATCCAACCAGCGCTCGTCATGCACTGCTTGCAAACACACACCGACCATCCCGACAGGTCCTTGCCCGCCTACCGTCGCGGGACCTTACGCGGCATGGATGCCGCGTAAGAGCCTACATGGACGTACTTGCGGCGTGTCCTGCGATGGTAGGCGGGCAAGGGCCCCGCAGCAACCCCGCAGACCATCGTTTCGTTTTCAGCCGCCGTGGCCCATGTGAACAGCGACTGCGCGCGATGGCACACGCGCGTGCATGCCACGATCGCCAGCGAGAAAGGCACGCGTGGTATCGATCACAGTGCGTGGCAACGCGATGAGGCAGCACCACACGCAGCCAGCCGCGCTCGCCACATGTGCAGGCCTGCTGCGCCACCGGGTTCATGCACGTCTTGCGTTTGCAGACCTACCCCTGCCGAAAGTCATTTGACGCAGCGTTCATCGCCCGGCAAGAATCGGCGATACCGTGCAGATAGCGATCTGTGCGTCACCACACTACCTGCGCGCCGCGCGGGATCATTGGGGAGTTGCCGTGCAGCGACGTGATTTCCTGGCCCTGACCGGGCTGACCATGGGCGGGCTGATCGTGCCCGCCTACTTCGGCAAGGCGATCGCCGCCGAGCAGTTGGTGACGCAACTGGATGTGGGCCGCAAGAAGCGCCTGGCCGATGCCGGCCTCAACGCCGCGCGCCAGGCCGGTGCGAGCTATTGCGATGTGCGCATCGGCCGCTATCTGCGCCAGTTCGTCATCACCCGCGAGGACAAGGTGCAGAACGTGGTCAACACCGAATCCATCGGTGCCGGCGTGCGCGTTCTGGTGGCCGGCGCCTGGGGCTTTGCCGCCACCAACGTGCTCACCGAGCAAGGCGTGGCCAAGGCCGCGGCGCAAGCCGCCGCGATCGCCAAGGCCAATGCCAAGGTGCAGGGCACGCCGGTGCAGCTGGCGCCGACGCCGGGCGTGGGCGAGGTCAGCTGGAAGACGCCGATCAGCAAGAACGCGATGGAAGTGCCGATCAAGGACAAGGTGGACCTGCTGCTGGGCGTCAACGCTGCCGCCACCGCGGCCGGCGCCAGCTTCGTCAACTCGATGCTGTTCGTAGTCAACGAGCAGAAGTACTTTGCCAGTACCGATGGCTCGTACATCGACCAGGACGTGCACCGCATCTGGGCGCCGCTGAGCGTGACCGCCATCGACAAGGCCAGCGGCAAGTTCCGCACCCGCGACGGCTTGTCCGCGCCGATGGGGCTGGGCTACGAGTATCTGGATGGCGCCGCCTCGGGCAAGTTCGTCTCGCCCAACGGCGTGGTCAATTACGGCCTGTCCTACGACATGAAGGAAGACGCGATTGCCGCGGCCAAACAGGCGCAGGAAAAGCTCAAGGCGCCCTCGGTCAAGCCGGGCAAGTACGACCTGGTGCTGGACCCCTCGCACACCTGGCTGACCATCCACGAGTCGGTCGGCCATCCGCTGGAGCTGGACCGCGTGCTCGGCTACGAGGCCAACTACGCCGGCACCAGCTTCGCCACGCTGGACAAGCTCAAGGCCGGCTTCCAGTACGGCAGCGACAAGGTGCATATCCTGGCCGACAAGCTCCAGCCCGGCAGCCTGGGCGCGGTGGGTTACGACGATGAGGGCGTCAAGACCAAGCAGTGGGACCTGATCCGCGACGGCAAGCTGGTGGACTACCAGGCCATCCGCGACCAGGCGCATATCCTCGGCAAGACCGCCTCCGATGGCTGCTGCTATGCCGACTCGTGGTCCAGCGTGCAGTTCCAGCGCATGGCCAATGTGTCGCTGGCCGCCGGCAAGACACCGCTGAGCGTGAGCGAGTTGATCAAGGACGTGGAAAACGGCATCTACATCATCGGCGACGGCTCGTTCTCCATCGACCAGCAGCGCTACAACGCGCAGTTCGGCGGCCAGCTGTTCTACGAGATCAAGAACGGCGCCATCACCCGCATGCTCGAGGACGTGGCCTACCAGATCCGCACGCCGGAATTCTGGAATGCCTGCAGCGCCGTGGCCGATCAACGCGACTACCGCCTGGGCGGCTCGTTCTTCGACGGCAAGGGCCAGCCGAGCCAGTCCTCGGCGGTCTCGCATGGCTCGTCCACCGCCCGTTTCGACGGCATCAACGTCATCAATACCGCCCGCTCGCTCGGCTGACAGGAGAAACCCACATGAGCATCCTTACCGAAGCGCAGGCCAAGGCCATCCTGGACAAGGTCATCAAGCTGTCCAAGGCCGACGAGTGCACCGCCACGCTCAGCGGCTCGATCGACGGCAACATCCGTTTTGCACTGAATAACGTGTCCACCAGCGGCATCGTCGACAACACCGACCTGCAGGTGCAGGTGGCGTTCGGCAAGCGCGTGGGCGTCGCCACCATCAACGAGTTCGACGACGCCGCGCTGGAGCGCGTGGTGCGGCGCGCCGAAGACCTGGCACGGCTGGCGCCGGAAAACCCGGAATTCATGCCGGCGGTGGACAAGCAGACCTACCGGCCCAGCCCCACCTTCAGCGACTCCACCGCCGCCATCGACCCGGCGTTTCGCGCGCAGGTGGCTGCCGATTCGATCGCGCCGTGCAAGGGCAAGGGCCTGATCGCGGCCGGCTTCCTGGAAGATGGCCAGAGCTTTACCGCGTTCGCCAACAGCAAGGGCAACTTTGGCTACCAGCGCGGCGCGCGTTTCGACTACACCTGCACCGTGCGCACCGAAGACGGCCGCGGCTCGGGCTGGGTGGGGCGTAACCTGAAGGATGCCGCCGACTTCAAGGCCGAGCAGGACATCCGCATCGCCATGCGCAAGGCCAGCGATTCGTCCGAAGCCAAGGCGCTGGAGCCGGGCAAGTACACGGTGATCCTGGAGCCGGCGGCGGCGGCAGGCTTGATCTCCTTCATGATGCGCTACTTCGATGCGCGCATGGCCGACGAAGGCCGCAGCTTCCTGTCCAAGAAGGGCGGCGGCAACAAGCTGGGCGAGCAGGTCTACGACCCGCGGGTGAACATCACCGCCGACCCGTGGGATGCGCGTGCCGCGGTGCTGCCGTGGGACGAGGAAGGCCTGCCGCGCGAGAAGATGGCCATCGTGGAAAACGGCAAGATCGCCAACCTGCAGTATTCGCGGTTCTGGGCGCAGAAGAACGGCAAGCGCGCGGTCGGTGAGCCGGGCAACCTGCTGATGGCCGGTGGCGAGAAGAACATCGCCGAGCTGGTGCGCGGCACCGAGAAGGGCATTCTGGTCACGCGCACCTGGTACATCCGCATGGTCGACCCGCAGACCGTGCTGCTGACCGGGCTGACCCGCGACGGCACCTTCTACATCGAGAACGGGCAGATCAAGTACCCGGTGAAGAACTTCCGCTTCAACGAATCGCCGATCATCATGCTCAACAACATCGACGAGCTGGGCAGGCCGGTGCGCGTGGCCGGCGATGAATCCAGCTATGTGATGATGATTCCACCGATGCGGCTGCGCGACTTTACGTTTACCTCGTTGTCGGATGCGGTGTGAGGAGGAGCCGGGAATCGGGATTGGGGAATCGGGAATGGGAGAGCAAGAGCCGCTCTTCCCAACCTGATTGTTTACCAGCGCTTCCGGTTCCCTGTTTCCTCATGGCCCCGACATCACGTCGTCATTTCCTTGGATTGCTGCTCGGTAGCGTCGCTGCGTTGACGTTGCCGCGGCGCGCGCGCGCAGCGGGCAACTACGATTTCTGGTTTACCCGGCTGCGTTACGATTCGGGCGATTGGGATGTGGATGCGCGCATGCCGTCCAACCTGATCACCTCGCTGATCGACTACACCCAGCTGCGCGTGGATCCGCAGGAGCACGTGCTGGACCTGGCCGATCCGCGCATGCTGCAGGCACCGTTCTGCTACCTGTCCGGGCACAAGCTGGTGGAGTTCAATCCGGCCGAGCGGCGCAACTTCGAACGCTATGTGCGCAATGGCGGGTTCGTGTTCGTGGACGATTGCAATCACGATATCGACGGCCTGTTCGCCACCTCGTTCGAGGCGCAGATGGCAACGATCTTCGGCAAGAGCGCATTGCAGAAGCTGCCCAAAAGCCACCGTCTGTACAGCGCATTCTTCAAGTTCCCCGACGGCCCGCCGGCCACCAGCTTCGAGCTCAATGGCTGGGGCGACGATCTGGTGCACGATTATCTCAGGGGCATCAGCATCGATGGCCGGCTCGGCGTGTTGTACAGCAACAAGGACTACGGCTGCGAATGGGATTACGACTGGCGCAACAAGCGGTTTCTGGCCGAAGACAACACCAAGTTCGCAGTGAACATCGTGATGTATGCATTGACCAACTGAAATCGATCCGCAGGATTGCGCTTGCGCGCAACGAGGCTTTATCGGTAACGCCACATCGCGCGCCAGCGCGCTCCTACAGGAATCACGCGAGATTTTTCCAGGCACGACACCACCGCCAACCGCCCGCCGTTGCATACGCAAGCCGCGCACGCCTTTGTAGGAGCGCGCTTGCGCGCGATGAAGATTGACCGGTAACGCATCGCGCGCAGGCGCGCTCCTACGCCAGCAGCCAGACAACGAGACATCCCCCAATGACTTCCCCCAGCGACGACATCCTCACCGCACAGCTCTCCCAACTCGGCGCGCTGCGTGCGGCCCTGGCCCAGGCGGTGGTGGGCCAGGACGCGGTGGTGGAGCAACTGCTGATCGGCCTGCTGGCCGGCGGCCACTGCCTGCTGGAAGGCGCGCCCGGCCTGGGCAAGACGCTGCTGGTGCGCTCGCTGGGGCAGGCGCTGGAGCTGCAGTTCCGCCGCGTGCAGTTCACCCCCGACCTGATGCCCAGCGACATCCTCGGCACCGAGCTGCTGGAAGAGGAGCATGGCACCGGGCATCGGCAGTTCCGGTTCCAGCAGGGCCCGATCTTCACCAACCTGCTGCTGGCCGACGAGCTCAATCGCACCCCGCCCAAGACCCAGGCCGCGCTGCTGGAGGCGATGAGCGAGCGCACGGTGAGTTATGCCGGCACCACCTATGCGTTGCCGGCGCCGTTCTTCGTGCTGGCCACGCAGAACCCGATCGAACAGGCCGGCACCTATCCGTTGCCGGAAGCGCAGCTGGACCGCTTCCTGCTGCATGTGCGGGTGGATTACCCCAGCGAGCAGGAAGAGCGCGACATCCTCACCCAGACCACCGGCACCACCAGTGCGCAGGTGCCCAGGGTGATGGATGCCGACAGCGTGCTGGCGCTGCAGCAACAGGTGCGGCACGTGCATGTGGGCGCGGACCTGCTGACCTGGATCAATCGCCTGGTGCGGGCCAGCCGCCCCGGCCCGCAGGCCAGCGAGGAGGTGCGCCAGTGGATCAAATGGGGCGCCGGCCCGCGCGCCGGGCAATCGCTGGTGCTGGCGGCCAAGGCGCGTGCGTTGTTGCACGGCCGCCTTGCCGCCACCCGCGAGGACGTCACCGCGCTGGCCGCGCCGGTGATGCGCCATCGCCTGTTGCTGTCGTTCGCGGCCGAGGCCGAACAACGCAGCGCCGACGATGTGGTCGCCGCGCTGCTGCGCGCCGTGCCGTTCCCGGCGTGAGGCGCGCGGCAACGTGAGCGAGGACGTGCCGGCACTGCTTCCTGCCGAGCTGCGCAGCCGCCTGCGCGGCCTGCAGCTGCGCGCGCGGCATGCGCAGGGCGCGCAGGGCATCGGCCAGCACGCCAGCCGCAGCCGCGGCGCCGGGCTGGAATTCTCGCAATACCGCGCGTACGAACCCGGCGATGCACTGCGCCAGATCGACTGGAAGCTCTACGCCCGCTCGGACCGCTTCTTCGTGCGCGAAGCAGAGCGCGAGAGTCCGCTGACGCTGTGGGTGTTGCTCGATGCCACCGCCTCCGCCGGCCAGGCCGATCAGGCGCGCCCGCACTACACGCGCCTGCAGGCGATGGCGACCCTGGCCGCGTGCGCTGCCGACGTCGCGCTGCGCCAGGGCGACCAGGTCGGCCTGTTCGCCGTGCATGGCGGTGGCCTGGTCGCCGTGCCGGCCGCTGGCGGGCCGCGCCAGCGCGACCGGCTCTGGCTGGCCCTGCACGGGCTGCGCGCCGGTGGGCGCTGGCCGGGCATGGACGCAGTGCGTCCGCTATGGGAACGCATTGCCGCACACACCCTGGTGCTGTCGATTGGCGACAGCTTCGACGAAGAACTGCTCGGCGCCCTGGAAAAACTCGCCGCCGCACGCCGCGAGGTGATGCAGCTGCAGGTGCTGACCTGCGACGAACGCGATTTCCCTTTCAACGGCGGGCATCGCTTCCGCGACCCGGAAACCGGCGAAGAACTGCTTGGCGATGGCGCCGCGATGCGCGCGGCGTATCTGCAACGCTTCGGCGCGGCCCAGCGCGCGCTGCAGGCGCGCTGGCAGGCCGCCGGCATTGCGCACGCGGTGCATTATCTGGATGCGCCACCGGATGCGGCATTGCGTTCGCTGTTTGCGCACGGTGCGCGGCGATGAGCCGGCGCACCGGCGCGACCGCCGCAGCTGAGGGGGCGCAGCGGTGAACCTGCTCCTGCTGTTCCCCGCCGGCCTGGCCGCGTTGGCCGCGTTGCTGCTGCCGTTGCTGATCCACCTGGCCCGACGCAGCGAACACCGCCCCACCGACTTTGCCGCACTGCGCTGGCTGCGCGCGCTGCCGCGCCCCCGGCACCGCGTGCGGTTCGACGAATGGCCGCTGCTGCTGGTGCGCCTGCTGTTGCTGGCCGCCGTGGCGCTGCTGCTGGCCGAGCCGGCGTTGCGCGAGCACCGGCAGGCGCGCCCGCGCATCGCGGTCAGCCCCGGCGTGGATCTGGCCGCCGCCCGGGCACTCACCCACGCGGCCAACGCGCAGTGGGTCTGGCTGGCGCCGGGCTTCCCGCCGGTGGATGCCGATGCGGCGCTTCCAGCTGCCGGCACCGCGCCGCCGGTCGGCAGCCTGCTGCGCGAACTCGATGCCAGCCTGCCGCCGGAGACCGCGCTCAGCGTGATCGTGCCCAGCCAGTGGGGGCCGCTGGATGCGCAACGCCTGCAGCTGTCGCGCAACGTGCGGTGGCAGGTGTTGCCCGGCCAGTCGCCGGCGGCCGCCGTGGCGGCCGTTCCACCGTTGCGGCTGCAGGCCATCGCCGACGCTCCCGCCGACCCGGCCCTGCGTTATCTGCGCGCCGTCCATGCCGCCTGGGCACTGCCCGGCGCACTGCCGGTGGGCACGCCCGCGGACGCCGCGCCGGCACGCTGGCCGGCCGGCACGGTGGTGGCCTGGCTGTCGCAGCGGCCACCGCCGGCGCCGGTCATCGCCTGGGTCGCCGCCGGCGGGCAACTGCTGCTCGCGGCGCAGACGCCGGCCCCGCCCGCACTCGCCAACCCGCTGCAACCGCTGCTGCAGGATGCACACGGCGCCCCGCTGATCGACGCCAGCGCCGTCGGCCGCGGCCGCCTGCTGCGCTGGGCCGCGCCACTGCAGCCGCAGCAGCTGCCGGCGCTGCTGGAGGCCGATTTCCCCACCCGCCTGCACGACGCCCTGCAGTCGGTACCCGCACCACAGCGCGCGCTGGCGCAGACCCAGCAGCCGCAACGCGGCCCCGCCATCCGCCTGGCCAATGCCCCCCGGCCGCTGGCGCCGTGGCTGATCGGCCTGGTGCTGCTGCTGTTTGCGGTCGAACGCTGGCTGGCCACCGCGCCACGCCGGGGCACCGCGGCATGAGTACGCCTGCCCTGCACCGCGCATGGCAGGCCGCGCGACGGCGGCAGGCCGCAGGCGTATTGCTGTGCGGGCTGCCGCTGGCCGTGCTGCCGGCGCTGCTGGTCTGGCGCGCCGGTGCGCAGCCGGCGCTCCTGCCGATGCTGCTGGGCCTGCTGGTGCTGCTCGGCGTGGCAGTGCTGGCGGCACGCCGGCTCGACCAGGCCTGGCTGATCCGCCGGCTGGATCGCGATACGGATCTGGAAGACAGCAGCGACCTGCTGTTCGCCCCGCCCGGGCAGCTCGGTCCGTTGCAGGCCCTGCAACGCCAGCGCCTGGAACAGCGCCTGCGCGGCACGCCGCGCGACCTGCGCCCGGCCTGGCCCTGGCGGCGCGGCTGGCCGTGGAGCCTGCTCGGCCTGCTCGCCTGCGCCGCCGTGCTGCTGTGGCCGCACTCCGCCCACCGGCCCACGGCAGGCAAGGACCGGATCGCCGCCGCCGGTGCCGGCGCCCCCACCCTGGGTCAGGCCCGGCTGCACAGCACCCCGCCCGCCTACACCGGCCTGCTGCCCACCCGCCTGCCCGGCCTGGATGCGCGCGTGCCGGCCGGCACCCGGCTGCACTGGCAGCTACAGGTCCACCCGGCGCCGCGCAGCGTGGCGCTGCGGCTGACCGACGGACGCAGCGTCGCGCTGGCCCGGCAGGGCACTACCGATCACTGGCAGGGCCAGTGGATCGCCGAGCGCGCCAGCCTGTACCGCATCCTCATCGACGGCGCGCTGGCCGACCGCCGGCTGCACCGCCTCGACGTGCTGCCGGACCGCCCGCCGCAGGTGCGGGTGCTGGCGCCCGAACAGAGCCTGGTGCTGTGGACGCCCTCCAATGGCGGCTGGACGCTGCGCTTCGAGGCCAGCGACGACTACGCGGTGGCCGCCAGCGCCGAGCTGCGCCTGACCCTGGCCCAGGGCAGCGGCGAGAACATCACCTTCACCACCCAGCGCCGCACGCTCGGCGGCAGCGGCCCGGCCAGGCAGCGCGGCTTTTCCACCACGCTGCAGCCGCAGGCGCTGGGCATGGCGGCCGGCGACGACCTGATCGCCCAGCTCATCGTCCACGACACCCGCCAGCCCGGCCCGCAGGAAGGCCGCAGCGCCAGCGTGATCCTGCGCTGGCCACCGCCGGAGCAGGCCATGGCCGCCGGCCTGGAGGCCAGCGTCAAGCAGACCTTGCCGGCCTACTTCCGCAGCCAGCGCCAGATCATCATCGATGCCGGGGCGCTGCTGAAGGAAAAACCGCGCCTGGACGCGGCCACCTACCTCAAGCGCGCCGACGCCATCGGCGTGGACCAGCGCCTGCTGCGGCTGCGCTACGGCCAGTTCCTGGGCGAAGAAGGCGAAGGTGCGCCCAAGGGTCCGCCGACCGCCGACGCGCCGCCCACCAGCGACGCCCCGGCCGACGATCTGCCCACCGCCGACATGCCCACCGCGGATGCACCGGCCGCCCCTGCGGCGGCGGCGCCCGCGCCCGCCCGGGACGAACACGGGCATGACGCGCACGACCACGACCACGCTGCCGCATCCGAGGCCGGCGCCGCCGCGCTGGACGACCACGCCCATGCGCACGGCGACGGCGGATCCGAACGCCACGGCTTCGGCCAGGCGCAGGATGTGCTGTCCGAGTTCGGGCACACCCACGACCATGCCGAAGCCGCCACCTTGCTCGACCCGCAGACCCGCGCGTTGCTGCGCGCCGCGCTGGACCAGATGTGGCAGTCCGAGGGCGAGCTGCGCCAGGGCCACCCCGAACGCGCCCTGCCGTTTGCCAACAAGGCGCTGGGCTTCATCAAGCAGGTGCAGCAGGCCGAACGCATCTACCTGGCGCGGGTCGGCACGCAGTTGCCGCCGATCGACCCCGGCCGGCGCCTGAGCGGCGACCGCGCCGGCCTGGGCGACCGTGCCGCCGGCCTGGACACCCGCCCGGATCCGGATCCATCCGCGCTGCAGCTATGGGACGCGCTGGGCGAACAGGCGCCGGTTCCGGATGCCGCCCTGGCCCGCTACGCGCAGTGGCTGCAGACCCGGCAGGACCGCCTGCCCGATCCGCTGAGCCTGGCCGCCGCGGTGGAGACCGTGCGTGCCGACCCCGGCTGCGCCAGCTGCCGCACCCAGCTGCGCGCCCAGGTCTGGCGCACGCTCGTTGCCCCGCCGGCGCCGGTCCGCCGTCGCCCCACGCCGGACGCGCGCGGCCAGGGCTATCTGGATGCCCTGCGCCAGGAGTCGCCACCATGATGCTGTCGCTGCCCCGACAGACGACAGTCGCCGTTGCCTGGCGCACCGTCGCGCCACCTCCAGCGCGCCCTGGATATGGCGTACCTGAGGCCAAGTCATGAACCTCTCGCCACGTTTGCACGCCGGCAAGACGCTACGGTTGCCGCTGGCGATGGGGTGCTTGCGGCGGCCAGGTGGGCACGCCGCGCCGCCGCGTTGGGGTGGCCGGCGCTGTGCGGATGCACGCCGCCAGGAGCCGCAGCCATGACGCTTTCGCTGCCCTGGCTGGTCGGCAGTGCCTTGCTGCTGCTGGTGCTGCTGAGCTGGTGGCGGCTGCTGCGCGCGCACGCGCGGCAGCCCCATGCGCGCTTGCGGCTGTGGCTGTTGCTCGCCGCCCAGCCGCTGCTCGCCGGCCTGCTCTACCCGATGCTACTGCCACCGCCGCGCGCCGGCAGTGCGAGCGAGCTGCATGTCGCCACCGCCGGCACCCAGGCGGATCAGGTTCGGCCCAATGCCGCGCCGTGGGTCGCGCTGCCCGAGGCGCCCGCCTTGCCAGGCGTGACTCGCATGCCGGATCTGGCCACCGCGTTGCGGCGTGCGCCCGGCACCACCGCGCTGGTCGTGCATGGCAGCGGCCTGCCCGCACGCGACCGCGACACCCTGCGCATCCCGGTGCGGCTGGCGCTGACCCCGGCGCCGGCAGGCCTGGTCGCCGTCTCCACGCCGCCCCCGGTCGCACCCGGCGAACGCATCGCCATCAGCGCGCGCGTGCAGGGCCTGCCGGGCGCGCGGGTGGAGCTGCTGGATCCCGCCGGGCAGGTGGTCGACACCGCCACCGCCGATGCGGGCGGCCAGGTGCAGCTGCGTGGCCTGGCGCGCGCACCCGGGCAGGTGCTGTTCGCGCTGCGCCTGCGCGATGCCGCAGGCGCAGAACGCGGCCGCGTGCCGGTGCCGGTGCTGATCGCCGCGGTGCCGTCCGCACGCGTGCTGGTGCTGGCCGGCGCCCCGCAGCCGGACCTGAAATACCTGCGCCGCTGGGCCAGCGATGCCGGCATGCAGGTGCGCAGCCAGATCGCCGTCGGCCCCGGCATGCAGCTGGGCGAGGCAGCCGCCCTGGACGCGGCCAGCCTGGACACGCTGGACCTGCTGGTCATCGACCAGCGCCGCCTGGTCGCCCTGGGCAACGCGCAGCGCCAGGGCCTGCGCGCTGCGATCGGCCGCGGCCTGGGCGTGCTGGTGCGCACCGACGGCCCCGTGGATGCGGCCGCCCGCGCCGCGCTCGCCGCGCTGGGCCTGGCCTTGACAGGCGGCAGCACCAGCGCCGCGGTCGCCGCGCCACTGGCGCTGGCAGCACCCGGCGCCAGCAATCCGGCCGCAGCGCCGGCCGACGCCACGCCCCTGCCGCCGCTACAGCGCCGCGAGCTGCAAGCGCAGGACGCCGACGCCGTGATTGCCGCACGCGCAGACGACGGCAGCGCGTTGGGCTGGTGGCGCCAGCAAGGCCGCGGCCGCATCGGCATCGGCCTGGTCGAAGACAGCTTCGCCCTGGTGCTGGCCGGCCGCAGCGACCTGCATGCCGCGCTATGGGCGCAGCTGTTCGGTGCGGTCGCCCGCGCCGGCGGCACGGCGCCCGCTGCGGTGCAGACAGGCTGGTCGCACCAACGCATGGCGCTGTGCGGTGTCGTCGCAGACGCGCATGTCACCGACTCCACCGGTCGCTCCCAGGCGCTGCTGATCGATGCCGCCAGCGGCGCCTGGGCCTGCGCCGGCTACTGGCCGACCAGCGCAGGCTGGCATCGCCTGCAGACCGGCACACGACAGCGCTGGCTCTATGTGCGCGCGCCCGGCGATGCCTCCGCGCTGTACACCCAGCAAACCCGCAACGCCACCGTTGCGATGGCCGCCATCGACGCGCGCGCAGGCATCGGCACGCCTACATCGCTACCCGGTACCCGCTGGCCCTGGCTGCTGGCCTGGCTCACGCTGGCCGCAGCCCTGTGGTGGCTGGAACGGCGCAGGCGCTGACTGCCGCAGCGCACCGCCCTCTCCGTGCATGATCGGGTGCAGTGCGCTTCCCGGTCCTGGCCCTTGCAATCCACTGCACTGGAAAACAGCGCCGCTGCCGCATCGGCAACGTGTCGGCGACACACTCACCGCGACTGCCGCGACCACACCCGGCAACAGTTGTTCGCCGGCAACGCCACGTCGTCGATCAGCTGCAACCCCACCGACGCCGCCAGTGCGTCCACTGCTTCGGCATCGCGGATTCCCGACGCAGGGTCGCGCTCGCGCAACATCGCATCGAATGCGCGGTTGCTCTCGCTGGTGAATTGCCCATGGCGGTTGAACGGCCCATACACCACCAGCAGCGCATCCGGCGCCATCACCGCCGGCAACCCGGCAAACAAGGCCTGCACCTGCGGCCAGCCCATGATGTGCAAGGTGTTGGCGCTGTAGACCGCGTCATAGCCGGCAGGCACACCGGCCCGCGCGGGCGGCAATGGCGGTGCGGGCGCCAGGCCGGGCGTCGGTGTCAGCACCGCCTGCAATGCAATCGGTGCCGGCGTGTTCGGCAGTGCCGCCTCGTCCAGCCACTGGCTCATTCCCGGCAGATGATCGGCATGGTCGCTGGCCTGCCAGCGCAGCCACGGCATCGCCGCCGCAAAATGCACCGCGTGCTGCCCGGTTCCCGCACCGATTTCCAGCACGTGATGGTTATTGGCAAGGTGCCTGCGCAGCACCTGCAGGATCGGGTCGCGGTTGCGTGCGGACGCAGGTGAGAACGGCTTGGTCATGAGAAGCATCCAGAGAAAACGTCAGGACATCCCGGCAGTATGGATGCAAAACCTCCAACGAGCTCATCCTTTGCTTGGTGGCTGACACGCAGGTGCAGTCCATCGATTTAGCGATAACCATCCCAAATGTCTCGCCACCGCTTGTGCATGATGGCGCGGGGGACATACTCCAGAGGAAATATGCATGAACAAGGCCGTTGCTTTTTTGACCACGAGTGTCCTGGCGGTTGTTGCGAGTCTTTCCGCCGCACCGACTGCAAATGCACAAGCTTCAACTGTCATACTCGACTGCACCGGCAGTGATTATTGCTGGGCAGGCGTAGACAGCCCAGGATCGCCGGCGCCATTCAAATATGCATGGAGTTTCAACAATACTGCTGGCGCCATTTTCCCCAGAAATTGCACCAACAGCGTGGACTGCAACTTTTACTGCCCACGCAGCAGTACGTTCATCACCGCCAATGTCATGGTGAGCGACGCCAACAATCAGTTCATCGGCTCGGCTAGCGCGCGCGCACTCTGTACGCCGCAACCGCTCTGAACCCAGGCAAGAACATGGCCTGCCCGTAGTGAACGTGGCACCGGGTCACAAGGATCTGTCCCCCATCCTTGCGATCCGGTGCCTTCTCACGGGTTAGCCTGTCAATTCCTCATACGCACGCCGCACCGCATCCTGGCCATACCGTCGCTCCAGGCGGCGCACGATGAAGTGCCCGCGCGCCATTGCCTGGAAGTGGCGCATGAACACCGTGTTGAGCGTGGCGCCGCTGACCGCTCCAACCAGCGGCACGGCCTGCACGGCGAGTTTTTCGCCGACATTGACCGAGAACTTGGCCGCAACACGCGACACCAGCGATACCAGCACCGGCGCGCCCTTGCTGGCAAACCCGTGCGCGGCAACGTAATGCGCCGCGGCGCTGAGTTGTTGCGCCATCGCCGCGCGCACCGCGAAGTAGCCCGATTCGGCGCCGTCGTCGCCGACACTGCGCCCACCATGCGCCAGCACTTCCAGGCAGGCCAATGCGGTCTCCGGATCGTGCAGCGATTCGCCCTCGGAACGGGCGATATCGGCAATGGAGCGCAGCATCACCGTGGTGGTCACCGGCAGCTCCACCAGCAGGCCGGGCAGGCCGAAGAATCCGCCCGCACCACCGGCGACGGCCACCGCCATGGTGTGGCGTGCGGTGGACGCGGGCTGCTGCGCATCGGTGCTGCCACGCAGGCTCAGTAATGCCGATTTCATCGCCACCTGCAGCGCGCGGCGGGTGACGCCATCGATGCTGCGGGTGACCAGTTTCGGCAGCCGCCGGGTCATCAGGTTCTCGATCGGTGCGCCCAACGCATTGGCCAGCTGGGCTGCCACACCGGGGTTTTCCAGCAGCGCGTGCGCGGCGGCCAGATCGCGTTGCGCCGCAACGTCCATCACCGTTATCGGAAGCGTCGTCATGCCTGCTCTTCGTTGTTGGGCTCGCGCCGATGGTACCCAGCGCCATGTGAGCGCCGGACGAGCGAACCCGGCAGTCAGGAAAAGCATTCTGCAATCGGCCGGCAAAATGCGCGATCATCGGGATCAGGCAGCCAATGCTGGTCAGATGAATCGTGAGATCCGCCACAGCATCGTCATCGCGGCCGCACCGGAAGTGGTCTGCGTCGCGTTGTCCGAGCCCATGCAGCTGGCCTGCTGGTGGACGCGCGAGGTAAGCCTGGTCGGGAACCGGGTGCGGCTGGAGTGGAGCCGGCAGGGCTGGCGGGTGGAGCTGAGCATCGACGACGGCGCCGACTACCGCCTGGTGCTGTGGCGCTGCCACGCCTCCAACATGCTCGACACCGATGCCTGGGAGGGCACGGTGATGCGCTTCGATCTGCATTCCACCAGCCAGGGCACGCAGGTGGAGTTCGCACACTCCGGCTATCGCGACTCGCCCTGCAGGGACGCCTGCGTCCGCGGCTGGCGCTTCTTCCTGGGCAGCAGCCTCAAACGCTATGTGGAAACCGGCCAAGGCATGCCCTCGGCCGATATGCGCGACCCCGAGCCGCACGGCCACGCGCCGCGCTAGCGGCGGCAACTGAAGGCACCCGGCGGCAGTGCGGCTGCACGGTCGCCACCGCTGCGCCGGACCATGGCCTTGCGTGCCAACCGCACAGGCGGGCCGGTGACGGCCCGGCCGCGCGTGCCGAGCCCGCTTACGCCGTGCGTGCCGGGCCGATGGACGGTGCCGTGCTGCCGGGCAGCTGCGCATCCACCGTCACCGGGCTGTCGGCGCGCAGCAAGGCGCGTGCCTCGGCATCGCTGGCCACCGCCGGCGGCGAGCCACGCAGCGGCAGGCCGGCGGTTTCGCGCACGAACAGCATGGTCACCAGGCCGATCGCCGCCGCGCCCATCAGGTAGTACGCCGGCACCAGCGGGTCGCCGCTGCGCTCCACCAACCAGGCCGTCACCAGCGGCGTGGTGCCGCCGAACAACGACACCGACACGTTGAAGGCGATCGACAGCGCGCTGTAGCGCACCGGCGTGTAGAACAGCGCCGGCAGCGTGGACGGCATCGAACTGGTGAAGCACACCAGCGCCAGGCCGAGCAGCATCAGGCCGGCGAAGATCAGCCCGTCGTGGCCGCTGCCGATCAGCAGCAGGCAGGGGATGGCCAGCGCGAACAGCGCGATGCAGGCACCGATGATCATCGGCCGGCGCCCCAGCCGGTCGCTGAACAGGCCGCCGACGATGTTGAGCGGCATCATCACCAGCATCACCAGGATGATCAGCAACAGGCCCTTGCTCTCGGCATAGCCCATGGTGACGCTGAGGTAGCTGGGCATGTAGGTCAGCAGCATGTAGTCGGTGACGTTGAAGACCAGCACCAGGCCCACGCACTTGAGCAGCTGCGGCCAGTGCAGGCGCAGCATGGTCAGCAGGCCCTGCGCGGCGGTTTCCCGTTCGCGCTGTTCGGATTGCTCGGCATAGGCGCGAAACGCCGGGGTTTCTTCCAGCTTCATGCGCATGTACAGGCCCAGCAGCCCCAGCGGGCCGGCAATCAGGAACGGCACCCGCCAGCCCCAGTCGAGCATCTGCGCCGGGGTCACGGTCATGTGCAGCGCCGTCACCGTGGCTGCACCGGCGATGTAGCCGCCCAGGGTGCCGAATTCCAGCCAGCTGCCCATCAATCCGCGATTGCGGTCGGTGGCGTATTCGGCAATGAAGGTGGCCGCGCCACCGTATTCGCCACCGGTGGAAAACCCCTGCAGCAGCCGCGCCAGCAACAGCAGCGCCGGTGCCCACAGGCCGATCTTGGCGTAGGACGGAATCAGGCCGATGCTGAAGGTGCCCAGCGCCATCAGGATCATGGTGGCCGCCAGTACCTTCTGCCGCCCGTAGCGGTCGCCGAGCGGGCCGAACACCAGCCCGCCGATCGGCCGCACCAGAAACGCAACGGTGAACGTGGCAAAGGTGGCGATCAACTGCGCGGTGGGATTGCTGGCCGGGAAGAACACCTGCCCCAGCGTCACCGCCAGATAGCCGTACACGCCGAAGTCGAACCACTCCATCGCATTGCCCAGCGCCGCAGCGCCCACGGCCTTGCGCAGCATGCCGCGATCGACCACCGTGACCTCGTCCAGTTGCAGTTGGCGGCGGCGCTTGAACCAACCGAAGTGCGAGGCAATTGCGCGCGTATCGTGCATATGTCGTGTCTCCAGGTGCGGCCATCGCTGCCCACTCGCCCTGGCAACGCACAGGACACGGCGCATCAGTCAGGCATGGCAATGGCACAGGCACTGGATGACGCCGGAGGCATTCCCGGACGGCCGCGTGAACTCAGCGACGCTGCGGGACAGACGACCAAGGGATGGGCAATGCCCAAGGGCTTGATCAGCCCGCTATGGTACTACAGCGCGCAGGTCGCTGCAGGCGGGATGCCGCCAGATGACGAAAACCCGCTTGTTTCAAGGCATCTGGCGCAATGAGCGCCTGCATCGCGCCATGCATGCGCGAGCCATCGATCAGGCGCGTTGCGCGCTAAATGGGCGCCTCGCCCAGCTGCGACAGCAGCGGCTGCAGGTCCTCGCGCGTCTGCGGGCGCACGGCGCGTGCAACTTCCACGCCGTCGCGCAGCAGGATGATGGTTGGCCATAATTTGACGCGAAACGAGCGGCCCAGGGGCCGCCCTTTTCCATCTTCGACCTTGCGGTAGTCGAGCGCCGCAACGCCACCCAGCAACTTCTGCAGCAGCGGCTGCGCGGCGATGCAGTGGCCGCACCAGTCGGTGCCGAACTCCAGCACCTGCAGCCCGGCCTGTGCATCCACCTCGCTACGTTCGGGCGCCTGGGTGGCGTAGTCACGAACAAACCCCATCGTTTCGCCGCTCCGCTGTGCTTACGACAATGCGCGCTGGATGTCTTCCAGCGGCAGGTTGGTCAGGTCCTTGGCCAGGTCGCCCACCAGGCGCTGCTGGGTTTCCTTGTGCAGCAGCGGGCGCACGCGGCCCAGCGTGGTCGGGTCGGCCACCAAGACCAGATGCGTGTACTCGTGCTTCAGCGCGCCATCGTTCAGGGCATGCGAGAGCTGCTTGGCAAAGGTCATCTCGTCCATGTCCGCCTCGCTGAGATCCTGCGGCGCCTTGCCGGCCGGGCCATCGTCGTCGACGTTCTGCACATCGGTGCGCGCGTGCTGGCGCAGCACCACGTTGGCTTCGTTGCCGGTATTGGTGAACCAGCGTGCTTCGCCGCCATCGGCCACCACCACCAACGCACCCTGAGGAATTTGCAGACTCATTCGATTCTCCTGATCAACAGCGGCGTTGCATGTGCAACGCCAGTCGGTCTCAACCTAGGTCAGAGGATGTAAGCACCGCGCCTAGTCGGTGTCAGCGTGGCGTTAGCGTGGCGCGGCCAGCGTCGGTGGCGGCAGGCCCAGGTGCTTGCTGAAGAACCGCGCGGCCACTCGCAGCGCCTGCTGGCTTTCCGGCAGTGCGTTGGTGAGGTGGAAGGCGTGGCCCAGCCCGTCCCACACATGCAGATCCGATTCGCGGCCCAGGTCCACCAGGCGCGCATGCGTGTAGGCAGCATTGCTCAGCTCGGCCGCACGCGTGGCGGTCAGAAACAGCGTTGGCGGGAACTGCTGCAGCACCGCATCGGAAAACACCGGCGACACCAGCGGATCGTGGAAGTCCACGTTGTCGCCGTAGTACAGGTCTTCCCAGATCGGCAACGCACCGGCCTTGTCCGGCAGCAAGGCATCGTTGACTGCCGCCACCACGATGCGCGAATCGCCGCGGTAGCGTGCATCGCCTGCGGCGCAGAACAGCCCGGCCGCTGCCGGCATCGGCAACTTTTCCTTGGCGAACCATGCCAGCGATTCGCCGGTAAGCACGCCGCCGGCCGAACACCCGAACAAGCCGATGCGCTCGGGCGCGTAGGTCTTGAGCGCGGCGCGATACACCGCCGCCACGTCCTCGCTGGCGGCCGGGAACTGGTGCTCGGGCCCCATCCGGTAATCCACCGCGACCACCGTCATGCCGGTCATTGCCGCCAGCGGAATGGCCTCCATCAACCCGAACGAGGCGGCGCTGCCCATCACGAAGCTGCCGCCATGCAGCTCGATCAATACGCGCCTGGCCTGCTCGGGTGTGCGCGTGCGCGGCTCCACCCGCAGCACCGGCACGCCGTTCCAGGTTTCGGGCGTGATCTCCACCGCGTAGCGCGTGCGCAGCTGCGCAATCACGCCCTTGGCCCACCGTTCGGTGTCGGCACGGATGCCCGGCAGTTGCTTGAGCAAGGTGGCGTTGTCGGCCTTGTCCAACGGATCGGCGCGGGCCACCCCGTTGGCCATATGCGCACGTGCAGCCGGGCTCAGAAACTCCGACACCGGCAGGTCGAATGCAGGCACGTGCCGGATGCCATCCGGGGTGGATGCGGTGGCCGGTATGGCCGGCTCGGCGGCGGTTGCGTGCATGCTGCACGCGGTGCAGGCCAATGTGAGCGCTAGCGTTTTGTTCAACCAATGACGTGTCATGCGGTGCCCTCCCAGGCAAGTCGAACCGGCGAGGATAGCGCCAGCAGACAGCGCAGATGATGTGCTGGAAGTCGTGCAGACACGCACGTTGCATGTAACGACGCGATGTAACGCAAATGCGGCAACTACGCACACCGCAGCGCGCAATCAGGCCACCGCATCAAACGTACGCAAGCGGTCGGCATCGCAGGCAGCGCACGCGTCGCCCTGCATCCGCGCGGACATCGCGTTGCTGCAAGCATCAGCACCAACACTGCGCAGGCCGGTGCATCGCCGCCGGCACCGGGTCCAGCGGCATCGATGCATCGCACTCAGGCGGCAGGTGCCGACGCCGCAGTTGGCAGATGCTGCAACGCCTGCAACGTGGAGGTGGTCAGCGGCGACGGCAGCGCGTCCAGCGCAAACCAGCCGATGTCGGCAATCGCCTCGGGCTCGCGCCGCACGGCGTGCTCGCTGCCCTGGATCGCGGCCAGATACACCGGCGCGACCCAATGCTGCGGCGGCGCCAGGTCCGGCTCGAAGTAGCTGACGATGCACAGCACGGCCTGCAGCTGCACGTGCAGGCCGGTTTCTTCCAGCACTTCGCGCACCACGGCATGTTCCACCGTTTCCATCCAGTCCACCTTGCCGCCGGGCAGGCCCCAATGGCCTTGCTCGGGCGCACGCCCGCGCTGCACCAGCAACAGGCGGCCATCGGCGCGTCGGATGAACGCGCCGCATCCGACGCGTGGACGAAGATCGCTATCGATTGAACTGGACATAGGCATCCCGAAGGTGTGGCGCCGTAGTGTCCCAGATGTGCGGCAGGCAGGCGCCATCCCGATGATCGGCAACGGGCTGACCGAAAGGATCGTGGGCGACGATCTACCTTGCATCTGCGCCTTGCACGCTGGTAGCGACAGCCGAGAGATGCCAGCGCCGCTGCGCGATGCCGCCGGATCAATGCAGTGCATCGCCTGTGGGTGGTTGCGTGATGCGCAGCGTGGTCGCGATGACGCTGCACTGCGTGCGTCACCGCCCCCTCGCATCCGGACATCCACGCATCGCATGCCGGGAAGCAGCGTTTGGCCATGCGCCTGCGCGGCCGATAACGCTGCCTTAGCGCCCTGTTGGCGAGGATGCGGGCAGTCCGCGCCGCGAGGGCGCGCCGTCTTGGAGGTTGGGATGTCTCGTATCGTGTTGATCGGGGGCCATGGCAAGGTCGCACGCCTGCTCACGCCGCTGCTGGTGCGCGGCGGGCATTCGGTCACTGCACTGTTTCGCAATCCTGCACATGCAGACGATGTGATTGCCGACGGCGCTACCCCGCAGCTGTTCGATATCGAACAGGCCGACACCGACGCCATCGCCGCGCAACTGGCCGGCCACGATGCGGTGGTGTGGTCGGCCGGCGCCGGCGGCGGCAATGCCGCGCGCACCTACGCGGTGGACCGCGATGCGGCGATCCGCTCGATGCACGCCGCCGAGCAGGCCCGCGTGCGCCGCTACGTGATGGTGTCCTATCTCGGTGCCGGGCTGGAACACGGCATCGGCCCGGACGATGCCTTTTTCGCCTACGCACAGGCCAAGGCCGCGGCCGATGCGCACCTGCGCACTACCCCGCTGGACTGGACCGTGCTGGGGCCGGGGCGCCTCACCCAGGCCCCGCCCTCGGGCCGCATCACCCGCGACCCAGGCGGCGACGCCGACGGCGGCGTGTCGCGTGCCAACGTCGCGCAGGTCATCGCAGCGGCATTGGCGCTGCCGGCCACCATCGGCAAGACGGTGGGCTTCATCGACGGGCAGACGCCGATCCAGCAGGCCTTGTCGCAGCTGGAATGAACGCCAGGCCTATCGCGATGCCTGCGCAGGGCGCACAGTGGGCCTGCCTAACGAATTCCTAAAGCCGGCCTCGGCATAGTCGCGGGCGCAGTCCTTGTGGAGGTCGCTCATGTCTGCAGTTGTCACCCCACGCCGTGCCGGCATCCTGCCGCCGTATCTGCTGGACCATGTGGCCCAGGCCGCACCCGAGCGTGCGCGGCAGTGCGCGCGGCTATCCCGGCAGATCACCGCCCAGCTGCGGCAGCAGCGCGCGCTCGGCCTGCTTGCACGCACCCGCCCGCCGGCCGCCGATGCAGCGAGCGCGCCCACTGAGCAAGCAGTGCAGCGGCAGATCTACGACGCGCAGCAAGGCACCGCACTGCCCGGCACCCTGGTCCGTGCCGAAGGCGCGGCCGCCACCGACGATGTGGCAGTGACTGAGGCCTACGACTATCTCGGCGCCACGCACGCCTTCTTCCAGACCGTGTACGCGCGCAATTCCATCGACGGCGACGGCATGCCGTTGATCGGCACCGTGCATTACGAGCGTGGCTACGACAACGCCTTCTGGAACGGTGAGCAGATGGTGTTCGGCGATGGCGACGGCGAAATCTTCAACCGCTTCACCATCGCCATCGACGTGGTGGGCCACGAGCTGACCCACGGCGTCACCGAGCACACCGCCAACCTGATCTACCAGGACCAGTCCGGTGCCTTGAACGAGTCGCTGTCGGATGTGTTCGGCGTGTTGATCAAGCAGTACACATTGCAGCAGCAGGCCAGCGAGGCGGACTGGATCATCGGCGCCGGCTTGCTGATGCCCGGCATCAACGGGGTGGGCCTGCGCTCGATGCGCGCGCCCGGCACGGCCTACGACGACCCGGCGCTGGGCAAGGATCCGCAACCGGCCAGCATGGACGGCTTTGTCGACACCCAGGAGGACGATGGCGGCGTGCACTACAACTCCGGCATTCCCAACCACGCGTTCTATCGCGCTGCCGTGGCCATCGGTGGTTACGCGTGGGAGAAGACCGGCCGCATCTGGTACCGCGCGCTCACCGGCGGCGAGCTGGCCGCCGGCGCGGACTTCGCCACCTTTGCCGCGCTCACCGTCCGCATCGCCGGTGCGGACTATGGCTCCAGCGGTGCCGAGGCAACCGCGGTGCAACAGGCCTGGCGCGACGTGGGCGTGCTCACATGAGTGCACAACGTCCGCCGGTGGAGGCAGGCGTGACCTTGCGGCTGGCCCGCGAAGGCGGGGTGGCCGCCTTCCCCGCCATGCGGCGCGAACGGCAGCTGGTGATGGACGACCTGGACGATGCCCAGCGCCTGCAGCTGCGCAGCGTGCTGGACCAGTGCCTGGCGCATGCGCTGCCGCGCCCGCAGGCCGGTGGTGGCGATCGCCGCTATTTCAGCATTGCCTGGGACGGCGCCAGCGAGCCGCTGCGCATCCCCGAAGAACATGCACCGGCCGCGATCGTGCGGCTGTGGAAGCAGGGCACGCTGTAGCGCGCTTGTGCCGCGATGCCGCCGCATGCGACATCGCGCGTGCCCATCCCCGTGCACAAACGAAGACACCGCGCCATGCGCGGTGTCTTCGTATCGAAAGTGGTCCAACTGCGGATGCCTGCACCCTTTAAGCTGCCTAGATGCTCTAGGGCTGCACAGCTGGTGACGCATAGTGCTGCCTGCTGCGTTAGCGCCACGTGCAGCGCAGTGGTCAGCTGGAAGACACGCCGCTCATCCCCGCAGTGCAGCATGGCAGTGCCGGTGTGCGGGTCTGCCTGCACCGCGCGCCACGCACGCCTGCATTGCCGTGAACAGCGGCTTCGCGGATAGTCGCTGCACCGATCAGACCCCCTGGACCTCCGTGATTGTGTTGCTGCTTGCTGCCGGACTGCTTGCCGGCCTGGGACTGGCCGGCGTCATCGCATGGCTGCTGCTGCGCCAGCGTGCGCGCACCGCCAGCGCTGCGGCCGCGCCTGTCGCCACCGACACCGGCCTGCAGGACGCACCCGCGGCGCCCGCGGCCGCGGCCGTGCACACGCACGGGCAGGCACAGGCGCAGAGCGCGGCTACACCCCACCCGCTGCTGTGCGGGCCGCCGCCGATGCAGCCGCTGCTGCGCCGCATGTATGCCGCAGTGATGTCCAACCCGTCGCTGGCCGAGGGACGCCTGCCCACCGACCCGGCCCAGGCCGCGGTGCTGGATGCGGTGGGCGCTGCGCTCGCCCATGTCGACCTGCGCCCGCAGCTGCTGCCACGCCGCCCGCAGTTGTTGCCGCAGCTGATGCGCGCGGTCAACGACCCGGATGCCTCCGGCCGCGGCATCGCCGCGATCATCGCGCAGGACCCGGCGCTGGCCGCCAACCTGTTGCGCATCGCCAACAGCGCGCTGTACCGCCCGCAGGGCGGCCCGCTGGAAAGCCTGGAGCGGGCCGTGGTGCATATCGGCACCGAGGGCGTGCGCCAGATCGTCGCCGCCGCCGTCATGCAGCCGGTGCTGAGCCTGGAGGGCGGCCTCTACGCGCGCCTGCCGGCCGCGGTTTGGGATTACGCCCTGCGGACCGCCGCCGCCGCGGCTGCCTACATGCGCGAGCGCGCCGGCGATACCTTGGCGGCGCAGCTGGCCGGCTTGCTGCAAGGCCTGGGTGCGGTGGTGATCCTGCGCGTGCTGCGCGATGCCTACGCCGAGCGCCCCAGCGTGCCCTATAGCCTGGAGGTGGCCGCCGTGCTGGTCGAGCGCCATACCGCCGCCGTCGCCAAGACCATCGCCACCACCTGGGAGCTGCCCGCCGCACTGGGCACCGCGCTGGACGAGCAACGCCCCGGGCACGACACCACCCTGCTCACCAGCTCGCTCGGCATGGCGCTGCGGTACGGCCGGCTGGCCGCCGCGCTGGCCATGCTCGCCCGCCACGGCGCCGAGCAGCAGGAGCATGCGCTGAGCGTACTGTCCACGCTGGAGCCGGACCACACCGCCAACGCCGCGCTATGGCAGCGGCTGGTCGCCTCCAGCGTGGAGTGAGGCCGGCGCGGTCGCCGCAGGCCGGGCACGCGCGCGCGCGCAGGCAAGCGCCTGCACAGCACCGCATCACTCAGCACTCGCTGGCGATCATCTCCTTCACCCGCGTGGCGAGCACGCTCACGCTGAAGGGCTTGGCCAGCACCGCCATGCCCGGTTCCAGGTGGCCGTCGTTCAATTGCGCGTGTTCGGCAAAGCCGGTGACGAACAACACCTTGAGGTTGGGCCGGCCCACGCGCGCGGCGTCGGCCATCTGCCGGCCGTTCATGCCGCCGGGCAGGCCCACGTCGCTGATCAGCAGGTCGATCCGCACCGGCGACTGCAGGATGCCCAGCCCCGCGGCGCTGTCGCCGGCCTCCAGCACGGTGTAGCCCAGCTCTTCCAGCACCTCGGTGAACAGCAGGCGGATGGAGGGTTCGTCATCCACGATCAACACCGTTTCCCCGGCCAGCGACGGCGCCAGTTCCAGCGCGGCGGTGCTGCCATCGCTGCTGTCATCGGCACCGGCGTGCCGCGGCAGGTAGATGCACACCGTCGAGCCCTTGCCCACTTCCGAGTGGATGCGCACCTGCCCGCCGGATTGCTTGGCAAACCCGTAGATCATCGACAGGCCCAGGCCGGTGCCTTCGCCGATCGGCTTGGTGGTGAAGAACGGATCGAACGCGCGCGCCACCACCTCCGGCGGCATGCCGGTGCCGGTATCGCTCACGCACAACGACAGGTAGTGGCCTTCCGGCATGCCCAGTTGCTGGCCCATCTCGCGGTCGATCCGGCGGTTGCTGGTCTGCACGCGCACGCGCCCGCCGTTGGGCATCGCATCGCGCGCGTTGATGCACAGGTTGAGCAGCGCGTTCTCCAGCTGCGGCGCGTCCACCAGCGCCAGCCACAGTTCGGCGGCGACGACGTTTTCCACGCAGATCCCCGGGCCCACCGTGCGCTGGATCAGCTCCAGCATGTCCACCACCAGCCGGTTGACGTTGGTGGGCTTGGGCAACAGCGTCTGCCGCCGCGCAAACGCCAGCAAGCGGTGCGTCAGCGCCGCCGCGCGCGTGGTGGCGCCCTGCGCGGTGGCCACGTAACGCTCCAGTTCGCAGAAGCGGCCTTGCTCGATGCGCAGGCTCATCAGCTCCAGCGCACCGGAAATACCCGCCAACAGGTTGTTGAAGTCGTGCGCCAGCCCGCCGGTGAGCTGCCCCACCGCTTCCATCTTCTGCGATTGGCGCAGCGCTTCTTCCACCGTCATCAGCTCGCGCGTGCGCTCGGTGACCCGCTGCTCCAGCGTGTCGCTCAACTCGCGCAAGGCCGCCAGCGCGCGGTCGCGCTCTTCCGACAGCGCGTGGCGCGCCTCGATGTCGAGCAACACGCCGGGAAACCGCAGCGGCGTGCCATCGGCAGCCTTTTCGACCCGGCCATTGGCTTCCAGCCAGTAGTACTTTCCGTCGCGCCGTTTGACCCGGTACTGGTGCGCGTACGCACCGCCGCGGGCGAGCGCCTCGCCGATGGCCGCGCGCAGCCCCTCGCGGTCGTCCGGGTGCACCGTCCTGATCACCTGTTCCAGTGTCAGGCCGTTGCGGCTGCTGGACGGATCGAAGCCGAAGTTCTGCGCAAAGGCCTCATCCACCGAAAACGCGTCGGTGGGCAGGTCCCAGATCCAGGTGCCGATGATCGCCCCGGCCGCCAGCGCCAGCTGCACCCGCTCGGCATTGCGGCGCGCCACGGTTTCGGCCTCCAGCGCACGATCGCGCTCGCTGGTGCGGTTGACCACCTCGTGCACCAGGTGCGTGTTTTCATCGCTCAGCAGCGCGTGCTGGAGGTCGCGGTTGCGCGCGTCCGCCACCTGCGCGGTGGTTTCGATGGCGATATTCATCAGCCCCACCACGCTGCCGTCCTCGCCGCGGATCGGCGAGGCGGTGGCATTCCAGTAGGTCATCTCGCTGACACCGTTGCGCAGCATCGGCAAGGTGATCACTTCCTGCCCGAAGCCTTCGCCGGTCTGCATCACCCGCGCAAAGGCCTGCGCGATGGGCGCGTAGGTTTCCTTCCATACCTCGGTCACCGGCTGGCCCAGCGCCTGCGGATGACGCTCGCCCATCGATTGCACGTACACGTCGTTGTAGAACAGGCGCAGCTCCGGCCCCCACAGCACCGCACCGAGCAGGGTGGAATTGAGCACCACCGACAACGACGAGCGCAGCGACTGCGGCCAGGTCTCGGGCGCGCCCATCGGCGTGGCCGCCCAGTCGTGGGCGCGCATCAAGGCCCCCATCTCGCCGCCCCCCGCAAGAAACTCCAGGCCAATGGGCTCGATGGCGGGGCGCACTGTGCTCACGTGACGGCATTGCCTGGCAAAAAAGTGCGCGCATTGTGGCACGCAGCGGTCTCAACAAGACGTGCAGAACAACGCCCTGCTCGCGCACAGGCCGCGCACGCGCCAGCGCAGCAGCCAAACGTCCTGACGCGCGGATGACGGCATGCCCACATCGCACTCACACCACCGGGGTCCAGACTGGCCTTCAACATCCCCAACCGTAAGAGGCACACCCATGGACAAGAACCGTATCGAAGGCACCGCGAAAGAGATCAAGGGCTCGATCAAGGAAACCGTCGGCCGTGTCACGGGCGACAAGAGCACCGAGCTGGAAGGCGCCACCGAAAAGAACGTCGGCAAGGTGCAGAACAAGGCTGGCCAGGTCGCCGACAAAGTGCGCGACGCCTCCAAGTAAGTCGATCGAAGCTGTCCACGTCGACTGCATTGCCCGCGGGTGTCACGCCCGCCGCGGCGAAGCAGTGGACTGGTCAGCAGCCGTAACGCACGAGAGTGCGGACGGCAACGCCCACTTCGGCGAGATCGCACCAACGCCCCGACATGATCGGGGCGTTGGCGTTTGTGGGGTCTGGACAGGTGTTGATCTACAAGCCTGATCGCCAGGATTGTGCGCAGACTGCTGTAACGATTCTTGGGGCAGGTGCGCGCTCGTGCCGGCATAGGTCTGCGCATAAACCCGCCCAGAAGGACCAGCCGCTTGTCTCTAACCGCTTGGCTTGCGCCCGCGTGTAGCAGGCCGCTTCGCAATGCTGTCGCCGTACTGCTGCCACCACGCGGTCAGCGCTTCCATGGTTGGCCCCAGTCCACGCGCCTTTGGCGTGATGGCGTATTCCACGCGTGGCGGTACCTCTGCAAAGACGGTGCGTGTGACCAAGCCATCTGCTTCCAGTTCGCGCAATTGCGCCGTCAGCATGTGTTGAGTGATGCCGGGGATTGCCGCGCGCAGCTCGCCAAAGCGATACATCCGCTGATGCAGCAGCCACATGATTTCCAGCTTCCATTTCCCCGACAGCAGCGCAAATGCACGGCGCATTTCCTCATGCATATTGGGCTCGCCTGTATCAATGGTCTGCTTTTTCATACTAAGCCCCAGTGATTCATCCTACTTTTCAATAGGTATCTTAGGCGACATTCTGATTGCCGGTTGCATTTACTTATTGACTGGCAAACACCATGAGCATCTCTGTCTATTGGATCAGTACCGCCCTGCTGTGCCTGCTGTATCTCGCCTCTGCCTGCATGTATCTGGCCAAGGGTGAGTTCGTGCGCAAGGCGCAGGCCGAGCTGGGCTATTCGGCGCCGTTGCTGGTGCCCTGGATGATCGTCATCAAGATTCTGGGCCCGGTGGCGATTGTGTGCCGCTTCAACACCGCGTTGAGCGATCTTGCCTACGCCGGCATGTTCTATCACCTGCTGTTATCCGGCATGGCGCATCTGGGTGTGCGCAAGCCCAAGGGTGCGGTACCGGCCGCGCTGGGCCTGCTCTTTCTGCTCGCCTCGTTCGGCACGCAAAACGCCGCCCGCCAGCCGCCTTCGCCGTATGCGCCGATGGCAGCGGCCATCCACGCAACGCTGCAGTGATTCGACGCCTGGTTGAGCGCTGTCGGCTGGGCCGCTGCAACGCGCCCGGCCCAGCCAGCACCCTCACCCTCGCGCTAACTCGAGGTGAGCGAACAGACAGGACAGTGGTTAGCCGATGGGTGGGCGGGTGACTACCCAGGTTTCTGCCAGTTCGGATTGTTCCCCAGTTTCGGGTAATGCCTGACCAGTGTGTGCAGTGCGTCGGCCAATGCGAGGGGATCTCCGCGTAATACTTTTACAGTGTCCAAGACGCCTCGTGGCAGGGGGGCCATTTCCGTCAAGTTTTTAAGAAGATTCAGGATGCGTCTGCCGTGTTCTTCGTTCGGCGCATCGTATGTCTCCTCGATCCCGGACACCATGTTCGCAACCTGCGCTGCCACGCTTTGCTTGAGGATCAGGCCCTCCTGGAGCTGCAAGAACCTTTTATCGCCGCCTGCCTTGATCACCTGGATCTCAAGATCGACATCTGCTACGAACTGCCGCATCTTTCTGAACATGGCGCGGCCTGCGTCTTGCTCGCTGCCTTCAGCAGGCGCCTCGGCTGCGCCTGGATGCGCGTAATGGCTGGCAATCCGATGCTGGATCTGCCTGATCTTTTCAGCGATGTCGTCGCTACCACCAACGGCTCTTTTTCCAAGCGCGCAATCACTCATGCGCTTGAGTAACTTGAATGCCGATGTGTGCTCGGCATGAAGGGCTTCGTTAGCGAGGATGGGACCAATCTCATCGAGCAACGTGTGTGCCATCTCCTGCATCCTGACCAGCACGCGCGTTTCCAGGCCCGATCGTTGTAGCCGCATTGGCTGTGACGTCGTGGGCCGTGATGGGGTTGCCGGCCGCGACGGGCGCTGCGGGCGACGCTGCAGCCCCTGCAATGGCGACTGATTCGGCAAGGGTGTGGATGGCGCGGGCCGCGGCGGCGTTACCTGGGGCGTGTGTTCTTGCTGCGTGTAGGTCACTGGCGCACGAGTGCTACTGACATTGTTTGAAAAACAGTTTCCCATCGCTTTTTGCCAATACTTCAATGACGGGCGGCAAGTAGACCAGGGCCACTTCCGGCAATGCGCAAGCAGACGCGAATGAACGATTGTGCATCCGAAGCTACGCCATGCTGGTCAGCAATGTGGCAGGGCCCTGTCATCACAGAGCGGGCGCGCAGCCACGGGCAAGGCGAGCACGTGCGTCTCGCCCCCCGCTTGAAACTACCGGCTAACGCTGTCCGGATCGGCTCTTGGCCCTGCGTTGGCGGCCACCGACTTGGCGACGTCGTTGGACATCATCGGCCTGACGCTGCCTATCGCATTCTTCCAGGTCGCATTGCCGGCAATATTTGACATCACCGTGGTGTCCAGCAGAAACGATTCCTGTCCGGTTTCCGTGTAACTGGTGACACAGGAACGCCCCAGCGTCTGCGAGCAGAGCGACCTAGTGGAGGACACGTTCTCATCCAATGGCGCGAAAACGAGATCGCCAGGTGTGTCCGTGATCGGGACAAAGAACTCGCCTCCAGGAGTGAAGTAGTTACCCTCCATCAACAGGCTGACGGTCGTTGTCGCAGAAGCGCCAATGTAAAAGTTTGAGGTGTAAAGATTGTTCACCAGATGAATGACGCCACCAGTGCCTCCCGCTGGCGTGCCCATTTCCGGAGAGCGCCCTGCGGTGGCATAGAAGTGATTCGCTACCAAAGTGATTTCTTGAGCATCTCCGTTCAGCAGCAGGATCCAGGAGCTTCGACCATTGCAGAAGTGCCCATACTCAGTCTCGCCGTCAAACGTGTTGTTGGAGATGGTCATCGCTTTAGCGGCGCCCCAGCCCGTCACGATCATCTGTCGGCCAATCCGTGCGAACGCGTTATGGTCGATCCAGATCCTGCTTGCGTTATCGACGGTGATCGCATCGCCAGCAAAGACGATGCCCTCATTGATATCGTTGATCGACAGGTTCCGCACAATGATGTTTGACACGCCCCCGGTCATCGTCAAGCCTTTGCCCTTGATCCCCGCCGACGCCCCAATACCGATCACCGTCTTGTTCGAACCCACCAGCAACGCCGATGCTGCTGCGCTGTCATAGGTCATCGGGAACGTTGGGCCAGTGCCACAGTATCCGAGCACATCCAGAATCTTTTCCTGCTTGCCGGTCGGCCCCACGCATTGTCTGTCAGAGTAAACGCAGCCCTTTCCGGAAATGGTTCCCTCCGTTCCCCTGAAGTCGATGACTGTATTCAACCGGATGATGCGAGGCGTATCGTCTATGCAGTTAGCGCCCTGGTAACGCTGGCACAGAGCGTCCTTAAGCTCTGCTGGCGTCGATACATCGACCACCTCGCCCCCCGTGCCTCCGGAGGTTCCCGCGCCGAAGCCGACCGGCTCGCTTGCCAGTGCCGCGGTTGTCGTTCCAGCCAATAGCATGACGGTGGAAAACACGGGTCCCATGACCGAACGTCTTGAGAAGATTTGCCGCTTGATGACATCGATCATGAAGAACCTTTGCGCTGGGGGCGCTGTGTTGTGGGGGGGAGGGGGCGATTGCGTCTGACTGGCAATCGGCGGCGAGCCGAGTGACTCACGTTTGCCGTCGCTGCCTGTCGGAACACTAGGGAAATTCTCGCGTTGGGTCCCCGTTGCGCGTCACAGTCGTCGTCGCTCAAAGAGAACCCGAGGAAACGAGAGCGAAGAGCAAGGAACGGGAGTCTTGACAGGATGAGGTGGCACGCCCTGCGTCTACTTCACCAGAGTCGTCATGCCACCGACGAAGGAGGCGCGGTGTCGGCTTGAAAAGTGTCAAAGCACGTCGTCATTTGCGCAGGCCACCGCTTCAACAGGCCAGGCCTCACCCGGTTATCGGCACCGAGCTTCGGTGTAGAGACCATTGAAACAGATGTTGGCGCAGCCGCCGCCAATGTTTTTTTGATCCGGCCTGCGGCTCGCGCTGGGTCATGCACCTATCGGACGCTGTAGTACAGCGCCAAGCGACATGCTTGGGTAAGACACCAAATGTCGGCGCAGCAGGTGCCTGCGACATCGCGCACCTCAGGCCGCCGGAGATCCCCTGCCCGATTGAAACTACCGGCTAACGCTGTCCGGATCGGCTCTTGGCCCTGCGTTGGCGGCCACCGACTTGGCGACGTCGTTGGACATCATCGGCCTGACGCTGCCTATCGCATTCTTCCAGGTCGCATTGCCGGCAATATTGGCCATCACCGTGGTGTCCAGCAAAAACGATTCCTGTCCGGTTTCCGTGTAACTGGTGACACAGGAACGCCCCAGCGTCTGCGAGCAAAGCGACCCCGTGGAGGACACGTTCTCATCCAGTGGCGCGAACACCAGATCGCCGGGTGTACTGGCGACCGGGAAAAAGTATTGGCCCTCTGGATTGAAGTAGTTCCCTTCGGCCAACAGGTTGACGTCCCTTGACGCAGTGGCGCCAAAATAGAAGTTGGACGTATACAGATTGTTCACCAGATGAATCATGCCGCCCGTGCCGATTTCCGGCGAACGCCCTGCGGTGGCATGGAAATGATTTGCCAGCAAGGTGATTTCTTCAGCTTCGCCGATCAGCAGCATGATCCAGGAGCTTCGACCGTTGCAGTAGTGCCCATACGCGGTCTCGCCATCAAACATGTTGTTGGAAATGGTGACTGCCTTGGCCGGCCCCCAGCCAGTCACGATCATCTGCCGGCCGATGCGTGCGAACGCGTTGTGGTCGATCCAGATCCTGCTTGCGTTATCGATGCTGATTGCATCGCCGCCAAAGACGATGCCCTCATTGAGATCGGTGATCGACAGGTTTCGCACGATGATGTTCGATACACCGCCGGTCATCGACAAGCCCGTGCCCTTTATCCCCGCCGATGCCCCGACACCGATCAGCGTCTTGTTCGAACCCACGGACAGCAGTGACTTCGCTGCGTTGTCGTAGGTCAGTGGGAACGTTGTACGACCGCTGCAGTATGACCCGTTGTCCAGAACCCGCTCCTGCTTCCCGCTCGGCTCTGCACACTGCCTGTCAGCGTAAACGCAGCCCGTTGTGGACGTGGTTCCCTGCGTTGCCGTGAAGTCGATGACGGTGTTCAGGCGGATGATGCGAGGCGTGTCGTCTATGCAGGTATAGCCCTGGTAACGCTGGCACAAGGCATTCTTGAGCTCTGCCGGTGTGGAGACATCGACCACTTCGCCCCCCGCGCCTCCGGTGGTTCCCGCGCCGAAGCCGACCGGCTCGCTTGCCAGTGCCGCGGTTGTCGTTCCAGCCAAGAGCATGACGGTGGAAAACACGGACCCCATGACCGGACGTCTTGAGAAGATTTGCCGTTTGATGACATCGATCATAAAGAACCTCGCGTTGGGGGCGCTGCGTCGTGGGGGGCGATCGCGTCTGACTGGCAATCGGCGGCGAGCCGAGTGACTCGCGCTTGCCGTCGCTGCCTGATGCAACACTAGGGGAATTCTCGCGCTGGGTCCCCGTTGCGCGTCACAGTCGTTGGCGCGCAAAGAGAACGCGAGGAGACGGGAGCGAAGAGCAGAGAACGGAGTCTTAACAGGATGACGTGGCGCACCCTGATCAAATGAGCACCACCCTATTAGTGACCGGTGGAGCCGCGTGCCGCTAACGTAGCCGAATAGCTAAGCGCGATGAACCGGGCCAGCGCCCGGCTGCTCGTGATGCACCGCGAACCTACGCAGTGCGATGCCCTGGCCTCACTCACCCACCGCCGCGCGGCAGGCGGCCAGGGCGCGGCTGATGTGTTTTTCCACCATCTTGACCGAGATGCCCATGACGGCGGCAACTTCCGGGTAGGTGAGGCCGTCGAAGCGGTTGAGCATGAAGGCCTGGCGGCATTTGGGCGGCAGCGCGGGCAGCGTGTGGGTGTGCAGGTGCTGCAGGGTGCGGCGGGCGTCCACCAGCTGGTCCACCGCCGTGCGGACGGCGGCGAGCGGTTCGCTGCCCTCCAGCGGCACGTGGCGGGCGGCGTGCCTGCGGTGGCGCGTTCGCCAGTGCTCCAGCACCACGTTGTGGGCAATGCGGTACAGCAGCAGCTTGTAGCTGTGGATGTCTGGCGTGTTGCGGTAGGCCAGCAGGCGCAGCAGCGTCTCCTGGGCGAGGTCGGCGGCGGTGTGCGGGTCGCGCAGGCGCCGCCGCATGTAGGTGAGCAGCTCCGCCTGCAGCTGCATCACGGCCTGGTCGAAGCGTTCCCTGGGCGGCGTACGCTCCTCGCGCACGTGCCAGCGCGTGGTGACGCGGCCAAGCGCGTAGATACCCGCCGCGGGCGCGCGGGCCGGCAGCTCACGCTTGGCATAGGCGCTGCGGTGGCGCCACGGGCGGCTGCCGTAGCGCTCAACCGGCACCGCGCTTGCGGCGTGCATGCGCGCCGCGACCGCCTGGCTGATGACACCGTGGCGGTCTGCATGCGACACGCCGGTCATGCCCTCACTCATCATGCGACGTCTCCAGCAACGGGCCGGGCGCATGCGGTGCGCGCATGCGCTGCGGCGTGATCAATGTGGGTCTACAAGGCTGATGACCAGCTCGCCATCGCGCTGGCGGATGTGCAGCTTGCTGCCGATGGCAAAGCCCAATTGTTCCAGCCAGCGGCCGCGCAGGCGCAGGGTGGGAACACGCTGGTGACTGTCGGGATAGTACCCATAGCCGACGGTGCACTGCTGCGGCGCACGCGGGCGGCCGGGCCGCCGCGGTGTGCGGGGTTCGGCGCGGGGTTCGGGGATGGGCGTGCGCTCGAGGTAGCGCCGCGGCGGGATCGAGGGATCCAGCGAGCGCCAGACGACTTCAGTAGGCGGCGGCGCCGTGGCGCGCTTGCGCGCAGGCGTGGGGCGGGATGAGGAACGACGCATGGCAAAGCCCTCCTTGACGAACAAGCCCCGTCGCACGACGCGACGGGATGTCGGGAGGCTAGAAACCGCAGACAGACTTCAGAATTGTTTTCCCAGACAGCTTTGCATTAGCTGCACTCCGACATACGCATCGCGTCGGCTGCACTCGTACAAAAAATCCAGGCACAAAAAACCCACCGGTTTGACGGAGGTGGGTACCGCTGTCTGAGGAGTTTCTAGGCTCCTTGCAGCCGAGATTGCTACCTGTTTGGCGGTGTGTCAACTGGTAACTAGTGCGTCATTGCCGCCGCGCGTCCAGTCGAAAAACTTACGTGCAAAGCCGCACATGTGGGCACCGGACATCGCTTCAACTTGACCCAACTCACCACCACACGCACACTTCCGCTCGGAGCCTAGAAACTCCACACAGACAGCGGCACCCACCTCCGAGAATTTGGTGGGTTTTTTGTGCTTGGCCTCTGGCCCAGCACTGCTCGGCGCTATTGCGCCGGGAGGGCGGCGAATACAACACCCGCAAGGGGAATAAGCCCGCCGGCTGTCTGCGGTTTCTAGCCTCCCGGCATCCCGCTGCGTTGTGCAGCGGGAGCTGCCTCATGGCAAGGAGAGCGGCATGCACGACGAACCCGGCTACTGGATGTCCGAAGGCACGCAATACCACCTGCTGCGCGTACGCGACCAACTACGCCTGCTGGCCACCTTGGCCACGCCACGTACCCGCGACGAAGCCACGCTGGGGACGCCAACAATTCCATTGCAGCAATGGGCCCATTGCCTGCAGCACCTGGCCGAGCAGGTGGATGATGTGCTAAGTGATCTAGGCAGCGCGAAGTAGCGGCACCATGCTTGTGTGCATTAGGAAAAAATGCGCCCGAGGACAGCGCCCCGAATACTAAGCGGACTGAACCACCCACGTCTCAACAACGTAGGCTAGGATCGGTGCGTCAAGGGGGGGAACACCATGGACAGGATCATCAACGCGCACCGTGTCGTGCTGGCACTAACAACGCTGTGCTTGCTTACGTGCGGACAAGGCGTGGCGGCGCAGAGCATGAGCTCAGCCACAGGTAAGGCGAACAGCAAGTACATCCCGCCAACGCGGCAGCCGTACAACTCCATGGCGCGCGACACTACGCCCTTCAATTGCGAGCAATACCGCGCGCACCCGCACCCGGGCATGGTGCGTTACTGCCAGGGCATCGAGAACATGACCCTTCGTAATGAGGCACGTAGCCATGGGCGTCCCGCTCCATCGGATTCGATCATCTTGCTGCCGGGACTGGGCACTGCAGAGGCCAAACAGCTTGGCTATACATGTGTGGGTGGGCAAGCGATGAAGCGGCTACGGAATGGATGGGAGCAAGTTTCGGCTGCTGCGGGTGGGTGGCAGCGCTGTCGGGATGGTTAAGTGAAGCTGACCAAGTTGCAGAGCTTGGCCTTCACTGATGCGCCGTTTCCTGCTTCAGAGCAATGCGTTCCACATTGAGACGAGATTATTGAATCAAGCAGATTTTACTTTTAGCCAAGGATAGCGAGACGATGCAAATTACATTCGATAGAAAAACCGTGAACGAGTGCTTGCGTCAGAAATTCTCGTTGCCTACCTTCCAGCGCGATTACAAATGGGAGCTAAAGCATCTAACGGATCTTTTGACGGATATCCAGGAATCGTTCGCTGCCTCTTGGAAAAATACCGACAGTCGGACCGAGGTTCTTGGTTACCCCGTCTACTTTCTTGGCACCATCATCACTACCGATGCAGGGCATGGCGCTAAGGCTATAATTGATGGACAGCAGCGGGTGACAACGCTTCTTCTTCTAATGAGCTATCTCGATCGAGTGGCTTCTAAAAACCCTGCACTTGGCATGTCTCCAGTCGAGGAAGCGATTAGGCGGCGCATTGCCGGTACAAGTCAGTTTAATCTCGAAATGGATGTCAATCGGCGACAACTATTCGACATTTTGTTAAATCATACTTTGAACGACGAAGAGCTCACCGAGGCGGTCGACTCGATACTTAATATCGATCCGGGAACCAAGCGGCTATGGGAACTATACCAAGGCATTCCCAGCATGATTTCTGACACAATCAGTAGTAACAACCTGATCCCGCACTTGGCAGACTTCATAACCGAACGCGTGTGCCTTTTCGAAATTGGTGTGCCGAAGGAGCAAGATGGGCATCGCGTTTTCGTGACTATGAACGACCGAGGTCTGAAGCTTACTCCGATTGATCTACTTAAGGGATTCCTACTGTCAGGAATATCGGTCGATTACGAGAACAAGCAGGCACATGCAGCTTGGATAGCGGTTATCCGCTTATTGCAAGAAATCGGCAGCGACGAAGACTCGAACTTTTTCAAGACTTGGCTTCGCGCACGCTTTGCAAAAACGATTCGCGGTAAGAATCGTGGCGATGCGCCAGCCGATTTCGAAATCATAGGTGACAGTTACCATCGATGGGTCATGGATAACAAGTCTTCGCTCTTCCTGAAGAATGGCGATGACTATTATCGACTGATGACTCGAGAAATACCTTTCTACGCCGAAATTTATCAACGAATAAAAAAATATGAAGAGAGCTACGATCATGAGTACCGTCACGTTTTTTACAACGGTGCCCGTTCGCTAACGCTGCAGACGATGGCGGTCCTTTCCGCTATCAAGCCGAGCGATATTGAGGATGATGTTAAGCGAAAAATTAAATGCATTTCTTATGTTCTAGACCATCTTGCCACAGCGAGAGCGTGCCAAGGAAAGGAGAATACTTACGACAACGTGCGTGACATCATCTTTGATCTTGCTTTAGAGATGCGCGATCTCGACAGCTCTGCTCTTTCTGCATTAATTGACGCAAAGATCGCCACTAGCGATTACGTCGTCAATCTTAAATTGGTAAATTTTGATCAAACAAAGAAGCAAGATTTGCTGCACCTGATGGCGCGGCTCGCCGATTCTCTAGAGCGCGGGATAGGAATTACTAGTGCCGTCGGATTTAGCGCGTACGCTGATAGAACTGTTGGAAGCAGAACTTTTGACGTGGAGCATTTACTTCCTGTCCCGATGGCAGAAACTGCGAATGAAATAATCGCAGCTGGCGGCACCTCTTTCGCCAGCACGAGCGACTACCAAACTCGCCGTTCAATGATTGGCGGCCTTATCCTTCTTCCCCGAGGAAAGAACAGGTCACTGAAGTCAATGAAATACACAGAAAAATTGACAAGATATGCCTCCGAAAATGTTCTTGCGCAGAGCCTCACAAAATCCTTCTACCTAAACAATCCGAATATCAGTCGCTATATCTCCGCCTCTGGAGTGCCGCTCACTGCTCATGACTACGTGGACCCGCTCATCATTGATGCCCGAACCAATATGTATCAGACGGTTGCCGCTGATCTTTGGAGCTCTAGAACCCTCAAGAGCGTCATGGTTTGAGGGGTGCACCTTTATCAGCGGAACTGCAATTTAGCAGTTCCGCTGGCCGACCATCGCGGATCGGCTGCTTCGACCAATTACCGTAACTAGGCCTTGAAAGGGAAAGCGCATCCCATGGGCTGCGCTTTTTGTCGCGGGCTGATCGTAGCTATCACAGCTACGCGTATTTCGCCTTACTTCACTTTCCGCACTTCGGTCGCGGCAGGCAACAGCACGGAACCATCGTTGGCCTGTGGCGCCATGCGCGCAATCGGCTTGCGCGTACGCTTGTCGATCAGCACCGAATGGCGTTCGCCAGGTGCAAACAGGTGCTGCTCACCCCACTGGCGCAGCGCTACCACTACGGGAAACAGGCTCTCGCCCTGCGGCGTCAGCACGTATTCCTGATAGGCCGTGCCATCCGAGGCATCCTGGGTTTCGAGAATGCCCTGCTCTACCAGCTTGCGAAGACGGTCAGACAGGATGTTGCGCGCCATGCCCAGGCTGCGCTGAAAGTCGCTGAAGCGGCGCGTGCCATCGAACGCATCGCGCACGATCAGCAGCGACCAGCGATCCCCGACCACATCGACGGCGCGCGCAACGGGACAGGGTTCGTCGTTGATAGGACGGCGCGGCATGACTTCTCCAGGCAAATAGCGACCATCAGGATTTTCTGATTGCATTTTAAAACTGGATTCCCTAGCCTTCAATGAGTTTTGTTTTGAAACCAGATTGCATGGATCGTGGCGCATGAAGTCATCCCGAACTGCCGATATGCCGCGCGGCCTGGTGCTGCTATTTGCCGCCGCCAGTGGCTTGAGCGTGGCGAATGTGTACTACGCACAACCCCTGCTGGATGCGCTGGCCCGCGACTTCGACATCAGTCATGCCGCCGTGGGAGGCGTGGTGACGGCCACCCAGAGCGGCTGCGCCCTGGCCCTGCTGTTGCTGGTGCCACTGGGGGATCGGGTAGATCGTCGCCGGTTGATGGCGGTACAACTGCTGGGCCTGGTGGTGGCATTGGCGACGGTCGGCATGGCGCAGTCTGCATCTGTCCTGCTGGCGGGCATGCTGGCGGTGGGGCTGCTGGGCACGGCGATGACCCAGGGGCTGATCGCCTATGCGGCCAGTGCTGCCGCGCCCCATGAACAAGGGCGGGTTGTCGGTACGGCGCAGAGTGGCGTGTTCATCGGTCTGCTGCTCGCGCGCGTGTTCGCAGGGGGCGTTAGCGATCTGGCAGGCTGGCGCGGGGTGTACTTCTGCGCCGCCGTGCTGATGCTGGTGATCGCGCTGCCGCTGTGGCGGCGGCTGCCAGCCTTGCCGTTGGCAGCCAATCCCATGCCTTACCCGCGTCTGATCGCCTCCATGCTGACGCTGCTGCGGGAAGAAAAGGTGCTGCAAGTGCGCGGCATGCTGGCGTTGTTGATGTTCGCCGCGTTCAACATCTTCTGGAGCGCGCTGGTGCTTCCGTTAAGTGCGCCGCCGTACAGCTTTTCGCACACTGTCATCGGTGCATTTGGCTTGGTCGGTGTGGTGGGCGCCTTGGCGGCCGCGCGTGCCGGGCAGTGGGCCGACCGTGGCCATGCCCAGCGCACCAGCGCCGCGGCGCTGGCCGTATTGCTGCTGGCTTGGTGGCCGCTGTCGCTGATGGAATGGTCGTTGTGGGCGCTGGTGATCGGCATCGTGCTGCTCGACCTGGGTGGCCAGGCGCTGCATGTCACCAACCAGAGCCTGATCTTCCGCACGCGCCCCGAAGCCCACAGCCGGATGGTCGGCCTCTACATGCTGTTCTATGCGGTCGGCAGCGGGCTGGGTGCCATCGGCACCACCGTCACCTATGCCCATGCGGGCTGGCAAGGTGTGTGCCTGCTGGGCGCGCTGGTCAGTGCGCTTGCGCTGTTGTTCTGGTGGCTGACGCGTCGGGTGACTCCGCAGGCTGCGTCTCAGGCCTGGCAAGCCCTTGGCACTGAGGGCTAGTTGCTAGGGCAGGCATGCAATGCGGCCAGGCCTGCACATTGACATTGGCTGCTCACGCCGGCACACACACCGCGTCTGCCAGCAAGGCGCGCTGCTTGTGCAGATGCTGCTGGAAGCGGCTGGCGTAGTCCTGCGCGACCGCGCCGATGACGCTGGGCCGCGCGGCCAGGGCGGCGCGCCATGCGCCGATGCGCGGCAGCCCGTCAAAGAGGGGTGCACAGACATCGGCGGGCAGCAGGCCGAAGTAGCGCAGTAGCGGGGCGAACACCACATCGACCATGCCAAATGCCGAGCCTGCGAAGTAAGGACCTTCGCCCAGCACGTCTTCGAGCTTTTGCAGCTTGCCGCGGAAGGCGGCGCTGGCGGTGTCGGCGCTTGCCTGGTCGCTGGCATTGAGGAACTGCCAGGCGTCGGCAAAGGTGGGCGCGGCAAACTCGATCCACGCGCGTTGCTGTGCACGTTGCAGCGGGTCGCGCGGGTACAGGCTGGTGCTGCCGCTGGTCTCGTCGAGGTAGTCGCAGATCACCACGCTCTCGAACAGGGTGGCCACGCTGCCATCCGGCTGGCCGATGCGCAGCAGCGGCACCTTGCCGGTGGGCGACAGGGCCAGGAACCAGTCCGGCTTGGCATGCAGGTCGATGTCCACGCGCTCGAAGGCGACAGCGTGTTCCAGCAGCACGATGGCGGCGCGCTGCACGAACGGGCACAGCGGGTGGCTGATCAGGGTGAGGGTGTTGGGCATGGGCAATGCTCGCGTTGCGAAAGGGGGGTGCCAGGGCAGCCGTGGGCCGGCCGTGCCTGCATGGCAGAAAACGCCTGCGCATCGCCATGCAACGGGGCATGGCGATGCGCAGGCAAAGGTGGGTGCCGGCAGGGCGGCGATGCGCGCCGCCTGCCGGCGCCTGGCGGGTGTGCGCCAGGCTCAGCCGTTGAGCAGGCGCCCGCCGTCAACCACGATTTCCGAACCCACCGTCCAGCTGGATTCGTCCGAGGCCAGGTACAGCACGGCCTTGGCCACCTCTTCCGGGGTGCCGAAGCGGCCCATCGGGATGCTGGCGGCGATTTCCTCGTTGAGCTTTGCACGGTAGGCATCGGGCACGCCGAGCTTGTCGTACAGCGGGGTTTCCACCGGGCCGGGGCTGACGGCGTTGACGCGGATGCCGCGGCCCAGCAGCTCGCTGGACAGCGTCTTGGTCATGCTGAGGAAGGCGGCCTTGGTGGCGGCATACACCGACGAGCGGGCCATGCCGGCATGCACGTTGACGGAGGTGTTGAGCACCACCGAGGCGGGGTTGGCCAGCACCGGCAGCAGCGCCTGCAGCAGGAAGTACGGGCCCTTGACGTTGATGGCGAAGGAGGCGTCGAAGGCCTGCTCGGTCCACTCCTCGATCGGCACCCAGACCGAGACGCCGGCGTTGAGGAAGACAACGTCCAGCTGGCCGTAATGGGCCTGCACCGCCTGCGCCAGCTCCTGCTGGGCGGCAACGCTGGCCGAGTCGGCGCGCAGCACCGGCACGTCCGGCCCCAGGATGGCCTGGGCCTTGGCGATGGAGTCGGGGTTGACGCCGGTGACGATGACGCGGGCGCCTTCGGCGAGGAACTGCTTGGCGGTTTCCAGGCCAATGCCGGTGGTGCCGCCGGTGATGAGGGTACGTTTGCCTGCAAGACGTGACATGGTGTGCTCCTGATGGTGCGGTGCCCGGCCGCCGTATGGCGGCCTTCGATGCGGCATCTTCGCCCCATGCGCCTGCTGCTATAAGATCCTGCGGGAACATAACCTTCATGCGCTGTGCGCATGAATCGAGGACGCATGGACCGGTTTCTGCTGATGACCTGCTTTGCCCGCGCGGTGGAGACGGGCAGCTTTTCCGCCGCCGGGCGCGACCTGGGGCTAGGCCAGCCCAATGTCAGCCGGCATGTGGCGGCGCTGGAGCAGCACCTGCAGACCCGGCTGCTCAACCGCTCCACCCGCAAGCTGGTGCTCACCCCGGAGGGCGAGCGCTATTACGCGGAGGTGCGCCGCATCCTGGATGCAGTGGGCGAGTCTGAAATGGCGCTGCGCGACGATGTGCAGCCGTCAGGGCTGCTGCGGGTGGCCTGCCCCACGGCGTTGTCGCACACCTTCGTGCTGCCGCTGGTGCCGGCGTTCTTGCAGCGGTTTCCGGCACTGGAGCTGGACCTGCAGATCAACGACCGCTACGTGAACCTGCTCGACGAAGGCGCGGAGCTGGCCATCCGCATCGGCCACCTGGACAGCAGCGCGCTGCGCGCACGCCGCATCGGCGCGTTCACGCGGGTGACGGTGGCCAGCCGCGCCTACCTGGACAGGCGCGGGGTGCCGGCCGTGCCCGAGGACCTGCGCCACCACGACTGCGTGCTGTACACGCTGCTCAGCACCGGGGCGAGCTGGCGTTTCCGCGATACCGACGTGCCGGTGTCCGGCCGGTTCCGGGTCAACTCGCCCGAGGCCGCGCGCGCGGCGGTCAGCGCCGGGCTCGGCATCGGCCTGGGCCCGGCGTGGCTGTACGAAGAGGGCCTGGCCTCGGGCGAACTGCAGACCGTGCTGGATGCCTTTGCGCCGCCGCCGGCGCCGATGCAGATTGTCTACGCCGCCAACCGGCTGGTGCCCAAGCGCGCGCTCGTGTTCATGGATTTCATTGCCGAGGCGTTTGCGAAGATTCCGCAGCTCAATCGTTAGCGCCACCTGCGCTGCGGTGGTGCCGGCGCTGGTGCGCCGCCGGCGCTTCGCTTTCCTGCACGCATGTGCCGCTGCGGACGCGGGAATGCTCAACTTTGTTCGCCCGGGCGCAGCCTGCGCGCAAGGCTCGCCTAAGCTCGCGGCACCTTCCCCATGCACGGCTGCCACGCCCATGTTGAGCAGACACAGTCTCGCGCTTGCCACCTTCATGGCATTGAGCGGTTGCAAGCAGGCCAGCGAGCAAGCGACCGCGCCCACCGCACCCACGCCTGCGGCGGCAACCACCGCGGCGGCACCGGCGCTGGATATCAACGAACTGGATCCAGGTGCCGACGCCTGCCAGGATCTGAATGCCTTTGCCAACGGCAAGGCGCTGGCCAGGGGCATCCCCGACGACGAGGTGGGCATCGGCACCTCGTATGACGTCTACAACGCCAGCTATCGGGATCAGCACGCCATTGCAGAGGCCTTGCTGAAAACGCAGCCGGCCAGCGGCTCGGTGGAGCAGCTGGTCAGGACGTTCTACGCCTCGGGCATGGACGAGGCGGGCATCGAGCGCCTGGGCGCGGCGCCCATCCAGCCGCGGCTGGCGGCGATCGATGCCTTGAAAGATGCGGGCGATATTGCCGGCTTCATCACCCAGCGCCACGCCGAGGGCGCCAACGTGCTGTTCCAGTTCGTTGCCCAGCCCGACGCGCAGAGCGTGTCGAAGATGGTGGGCTATGCCCTGGTCGAAGGCATGACGCTGCCCGCAAAAAATTATTATGTGGACGCGCAGTACGCTCCCATCCGCAAGGCCTACCTTGCGTACATCCAGCGCACGTTCGTCCTGGCCGGCGTGCCAGCCGAGCAAGCGGCCGTGCAGGCCGGGCAGGTGCTGCAGCTGGAAAGCCGCCTGGCCGCCGCGCTGCTCACGCCGGCCGAGCAGCGCGAGCCGAAGAACATGTACCACTGGCTCACCACCGCGCAGGCCAATGCGCTGACGCCGCACTTCGCCTGGGACCGCTTCATGGCCGCGCAAGGTGTCGAAGGGGAAAGCGGCCTGGCGCTGTCGCAGCTGGCGTTCTTCAAGGCGTTCGATGCGCAGTTGCAGCGCGCGCCGGTGGCGCAATGGAAAGCCTACCTGCGCTTCCGCACCATCGACGATGCGGCACCGGCACTGAGCAAGCCATTCGCGCAGAACCACTTCGCGTTCCACTCCACAACGCTGGAGGGCCGGCAGGTACAGCAGCCGCGCTGGAAACAGGTGATCACCACGTTGAACCAGACGATCGCCGAGGCAATGGGCCAGCTGTATGTCGCCCAGAAATTCCCCCCGGCCTCCAAGCAGCAGGTGCTGGCGCTGGTGGAGAATGTGCGCGCCGCCATGAAGCTGCGCATCGCGCACGCCGACTGGATGAGCGCTGCGACCAAGGCCAAGGCATTGGACAAGCTGGCCAACATGATGCCGAAGATCGGGTATCCGGACACCTGGCGGGCGTGGTCGGGCCTGCAGCTGGACATCGGCACCTACCTGCAGAACATCGAACGGGCGGCGGCGTTCAATCACCGCGCCGAGATGGCCAAGGTCGGCAAGCCGGTGGACCGCAAGAGCTGGGGCGATGTGGCGCCGCAGACCGTGAATGCCTTCTACGCACCACGCGAAAACAGCATCTACTTCCCCGCGGTGATCCTGCAGCCGCCGCTGTTTGCGGCAACGGCCGACGATGGCCTCAACTATGGCGGAATCGGCGGGTTCATCGGCCACGAGATCAGCCACGGCTTCGATGACGAGGGCAGCCAGTTCGATGCCATCGGTGCCAACCGGAACTGGTGGCTGCCGGCGGACCGGGCGGCCTTCGAGGCGCGCACCGGCAAGATCAAGCAGCTGGTGGGCCGCTACGTGCCGCTCAAGAGCAGGCCGGACCTGCACGTCAACGGGCAGCTGGTGCTGGGCGAAAGCATCGCCGACTTCACCGGGGTCACCATCGCCTACGACGCGCTGATGCTGGATCTGCAACAACACCCCGAGCGCAATGTCGCCGTGGACGGCTACACGCCCGAGCAACGCTTCTTCATCAACTGGGCACGGCTGTATCGCAATGCGCGCCGGGAAGAAGTGCAGGTGAAGGCGCTCAACGCCGACCCGCACCCGCCCAGCGTGGTACGCGTCAACGCCGGGCCGTCCAACATGCCGCAGTACGCCAAGGCGTTTTCGTGCAAGGCGGGCGATGCGATGGTGCGCTCCGATCAGGAGCGTGCGCAGGTCTGGTGAGGCGGGCGTTTTGCCGCGTGGTGGGTTGGTGGCCGTGGATGCATGGATGGCATTGCAGCGGCATGTGCGAACAGTCTACAGCGCATGGTGGCATCGCGCCCTCGACGCGGGCCGTGATGCGGTCGTCGTGACGGCACCACTTCGTTTTTGCGCATACGGGCCGCTGATCGCGTTGGGGGAATGCTCAACTTTGTTCGTCTGCGCGCAGACTGCGCGCAAGGCTCGCCTAAGCTCGCTGCACTCCCCCATGTACGGCTGCCACGACCATGTTGAGCAGGAACCTTCTCGCGCTTGCGGCCTTCATGGCATTGAGCGGTTGCAAGCAGGCCAGCGAGCAGGCAATCAACGCCAAACCTGCAGCGCCGGTTCCGATGGCCACTGCCGCTGCACCGGCGTTAGATATCAACGAACTGGATCCCGCTGCCGACCCCTGCCAGGATCTGAATGCCTTTGCCAACGGCAAGGCGCTTGCCAAAGGCATCCCTGACGACGAGGTTGGCATTGGTACCTCGTTTGATTTCTACAACCGCGCCTATCGGGATCAGCACGCCATTGCAGAGGCGTTGCTGCAGTCGCAGCCGACAGCCGGTTCGATCGAGCAGCTGGTCAGGACGTTCTACGCCTCGGGCATGGACGAGGCGGGCATCGAGCGCCTGGGCGCGGCGCCGATCCGGCAACGGCTCGCCGAGATCGATGCGCTGAAGGATGCGCGCGCCATTGCCGGCTTCATTACCCAACGTCATGCCCAAGGCGCCACGGTGCTGTTTCAGTTTGTTGCGCATCCGGATGAAAAGGACGTTTCGACGATGGTGGCCTATGCCAACGTCGAAGGCATGACGCTCCCCTCCAAGGATTACTATGCCGATGCGCAATATGCCGGCATTCGCAAAGCCTACCTGGCGTATATCGCGCGGTCGTTCGTGCTGGCGGGAACACCGGCCGCACAGGCATCGGTGCAGGCAGCGCAGGTGCTGCAACTGGAAAGCCGCCTGGCCGCCGCGCTGCTGACGCCGGCCCAGATGCGCGAGCCCAGCAACACCTACCACTGGCTCACCACGGCACAGGCCAATGCGCTGACGCCGCATTTTGCCTGGGACCGCTTCATGGCCGCGCAAGGTGTCGAAGGGGAAAGCGGCCTGGCGCTGTCGCAGCTGGCGTTCTTCAAGGCATTCGATGCGCAGTTGCAGCGCGCGCCGGTGGCGCAGTGGAAAGCCTACCTGCGCTTCCGCGCCATCGACGATGCGGCACCGGCCCTGAGCAAGCCGTTCGTGGAGAACCATTTCGCGTTTTACGCCAAGACGCTGGAGGGCCGGCAGGTGCAGCCGCCACGCTGGAAGCAGGTGATCGATGCGTTGAACACGACGATCGCCGAGGCGATGGGCCAGCTCTATGTGGCCCGCCACTTCTCTCCTGCCTCCAAGCAGCAGGCGCTGGCGCTGGTGGAAAACGTGCGTGCCGCCATGAAGCTGCGCATCACGCATGCCGACTGGCTGAGCGCTCCGACTAAGGCCAAGGCATTGGACAAGCTGGCCAACATCGTTCCCAAGATCGGGTATCCGGACCGGTGGCAGGATTGGTCGGGCTTGCGGCTGGAAGAGGGCGCCTATCTCGGCAATATCGAACGTGCGACCGCTTTCAGCCACCGCGCCGACATGGCCAGGATCGGCAAGCCGGCCGATCGGATGAGCTGGGACGATGTGGCGCCGCAGACCGTAAATGCCTTCTACGCGCCGCGCCAGAACAGCATCTTCTTTCCTGCGGTGATCCTGCAGCCGCTGTTGTTCAGTGCCACTGCCGACGATGGCCTCAACTATGGCGGGATCGGCAGCATGATCGGTCACGAGATCAGCCATGCCTTCGATGACGAGGGCAGGCAATTCGATGCCATCGGCGCCACACGCAATTGGTGGTTGCCCGCGGATGTTGCCGCGTTCGACACCCGCACCGACAGGATCAAGCAGCAGATGAGCAGCTACGTGCCGCTCAAGAACCGCCCGAACCTGCACGTCAACGGGCAGCTGGTGCTGGGCGAGAGCATCGCCGACTTCACCGGGGTCGGCACCGCCTACGATGCGTTGATGCTGGATCTGCAACAGCACCCCGAGCGCAACGTCGCCGTGGACGGCTACACGCCCGAGCAGCGCTTCTTCATCAACTGGGCGCGGAAGCACCGCAGTGCGCGCCGGGAAGAAGCACAGGTGAAGGCGCTCAACGCCGACCCGCACCCGCCCAGCGTGGTACGCGTCAACGCCGGGCCGTCCAACATGCCGCAGTACGCCAAGGCGTTCTCGTGCAAGGCCGGCGATGCGATGGTGCGCTCCGAGCAGGAGCGTGCACAGGTCTGGTGAGGCGGGCGTTGGGCGGTGTGGCGGCCGCGCAGGCCGCCGTGCTGCGTTGACGGCCTGCCGGGCCGTGCCCGGTGAGGCGCCGGGCTGCTGCAGCTGCGCCGGCGGTGCCGTGCATTCGGGCCGCGCATTGCACGCTTAGTCGAGCGGTCTGGGCGCCGGGCGCTGGTAGTTGGAAAACGTCTTGTAGAGCGCTGCGGCGCGCTCGTCGGCAACGGCGTTTTCGACGCCGCTGAGTCCTTTCGCCGCGATGGCGCGCGCGGCTTTGCCATCACCCAGCAGGTACGCCAGGCGCAGGTAGGCCAGGCTGTCGACCAGGTTCTTGTGCTGCGTGTCGCTGGCGTACACCTCCGACAGGCCGTAGTAGGCATACAGGTTGCCGGCCAGTGCGGCCCGCCGCAGCATGCCGACGCCGATGGAGAAGCGGCCGGCAACTGCGGTCTTGATGCCATAGACCACCGTGGCGGCCTGGTTGCCTGCTTGCGACTCCGCCTTGAGCTGGTCCAGCTGCAAGGCATCCAGGCGTGCGCGCTCACTCTCGGAGGGGTAGCCGTGGGTGAGCAGCCACTGTGCTTCTGCCTCGGAGTCGGCCACCAATGGCCCACCGGCCTTGCACGCGCCCGGACCCTGCGGGCACAGGTAGCGCCGTGCCTGCTGGCTCACGCCCTGGGTGAGCGCAGTTGTTCGATCCGGCGACGGCGCTGCTGCGCCGGGGCCTGCCGTGGCTGCGGCCGCTGCAGGCGTTGCCGCTGACGGTTGGTCGGTAGGCGCTGGCCGGCCTGTGTCTGTGCAGGCGGCGAGCGCACTGCACAGGGCGGCCAGGGCCAGGACGTGGGTCGTGCGCATGGGTCACTCCATTCCGTTGAAGACGGCGGCATGGTGCGCGATGTCGGCGCGCCATGCGACTGCGGCCTGTGCCTGTGCCTGTGCCTGTGCCTGTGGGCATGGGAAGCAGACACCGCCCCGAGGGGGGCGGGCAGCGAGCTTCCTGCCGTTGGCCCCCTCGCTCAGGCACCTGCCCCGTTGATCGCCCACTGCGCCGCAAAGGCGCGTTGGTAGGCCGGGCGGCGTTCGGCGCGGGCGACATAGGCCAGCAGTTCGGGGAAGGCGTCCAGCAGGCCGAAGTGCCCGATGCGCAGCAGCACCGACGCCATCAGCAGGTCGCCGACGCTGAAGTCGCCATCGAGCCAGGCGTTGCTGCCCAGGTGCGCGGTGAGGTGCTGCAGGCGCCGGCGGATGCGCTTTTGCAGCAGCGGCATGCGCTCTGCGGTCCAGGGTTTGTCCGCTTCCAGCAGCGTGGCGGTGGCCAGCTCCAGGCTGGGCGGCTCCACCGTGTTGAGCGCGGCAAACATCCAGGCGATGGCACGGGCCCGGGCGTTGGGGTCGGACGGCAGCAGGCCGGGATAACGCTCGGCGATGTGCAGGACGATGGCGCCGGTTTCGAACAGCACCAGCTCGCCCTGTTCGAAGGTGGGGATCTGGCCGAACGGGTGCAGGGCCAGATGCGCGGGTTGCTTCAGCGCGGCGAAGGGCACCCGCCGCACCTGGTAGGGCTGGCCCACCTCTTCCAGCGCCCAGCGCACGCGCAGATCGCGCACCAAGCCCTTGCCGCCGTCGGGCGAGCGTTCGAAGGCGGTAATGGTGATGGTCATGCAGAGGGCTCCGTTGAGGTGAGCGGGCTACGGTGCCGGTTGCCGCCGGTGCGTGCAAAGGGCGGACCGGGCCACGCCGCGGCCGGCCCGGTGGCCGAAGGGTGCCACGCCCGGGCCCGGCGGCGCAGCGGACCGGGCCATGCCCGGCGCCGGCAGCCCCTTGCGGCGCCGGCTTGCTGGCTGGAGGCGGCCGGCCGGGGCGCGAAAGCGACCTGATTCAGGCCGGCAGGCGGTTTGAGACAAATTGCTCCCCTGGTCTCGCCTTTTCCGTATATCGTGCGCTACGTCACAATAAAATGTGACTGGTGTCGCACTTTATTAGCGGATCAAGGATTTCCACATGACCGACAACATGCTGGCGCTCACCACGCCGTTGGTGGGCGGGCGCGGTGCGCCAGCGCAAGGATGGTTGGCCATGCCGCCGCCGTTGATGGCCTCGTTCGACGAGCGCTCCGCGGCCCCGGCACCGCAGCTGCCCGCACCGGCCTCGGACATGCCGGGCCTCAGGCGCCTGCTGCGCAAAGGCGCGCGCGGCCTGCTGCGTACCCTGCCCTGGCGGCACCAGGACCGGCTGTATTACCTGCACACGTTCGGGCGGCTGCCGGACCTGTATGCGCCCAAGTGCTTCAACGAGAAGATCCTCTACCGCAAGTGCGTGCACGGCGATTACCCGCTGTACCAGCGGCTGGCGGACAAGTTTGCGGTGCGCCCGTATGTGGCGGCCAGGATCGGCGAGGCGCACCTGATCCCGCTGCTGCTGGACAGCACCGACCCGCAGGAACTGTTGCGCCTGCCGCAGTGGCGGCAGACCGTGATCAAGGCCAACCACGGCGCGGCGATGGTGGAGGTGGTGCGCGAGGAGCCGGACGCGGTGCAGAAACGGCGCATCATCGAGCGCTGCGGCCAGTGGCTGCGCACCGACTTCTCCGACATGGTGCGCGAGATCCATTACCGCGATATTCCGCCGCGGATCCTGGTGGAGGAGTACATCGGCGATGCGCAGCAGGTGCCGGTGGACTACAAGTTCCACATGTTCCGCCAGGCCGACGGCAGTTTTCAGTACGTGCTGCAGGTGATCTACGGGCGCTTCGACACGCCCAAGCTGGCGATGACCTTCTTCGTGAACAACCTGCACACGGCCTTCCACCGCATCCGCGACGACGGGCGCACGCCGCCCAGCCCGCCGGCGCTGCTGGAACAGGCGCTGGAACTGAGCAAGCGGCTGGCGGGCGATGTCGATTACGTGCGGGTGGACTGGTACATCCAGCGCGGGCAGATCTACTTCGGCGAGCTGACCTTCACCCCGGGTGCGGGGCTGGTCACCGGCCTGGACCGCGGGCTGGACCGGATGATGGGCGACATGTGGGTGCAACGGCGGGCGCCGCTGGACCCGTCCTTTGCGACGGACGGCATCCGCATGCGGGTGCCGACGCGGTGAGGTGAGTACGGCCGCGGCACGCCACGCGGCTGCGGGCAAGGGAAACGTGTACCACGCCGTCGCCCCGCGGCCGGCCACAGCGCGCCTGGCGCGCCAGCCGGCAGCGGCGGATACTCCACGGCCGCCGATGCGCCCGCATCCGGCGCACCGCCCACCGCGGTGCCGCACTTGCCCCCTTGCATGGACGCCCCCTTGCCGAACCTTCGCCTACACCGCTGCCTCCCACTCGGCCTGCTCTGCGCGTTGTGCGCCTGTACCGGCGCCGGCACCCCCGGCGCGCCGCGCCCGGAAGCCGAGCACTTCACCCTTGCCAACCTGCAGCAGCTTGGCTGCACGGTCACCGCCACGCCCAAGCGCACCAGGCACAAGATCCCGCTGATGGGCGAGGTCGATGGCTATGGCGTGACCAGCACCAGCGCCTGCGCGACGCACCTGATCAGCCTGCTGCAGCCGATGACCTACGAGGACGCGGTGTGGGAAGGCGCACGTACCGCCGCCGGCAACTTTGCCAAGGAGCACGGCTTCGATCGCGAAAGTTACGAAGGCCGGCTCGGCGAGTACAGCGAGATCGAGGTGTTCAGCCACGGCGGCACGCCGGTGGGCTTCGAGTACAACGTACAGGCCCGGGGCACGCTGCATTCGGTGATCGTGCTCTCCGACAGCATCGCGCCGGACGCGGCCTTCGAGGCGGTGTTGAAGACCAAGTTGTAGGGGGGGGGCGCTGTCAGCGCGAAAGACGATTTCTCCGGAGTAACCGCTCCGAGCGCATCACGTGAACCACGACGACGCGCTGCCCATCCACACGGTAGAACACGCGGCACGGTGGTTCGACGATTTGACGGTAGCGGGAGCGCTTGAGCTCCTGCGGGCGGCTCCCGCTCTCCGGGTGCTCGGCCAATTGCTCGACATGCGCAACCACCCGTCTCACCAGTGCCGCTGCGGCGGCTGCGTCCTCAAGTGCAATGTAGTCGGCAATCGCGTCCAGGTCGGCCACCGCCGGCTCCGACCAGACTATTTCAGCCATCGCGCCAGGCGTTGTTTGGCCTGCTCGTGGCTCAGGCTGCGGCCTTCCGCTACCGCCATTTCACCACGGGCGATACCTTCGAGGATCGCCATCCGCTGCTGCAGGCGCTCATAGCTGGTGACATCGACCAGATATGCGCTGGGCAGACCATGCTGGGTGATCAGGATCGGCTCCTTGTCGCGCTCGACATCAGCGAGGAGTTCGGTGGCCTGACGCTTGAGCGTGGTGACAAGTTCTGTGCGCATGGAGTGACACTAAAGTATCACTCAGGGTGAGGCAAGTCGGCTGCGCCGGGCGAGGCGGCCGACCTGGCTACACCCCACCCAACGGCCGCAGGCACAACCAGATGGCGCACCAGTGCGACAGCGCGCCGCCCAGCACGTGGGCGTGCCAGATGGCGCGGTTGTAGACCAGCGACTTGCGCACGTAGAAGGTGACGCCCACGGTGTAGAACGCGCCGCCGGCGGCGATCAGCCAGAGCACGGTGCTGTCCAGGCCGGCGACGAACGGCTTGATCACCACGATGCCGGCCCAGCCCAGCAGCAGGTAGATCGCCACCCAGAAGCCCTTGGCGATGCCGGGCAGGAACAGCTTGGCAAACACGCCGAACAAGGCCACGCCCCACACGCCCAGGATCATCGCCCAGCGCCAGGTGCCGTCCAGGGCGACCAGCAGGAACGGCGTGTAGGAGCCGGCGATCATCACGAAGATGCCGGCGTGGTCGAACTTGCGCAGCATCGGCTGGCGCTGCGGCGGGGCGAAGTTGTAGGCCGCCGAGCAGCCGAACATCACCAGCAGCCCCAGCGCGTACACGCAGGTGGCCAGCAGCATGGTCTGGTTGGCGTGGGCGCGCCAGACCATCCAGGCACCGCCGACGATGGCCAGGAACAGGCCGGCCGCATGCACGATCACGTCGGCACGGCGGGCGGAGCGGGTCTTGTAGTGCGGGGCGGTGATGCTGGGGGAAACGGGCACGGCGGTTCTTCGAGATGGGGGAGCCCACGCCGTGCAGGCAACGGTGACGCGGCGGGGGCAACAGAATACCCGGCTTGCTGAATCCGCTCAGTGACACAGGCTCGCCGGTTTGGCCCCGGTCTCATACCCTGAGACACCTCCCCTGTCTCATGCCCCTCTTTGGGAGCCGCCGTATGCCTCCGTTTGCCCTCGCTCCCCGCACCGAAACCGCCGAACGCGCGCTGGCCACCACCGATGGCCGGCCCAGCCGCGATGGTGCCTTGCTCACGCAGCGCCTGGAACGGCGTTACCACGACCGCATCACCGGCAGCTTCACCCTGCCCGGCCGAGAGGGCCGCTATGCGCCGATCCCGGACGATGTGCCGGCCGCGCTGGCCGACGCCTTGCGCGCGCGCGGCATCGACCGGCTCTACAGCCACCAGGCCGACGCCTGGGCGGCCACCCAGCGCGGCGAGCATGTGGCGATCGTGACGCCCACCGCCTCGGGCAAGTCGCTGTGCTACACGTTGCCGGTGGTGAGCGCGGCGATGACCTCCGGCGCCAAGGCGCTGTACCTGTTCCCGACCAAGGCGCTGGCGCAGGACCAGGTGGCCGAGTTGCTGGAATTGAACCGCGCCGGCGCGCTGGGGGTGAAGGCCTTCACCTTCGACGGCGACACGCCCGGCGATGCGCGCCAGGCGATCCGCCTGCATGGCGACATCGTGGTGAGCAACCCGGACATGCTGCACCAGGCGATCCTGCCGCATCACACCAAGTGGGCACAGTTCTTCGAGAACCTGCGCTATGTGGTGATCGACGAGATCCACACCTACCGCGGGGTCTTCGGCAGCCACGTCACCAACGTGCTGCGCCGGCTCAAGCGCATCTGCGCGTTCTATGGTGCCAACCCGCAGTTCATCCTGTGCTCGGCCACCATCGGCAACCCGCATGCGCACGCGCAGGCCCTGATCGAAGAACAGGTGCACGCGATCACCGAGTCCGGCGCGCCCACCGGCGACAAGCACGTGCTGCTGTGGAACCCGCCGGTGGTCAATGCCGACCTGGGGCTGCGCGCGTCGGCACGCTCGCAGAGCAACCGCATCGCGCGCATCGCGATCAAGAGCGGGCTGAAGACGCTGGTGTTCGCACAGACGCGGCTGATGGTGGAAGTGCTGACCAAGTACCTGAAGGACATCTTCGACCACGACCCGCGCAAGCCGCCACGCATCCGTGCCTACCGCGGCGGCTACCTGCCCACCGAACGGCGCGAGGTGGAGCGCGCGATGCGCGCCGGCAATATCGACGGCATCGTCTCCACCTCGGCACTGGAGCTGGGCGTGGATATCGGCGCGCTGGATGTAGTGATCCTCAACGGCTACCCCGGCAGCGTGGCGGCGACCTGGCAGCGCTTCGGCCGCGCCGGGCGGCGCCAGCAACCGGCGCTGGGCGTGCTGGTGGCCAGCTCGCAGCCGCTGGACCAGTACGTGGTGCGGCACCCGGATTTCTTTGCCGATGCCTCGCCCGAACATGCGCGCATTGCGCCGGACCAGCCACTGATCCTGTTCGACCACATCCGCTGCGCGGCGTTCGAGCTGCCGTTCATTGCCAGCGAACCGTTCGGGCCGATCGACCCGCTGGTGTTTTTGGAAGCGCTGGCCGAAAGCGAGGTGATCCACCAGGAAGGCGACCGCTGGGAATGGATCGCCGACAGCTACCCGGCCAATGCGGTGAGCCTGCGCTCGGTGGCCGACGGCAACTTCGTGGTGGTGGACAAGAGCGACGGCAAGCAGCAGATCATTGCCGAGGTGGATTACTCGGCCGCTGCGCTGACCTTGTACGAAGGCGCCATCCACATGGTGCAGAGCACGCCGTACCAGGTGGAGCGGCTGGACTGGGAAGGCCGCAAGGCCTATGTCACGCGCACCCACGTGGACTACTACACCGACAGCATCGACTACACCAAGCTCAAGGTGCTGGACCGCTTCGACGGCGGCGTGGCCGGGCGCGGCGATTCGCATCATGGCGAGGTGCATGTGGTGCGGCGCGTGTCCGGCTACAAGAAGATCCGCTACTACACGCACGAGAACATCGGCTACGGGCCGGTCAATCTGCCCGACCAGGAACTGCACACCACCGCGGTGTGGTGGCAGCTGCCGCAGGCCACCCTGGGCAAGGCGTTTGCGTCCAAGCAGGACGCGCTGGATGGTTTCCTGGGTGCGGCCTACGCGCTGCACGTGGTGGCCACGGTGGCGGTGATGGCCGATGCGCGCGACCTGCAGAAGGCCGTGGGCAATGGCGACGGTGCGTGGTTCGCGGTGGCCGACCAGACCGGGCGCGGGCAATTGCGCGGCGTGGACGAGGGTGAAGAAGGCGCGGTGGAATTGCAGCAGGCGTTTGTGCCCACCGTGTATCTGTACGACAACTTTCCTGGCGGAGTGGGCCTGAGCGAGCCGCTGTGGCTGCGCCAGGCCGAGCTGCTGCAGCGCGCCGACGAGCTGGTGCGGCGTTGCGACTGCAGTGCCGGCTGCCCGGCCTGCGTGGGCCCGGTGCTGGCCGCGCACGAAGAAGGCAAGGGCGAGTCGCCCAAGTCGCTGGCATTGACCGTGCTGGCGCTGTTGTTCGATGCCGATGCGCCGTTGCGGCATGCCACCCAGGTGGACGAGGACCTGGCGCTGGACGTGCTTGCATGAGTGTGAGTGCGGACCGGCTGCGGCTGTTGCGGCGCCAGGCCGGGCATGCCGATGTGCGTGCGCCGGTGGCGGATGCAGACGGCGATGCAGCGCATGGCGCGCAGGCAGCGCCTGTGGTTGATGCGGATGCCGGAATTCTTGGTGGAGTGCCCCAACTGCATTCCAATGCAGGCGCGCCTATTGCGCCGCATGCAGCTATGGCACGCGCAGTCGTGGATCCTGCTCCTACTAGCGACATTGCCGCACGTGAGGTGCGTCGTGGTGCGCCATCGCCCTGCGATGCGCCGGCGATCGCGCAGACCGGCGTGGACGATGAAACCTCAGCGTTCGCGACCGAATGCATGATGCTTTCGCCTGCACAACAGATGCACTCCGCAGTGGTCGGACGAACATCTGGTGAAGCAGTTGTTGTGGGCGATGCGCGCACGCGTGCCGCAAGTGAAATGTCTGCAACGGCACCGACGCGTGCGCCGGCAGCACCGGTGCCTGGCAGCGACCCTGGCGTGAGCGCAGAACGTTTGCGCCTGCTGCGCCGTCAGGTCGGCGGGCTGACGCCTGTACCGCGCAGGGACGATGCGGTGATGCCCACGCGTGCCCAACGTCAGCCTGCACCGGGTGCGGCTGCGTCTGCGTCACGCGCCCTGCCGCGCGATGCGATTACGCCAAGCGCGCAGCCCGGCAGCGCAGAGGCTGTCCGTGCGCCCCGTCACCAGCCCGCCGCAGCGGCGATGACGCGCCGCGCCCTGCAGGCGCCGGTTGCGGCGCCGCCTGCGCGCGATACCTCGGCGTTTGCCTGGGTGGAGCACGAGGTGCGCCACAAGCCGGCAGGCGCGGCGGCCGATGCGGCAGCGCGCGTGCCGGCTGTGTGCGCGACACCGGCTGCGCCTACCGCCATGCCGGCACCGCAGCGACGTACCGATATCGCCGGGCTGCGCCGGATGATCGGCCTGCGCGAGCGCGCGGTCTCGACGCACGTACCGCTGCGTGCGGCCTCCACCGACCGGCAGCTGCCCGGCAACGAGATCGCGCCCGGCCTGCACCTGATCGAAGCCTTCCTGCCGCAGGCGATTCCGCACCAGGCGCTGTCGCTGGCCTTCGCCAAGCGCGAGGACGCGGTGGACCCGATGGACCTGCTGTTCTTCGACACCGAGACCACCGGCCTGGCCGGCGGCACCGGCACGCGCGCCTTCATGATCGGCGTGGCCGATTGGCACATCGACGCTGCGCAGGGCAGCGGGCTGCGCGTGCGCCAGCTGATGATGTCCACGATGGCGGCCGAAAGCGCGATGCTGGACCTGTTCCGCAGTTGGCTGTCGCCGCAGACGGTGCTGTCCAGCTACAACGGGCGCTGCTACGACGCGCCGTTGTTGAAGACGCGCTACCGGCTGGCGCGCCGCGGCGACCCGATCTCCGCGCTGGACCATGTGGACCTGCTGTTCCCCACGCGCCGGCGTTACCGCGGCACCTGGGAGAACTGCAAGCTGGCCACCATCGAACGGCAACTGCTGCGCGTGGTACGCGAGGACGACCTGCCCGGCTCCGAAGCCCCGGCGGCATGGCTGAGCTACCTGCGCGGCGGCAGCGCGCGCAACCTGCGCCGCGTGGCCGAGCACAACCACCAGGACGTGGTGACCTTGTCGCTGTTGCTGCAGCGCCTGGTGGCGGTGGAGGCACAGGACCGCGAGGTGATTCCGTTGATGGATGCGCCTTGAGGTCGATGCGCGATCGGTCGCGCAATCGGCGCAGCATCGGCCCGTGATTGCGATGCTGGATGCACCCTGGAGCGCTCCCGACCGCCTTGCAGTGCGCACCTGAGAGCGACGCCCAGCCGAACGCGCGGTGTGCCCGGAGCCGGTACCGCTGCGGCAATGCCATCGGAAAAGACGGCCGCGTTGGCGACGGGAAACGTGCTGCGCCGCGCTGCGGCTTGCCGTGATCAGCCCTCGATCTGCGTGGCCAGCCCCTGTGCGATCGCCTCGCGCATGAGGCGCCGGGCTTCCTTGGACTGTGCGGTGGAGTTAACGACTGCTATTGCTATCGGCTTCAGGCATCGTTTCCTGCACTTCGTCGTCCCCCAGCCCACTTCGTCGGATCGCGTGCCCTATCGTGAGCCTGCTCAGCTATCGTGTGGCGGGATTTGCAAACGCGTTGCAGATAGGCCTCAGATCAAGACCTACAGGGAAGTGCGGATACATGAAACGCTGGCTGTTTGTCGCTTTGCTCACCCTTTCGTTCGCGGCGAAGGGGGTTGTCATCCGCGCCGATGGTGACGACTCAGAATATCGCATCGATCAATCAGCGTTTCCGGCGCTGGCGGACATGCCAGGCGAAGGGCATGGCGTGCTCATCGCGCCGAAGTGGGTCGTCACCGCCGCACACGCGGCTCCCATGGAAGGCATGGATGCGGAGGTAGCCATCAACGGGAACGCCTACAAAGTTGCTCGGGTATTCGTCCATCCTGGCTACAAACACATGCCCGACGCATTGGGCCAAGACGCGTTGAAGTCGGGCGATCCGTCCAGGATTCACGCCTTTCTGGCAGGTTCGGATGACATCGCGTTGATCGCGTTGGATGCGCCTGTTGAGCAGGTTGCACCGGTCGCTCTCTATCGAGACAGCGATGAGGTCACGGAAGTCGCCATGTTTGTAGGAAAGGGGGCAACCGGCGATGGCATTGAAGGGCAGATTCCCAACTCTCCACATCGTGGCGCGCTGAGGCGGGCGTACAACGCCATTACTGGCGCCAGCGACCGCTATCTCTGGTATCGATTCGATCCCCCCACACAAGGCCTGCCACTCGAAGGTGTGTTGGGAAGCGGTGACAGCGGCGGCCCCGTCGTTGTGCAAGGTCAGGGCACTTGGCGGCTCATCGGGCTGGGATCGTGGATCACGGCAGTTCCGGAACACGCGCTAGAGGCTGGCTTTTATGGGCAAATGGTCTACAACGTGCGCATCTCGCGATATGTCAGCTGGATCGATGGCGTGATGTGCGCGGCAGATGGAGCCTCCTGTGCGGGCAATTAGCCAACGCGGCTGCCTCTAGCGCGTGCCAGGAAGAAACCATCGCGATGAAGTGACCTGCCTTCACATGCGCCACCGGGCCAGCGCGCATGATCACAACCTCTAGCGGCGCACCTGCTGCACAGGTCATGTCTCGATGCCGCTACAGCGGAAGGCTTCTGCGTTCTCCCTCTGGTGGCAGTCGATCACGCAGCCAGCCGCAACATTGCAACAGTCTCCGGTCGATCCAGCGCCGCAAGGCGCGGCCCTGTTCGGCGACGAACAGATGCAAGCGCTGGGACAGGCGCTGGCGCAAGCCCATGTGCTGCATACCGGGCCCACGCGCGAGCTGCTGCTGGCGCAGCTCAAATCCAACCAGCGCTCGCTTGGCAGCACCGCTGCACGATTGAGCGAGATGGCGGCCGACGGCATGCAATTGCACCCGGCCGGCGAATGGTTGCTGGACAATTATTATCTGGTCGAAGAACAGATGCGCCTGGCGCGCCAGCATCTTCCGCCCGGTTACAGCCGGCAATTGCCGCGCCTGCGCACGCCCACCTCGGTGGGCCTGCCGCGCGTGTATGAGCTGGGCTTGCAGGTGGTGGCGCATGGCGACGGGCGCGTGGATGTCATCACGCTGAGCCGTTTCATCGCTGCCTACCAGCAGGTGGTGCCACTCAAGCTCGGCGAGCTGTGGGCGATTCCGATCATGTTGCGGCTGGCGCTGATCGACAACCTGCGCCGCATTGCCGACGACATCATGCACGATGGACGCGACAGCAGCCTGGCGGCGCATTGGGCGGCATTGCTCAACACCACTGCCGCCACCCAGCCCAAGGATGTGGTGGTGGTGGTGGCCGACCTGGCACGCTCGCAGCCGCCGGCCACCGGTGCATTCGTGGCCGAGCTGACGCGCGGCATCCAGGGCCGCGGCCCGGTGTTGTCGATGGCCAGCGCCTGGGTGGAGCAATGGCTGGCAAGCGAGGGCCACAGCGTGGAAGGCCTGGTGCACGCCGAAAGCCAGCGCCAGGCAGCCGAGCAGGTGTCGATCAGCAACAGCATCGGTAGCCTGCGGTTCCTGGACGAGATGGATTGGCGCGACTTCGTTGAGGCCATGAGCGTGGTCGAGCAGAGCCTGCGCAAGGATCCGGCCGACGTCTACGCACGCATGGATTTCCATACCCGCGATAGCTACCGGCATGTGGTGGAACAGCTGGCGCAGCGCCTGGAGCGCGACGAGCCGGCCGTGGCCGAGGCGGTGCTGCAGCTGGCCGCGCACGCCGATGCCGCCACGCCGGTGGCCAGCCACGTGGGCTATTACCTGGTGGATGCGGGCTTGCCGCGGCTGCGCGCCGCGCTGCGCGACCCAGCCGCGTCAGGCACGCCGGCGCCACTGCGCCCACGTGCGCGTCGCGTTGCGCTACCGGTCTACCTGTTGCCGATCGCAGCGGTCGCGTTGCTGTGGACCGGCGTGCTGCTGCAGGGCATGAGTGCAGCGCCGCCAATGCTGCGGTGGATCACCGCCGGCATCGCGCTGCTGGCCGCCAGCGAGCTGGGCATTGCGCTGGTCAACTGGGTGGCAACCCTGTGGGTGCGCCCGCGTCCGTTGCCACGCATGGACCTGCGCGCCGGCATTACGCCCGATTGCCGCACGCTGGTGGTGATGCCGAGCATGCTGGCCAACCACGAGGCCATCGACGAGCTGGTCGGCGCGCTGGAGGTGCACTACCTGGCCAACCGCGACGCGCAGCTGTACTTCGCGCTGCTCACCGATTTCCTCGATGCCGGGCAGGCAGTGCTGCCCACAGACATGGCGCTGGTGGCGCATGCGGCGCAGCACATCGACCGGCTCAACGCGGCCTATGCCGATGCGCACGGCGACCGTTTCTTCCTGCTGCACCGCGCACGCCAGTGGAACGCCGGCGAGGGCTGCTGGATGGGCGCAGAGCGCAAGCGCGGCAAGCTGGAGGCGCTCAACCGCCTGCTGTGCGCCGACGACGCGCGGCTGCAGGCAGCCAGCGAATTCCTGCAGGTGCAGGGCGATGTGGCCGCGCTGGTACAGGTGCGCTATGTGATCACGCTCGACAGCGACACCCACCTGCCGCGGGATGCGGCACGCGCGCTGGTCGGGGCGATGTCGCATCCGTTGAATGTGCCGCGCATGGATGCGTCCGGGCAGATCGTCGAGGCCGGTTACGGCATTCTGCAGCCCGGCCTGGGCACCGGCATGAGCGAGGGCGGCGAATCGCGGTTTGCGCGCATGTTCGGCATCGAGCCGGGCATCGACCCGTACACCCGCGTGGTGTCGGACGTGTATCAGGATCTGTTCGGCGAAGGCTCCTTCATCGGCAAGGGCATCTATGCGGTGGCCACCTTCGAGCAGGTGCTGGCCGGCCGCTTCCCCGACAACCGTGTGCTCAGCCATGACCTGCTGGAAGGCTGCTACGTGCGCGCCGGCTTGCTCAGCGACGTGCGGCTGTACGAACGGCATCCGCAACGCTATGCCACCGATGCCAAGCGGCGCGCACGCTGGGTGCGTGGCGACTGGCAGTTGTTGCCATGGCTGTTGCCGTGGGTGCCCGACCGTGGCGGCCGACGCGCGCGCAATCCGCTGTCGTGGTTGTCGCGCGGCAAGTTGCTGGACAACCTGCGCCGCAGCCTGGTGGCACCGGCCGCCTTGGGCTTGTTGGTGATCGGCTGGCTGGTCTCGCCCACCCCGTTGCGCTGGACGCTGTGGCTGCTGGTGCTGTGGTTGCTGCCGGGGCTGTGTTCGGCGCTGTATGCGCTGGCGCATCCGCCCGAGGGCCTGGGACTGCGCCATCACGCGCGCCAGGTCGGGATGGGGCTGCGTCAGCACCTGCTGCGCACCGGCGTGGTGCTGGCCTGCCTGCCATTCGAAGCGGGGCTGCAGCTGTCGGCAATCGCCCGCACGCTGGTGCGGATGACGATCACCCGGCGCCACCTGTTGCAGTGGGCGCCCTCCAGCGAAGTGGAGCGCAGCGCGCGCAGCGGCAATGCCGAGCAACAGCTGATGGCCGGCGCGGCCTGCAGTGCGGCCTTGGTGGTCGCCGCGGTGGCCTGGTGGTCGCCGCTGGCCCTGTGGGCGGCATTGCCGCTGGGGCTGGCGTGGATGGGCGCGCCCTGGTTGATGGCCTGGCTGGGCGAGCAGCCCGCCGCGCCGGTGGCACAGCTGTCGCAGGAGCAGCGCGCCTTCCTGGGTGGATTGTCGCGGCAAACCTGGGCGTTCTTCGAGAGCCATTGCACGGCGCAGCATCATTGGCTGCCGCCGGACAACGTGCAGGAATATCCGGTCACGGTGGTGGCCAACCGCACCTCGCCGACCAATATCGGCCTGGGCCTGCTGGCCAATCTGGCCGCCTACGATCTGGGCTACCTGACGGTGGCCGGCGTGATGACCCGCGTGGCCGATACCCTGGCCACGCTGGAAACGCTGCCGCGCTACCGCGGCCATTTCTACAACTGGTACGACACCGAAACGCTGGTGCCGTTGTTGCCACGCTACGTCTCCACCGTGGACAGCGGCAACCTGGTCGGGCATCTGTTGACGCTGCGGCAAGGGCTGCTGGCGCTGGTGGATGCACCGGCGGTGTCGATGGCCGTATTCGATGGACTGGCCGACATCCTGGGCCTGCTGGCATCGCCAGCACGCACACGCAGCGACGCCGCCACCGAGGCGCTGGACGCGATGGCGCAGAGCGTGCAGCGCATCCGCAGCCAGCCCGCGCCGAACCTGCACCAGGCCGAGCAGGCGCTGGCCCTGCTGCTGGCGCAGAGCCACACGCTCCTGGCGCTGATGCCGGGCAGCGACGACGACGAGCCGTGGCCGCAACGCTTGATCGACAGCTGTGCGGGCGCCCTGGCCGAGGTGGTCCATTGTGCAGGCACGCCTGCCGATACCGATGCGCACGCAACGCAGACGCCTGGCGCCACCGTCGCCACGCTGCGCCAACTCGCCGCCGGCCACCTCACATCTGGCGTACAGACCTGGGCCGCCGCACGCGTGCAGGAGCTGCAACGGCTTGCGCATATCGCCGGGCAACTGGCGCAGATGGACTACGACTTCCTCTACACCCCCGCCCAGCAGTTGCTCTCGATCGGCTACAACGTCGACGACCACCGCCTGGACAGCGGGCATTACGATCTGCTCGCCTCCGAGGCACGCTTAGGGATCTTCGTGGCCATTGCCCAGGGCAAGCTGCCGCAGGACAGCTGGTTCGCACTCGGGCGCACGCTCACCGACACCGGCGCCGAACCGACGCTGCTGTCATGGAGCGGCTCGATGTTCGAGTACCTGATGCCCGATCTGGTGATGCCCAGCTACCCGCAGACGCTGCTGAGCCGCTCGATGCGCGGCGCGGTGCAGGCGCAGATCCGCTACGGCGCCGCGCGCGCGGTGCCGTGGGGCGTGTCCGAATCGGGCTACAACACGGTCGATACGCGGCGCAATTACCAGTACCGCGCCTTTGGCGTGCCCGGCCTGGGGCTCAAGCGCGGCCTGGGCCAGGACCTGGTGATCGCCCCGTATGCCAGCGCCATGGCACTGATGGTCGAACCGGATGCGGCCTGCCGCAACCTGCAGCAGCTGCAGGCGCTGGGATTTGGCGGGCGCTTCGGCTTGTACGAGGCGATCGACTACACCCCGTCGCGGGTGCCGCGTGGCGAACACCACGCGCTGGTGCGCTCGTTCATGTCGCATCACCAGGGCATGGCGCTGCTGGCGCTGGACCACGTGTTGCGCGATGCGCCGATGCAGCGGCGCTTTGTCGCCGACCCGCAGTTCCAGGCCACGCTATTGCTGCTGCAGGAGCGCGCACCGCGCGCCGGTGTGTACGTCAAAGGCCTGGCCGACGCGGCGCAACGCCCGGTGGCCGCCGAGGCGGGCATGGCCTTGCGCATCCATCGCGACCCCAGCCTGGCCCAGCCGGCGCTGCAGTTGCTGTCCAACGGGCGCTACCACGGCATGCTGACCTCGGCCGGCGGTGGCTACAGCCGCGCGCGCGACATGGCGGTGACGCGCTGGCGCGAGGACGGCACCCGCGATCACTGGGGCACGTTCTGCTACCTGCGCGATGTGGACAGCGGCGTGGTGTGGTCGGCCGCGCATCAGCCCACCTGCGTGCCGGTGGAGCGCTACGAGGCGATCTTTTCCGAGGCCAAGGCCGAGTTCAAGGGCAGCCACCAGCGCTACGACAGCCATCTGGAAATCGCCATTTCCGCCGAGGACGACGTGGAACTGCGCCGGCTGCGCATCCGCAACCGCTCGCGGCAGACGCGCGTGATCGAAATCACCACCTATGCCGAAGTGGTGCTGGCACCGGCGCAAGCCGACGAGGCACATCCGGCCTTCAGCAACCTGTTCGTGCAAACCGAGATCCTGGCCGACAAACAGGCGCTGCTGTGCACGCGACGCCCGCGCGGGCATGACGAGGCGCAGCCGTGGATGCTGCACCTGGTGGCCGTGCACGATGCCGATGTGGCGTCGATCTCCTACGAGACCGACCGCGCCGCGTTTGTCGGGCGCGGGCGCAGCACCCGCGATCCGCTGGCGCTGCACGGTCAGGCCAGCCTGTCCGGCGCGGCCGGCTCGGTGCTGGACCCGATCGTGGCGATCCGCTGCCGTATTTCGCTGGCACCGGACCAACAGGCGCAGGTGGACATGGTCTACGGCGTCGGTACCCAGCGCGCGGCCTGCACCGCGTTGATCGACAAGTACCGCGACCGCCGTCTGGCCGATCGCGTGTTCGACCTGGCACTGACCCAGAGCCAGGTCACCCGCCGGCAGATCAATGCCTCGCTGGACGACGCGATGCGCTACGAGCGGCTGGCCGCGCGCGTGCTGTTCGTCGACCCGCAACTGCGCGCCGACAACGAGGTGCTGCTGCACAACCATCGCGGCCAGTCGGCGTTGTGGAGTCACGCCATCTCCGGCGACCTGCCGATCGTGCTGTTGCGCATCACCGACCCGGACAATCTGGAATTGGTGCGCCAGCTGGTGCAGGCGCACGCGTACTGGCGCCTGAAAGGCCTGCGCGCGGATCTGGTGATCTGGAACGAAAGCCAGTCCGGCTATCGGCAGTCGCTGCAGGACGCCATCCTGGGCCTGATCGCCGCCGACCCCGAGGCCAATGTGCTCGACCGCCCCGGCGGCATCTTCGTGCGCGCCATCGAACACATCTCGCAGGAAGACCGCGTGCTGCTGCAGACCGTGGCGCGCGCGATCCTCAGCGATGCCAACGGCAGCCTGGACGCGCAGCTGCAACGCCACCCCAGCGCACGCGCGCTGCCGCCGGCGCTGGAACCCATCCAGCAACTGGACAGCGCCGATTATCCAAGCAGCACGCACGCCGCCTACCTGGACACCACCCTGCAGGCCGCAGCCGAAGAAGCGGTGGTGTTCGACAACGGCCTGGGCGCGTTCGCTGCCGACGGCCGCGAATACCGCATCACCCTGGACCCGGGCACGGCCACGCCGGCGCCCTGGTGCAACGTGATGGCCAATGCGCACTTCGGCACGGTGGTCAGCGACAGCAGCCCCGGTTACAGCTGGGCCGAGAACGCGCACGAATTCCGGCTTACGCCGTGGCACAACGACCCGGTCGGCGATGCCTCCAGCGAGGCGTTCTACCTGCGCGACGAAGACACCGGCCAGGTCTGGTCGCCGATGGCGCTGCCGTGTCGCGGCAACGCGCGCTACACGGTGCGCCACGGGTTCGGTTACAGCGTCTACAGCCATATCGAACACGGCATCGGCAGCGAGCTATGGGTGTTCGTCGATGTGGAACGGCCGATCAAGTTCAGCCATCTGCGGCTGAAGAATCTGTCCGGGCGCCCGCGCCGGCTCAGCGTGACCGGCTATGTGGAATGGGTGCTGGGCGACATCCGCACACGCTCGCAGCTGCATGTGGTCAGCGAGGTGGACCTGGGCAGCAGCGTGCTGACCGCGCGCAACCCGTACAACACCGAGTTCGACGGGCGGGTGGCATTCTTCGATGCCGATGCGCCCAGCCGCAGCATCACCGCAGACCGCAGCGAATTCATCGGGCGCAACGGCAGCCTGGCCGCGCCCGCAGCACTCGGCCGGCAACGCCTGTCCGGGCGCGTGGGTGCCGGCCTGGACCCGTGCGCGGCGATCCAGATTCCGGTGACGCTGGCGGCCGAGCAGAGCTTTGAAACGGTGTTCCGCCTGGGCGCGGCGGTGGATCGCGACACCGCGCTGACACTGGCACGCCAGAGCCGCGGCGTCGCTGCCGCGCAAGCCGCCTTGCTGGCGGTGCGCGCGCACTGGCAGCAGGTGCTGGGCAGCGTGCAGGTGCGCACGCCCGACCCGGCGGTGGACCTGCTGGCCAACGGCTGGCTGCTCTACCAGACCATCGCCTGCCGGTTCCTGGCACGCAGCGGCTACTACCAGTCCGGTGGCGCCTACGGGTTCCGCGACCAGCTGCAGGACAGCATGGCGATGGTGCACGCGCAGCCGGCGCTGGCCCGCGCGCATCTGCTGCGCTGTGCTGCGCATCAGTTTGCGCAGGGCGATGTGCAGCATTGGTGGCACCCGCCGCAGGACCGCGGCGTGCGCACGCAGTGCTCGGACGATTTTCTGTGGTTGCCGCAGGCGCTGTGCCGTTATCTGGAGGTCACTGCAGATGCCAGCGTGCTGGACGAGCGGGTGAGCTTCATCGACGGGCGCGCCCTCAAGCCCGACGAGGAATCGTATTACGACCTGCCGCAGATCACCGGCAACGTGCAGTCGCTATACGCGCACTGCGTGCTCGCCCTGCAGCGCGGCATGGCACGGCTGGGCGAGCGCGGCCTGCCGCTGATCGGCAGTGGCGACTGGAACGACGGCATGAACCGGGTCGGCAAGGACGGCAAGGGCGAAAGCGTGTGGCTGGGCTTTTTCCTCTACGACGCCTTGTTGCGCTTTTCCGCCGTGGCCACACAGCGCGACGATGCAGCCTTCGCGGCAACCTGCCGCACGCAGGCGCAGGCGTTGCGCACCGCGCTGGAGCAGCACGCCTGGGACGGGCAGTGGTACCGGCGGGCCTGGTTCGACGACGGCACGCCGCTGGGTTCGAGCGATTCGGACGAATGCCGCATCGATTCGCTGTCGCAGAGCTGGGCGGTGCTGTCCGGGGCGATGGATCCGGCACGCAGTGCACAGGCGATGGAGGCGATGCACCAGCAGCTGGTGGATGCGGACGCCGGTATCGTCAAGCTGCTGGTGCCCCCGTTCGACCGCACCGGGCATGACCCGGGCTATATCCGTGGTTACGTCCCCGGCGTGCGCGAGAACGGTGGCCAGTACACGCATGCGGCGGTGTGGGCGACGATGGCCTTTGCCCACCGCGGCGACAGCGCGCGCGCCTGGCAACTGGCCGGCCTGATCAACCCGATCCACCACGCCCGCGACGCGGCCGGCATGCAACGCTACAAGGCCGAGCCCTATGTGCTGGCCGCCGATGTCTACGCGGTGGCACCGCACGCCGGCCGCGGCGGCTGGAGCTGGTATACCGGCGCGGCCGGCTGGATGTACCGGCTGCTGACCGAATCGCTGCTCGGCCTGCAGCGCCACGGCGAGCGCATGCACATCGTGCCGTGCATCCCGGCCGGCTGGCCGGGCTACCAGCTGCGCTATCGCTTCGGCAGCAGCACCTATGTCATCGACGTCACCCAACGCCCGGGCATCGAGGCACGGCTGGAGATCGACGGCGTGACACAGGCCGAGCTGGCTTTCACCCTGGTTGACGACGGCGCGGTTCACGCTGTGGCACTGGACTGGCCGGCGGACGCGACATGAGCACACGCAGACATACCCATACCAGCCACCAACTCGCCGACCTGGGCAAGATGCTGTCGGTCTGGCCGCAGCGGGTGCGCGACCCCAGCCAGTTCTGGCCGCAATTCGATGCCTTGGCCAAAGGCATTCTCGACGAGGCGGACCAGGCGGACCTGCAGCGGGTGCAGCGCCGCCTGCGGCAGCTGCTGCACCGCCATGGCCTGACGCGCACGCAATAAGCGCGCCGGCAATCTCCACGGCGGCGGCTCGGTGGCGGCATCCATGCCGCCACACGGTCCCGCAACCGGCAAGGGCACCGCACCAGACAATTCGTCGACACTCATCTGAAAGCGTCTGTCGTGTGGTGTGAATCAGGCGTGGGGCCGATGCTTCATGGTCGAACGAGACGCATCCAGCACTGCTCTTCCATGCACACCGACCATCTCGACAGGTCCTTGCCCGCTCACCGTCGCGGGACCTTACGCGGCATGGATGCCGCGTAAGAGCCTACAAGGACGTACTTGCGGCGTGTCCTGCGATGGTGGGCGGGCAAGGGCCCTGCAGCCAAGCGCCAGATCGACTGCTCTACCGCTGATCCATCCGTCCCTTCCAAGCCCTCGATACACAACATACAAAGCAGCCGAGACCTGCATCGGTGTGATTATTTAGTCGCGACCGGATGCTCGAATCAAAAGCTTGGTGCGTCGAGGGCGCGGTGCGCATCAGACGTGGAGTTGATGCTTCACGATCGAACAAGGCGCACCCAGCACTGCTCTTACTTTGCATACCGACCACCTCGACTGGTCCTTGCCCGCTCACCGTCGCGGGACCCTGAGCGGCATGGATGCCGCGCCGGAGCCTACATGGACGTACTTGCGGCGTGTCCTGCGATGGTGGGCGGGCAAGGGCCGCGCAGCAAACTCGCAGCGTCGAGAGCGCGGTGCGCATCAGACGTGGAGCCGATGCTTCACGATTGAACAAGGCGCACCCAGCACTGCTCTTACTTTGCGTATCGACCCTCTCGACGGGTCCTTGCCCGCTCACCGTCGCGGGACCCTGAGCGGCATGGATGCCTTGCCGGAGCCTACATGGACGTACTTGCGGCGTGTCCTGCGATGGTGGGCGGGCAAGGGCCCTGCAGCCACAGCTGCCGCATACAGCACTCGATGCCGTCATGATCGACTGCGCGCAGCCAGCACGCTTAGACTCCGCGTTTGCACCTGCCAAGGCCGCTGGTGATCGATCTCAATGACATTGCGCTGTACGTGCAGGTCGTGCGCAGCGGCAGTTTTGCCGAGGCCGCGCGCCGCCTGGGCACCGCGCCCAACAGCGTCAGCCGGCGCGTGCAGCAGCTGGAAGCGCAGCTGGACACGCGCCTGATGCAACGCTCCACCCGCAAGCTCACCCTGACCGATGCCGGGCAGGCCTTTTACGAACGTTGCGCCGACGCGGTGGACGGGCTGACCTCTGCCGGGCAGAGCCTGGTGGCAGGTGGCGAGGAAGCGGCCGGCCTGGTGCGGGTGGCGGCGCCGGCGGATTTCCTGGATTTCTTCCGCGTTGAATGGGTGGGCGAATTTCTCGCCGCGCATCCGCGCGTGCGCCTGGAATTCGTGCTCAGCGACGCCAAGGCCGACCTGATCGCCGAGCGCATCGATGTGGCCTTCCGGGGCGGTGTGGTGACGGACCTGGGCTATGTCGGCCGCCAGATCCTGGCCGACACCAACGATGTGCTGGTGGCCAGCCCCGGCTACCTGCAGGCACGCGGCAGGCCGCTGCGGCTGGATGAATTGCCGCGGCACGACTGCCTCAGTTTCCCGCATCCGAGCGGGTACGCCACCTGGACCCTGGTCGGCCCGTCCGGGCTTGCCGAAGACGTCCAGGTGCAGGCGCGCATGGCTGCCACCACCGCGCGCGCGTTGCGGCTTGCGGCGGTGGCCGGGCTCGGCATCGCGTTGTTGCCGCAGGCGCTCACCTGGCCCGATATCCACGAAGGTCGCCTGACCGTGGTGTTGCCGGATTTTCAACGCAAGGGCCAGAGCCTGTACGCGCTGTATCCAAGCCGGCACCATCTGCCGCGCGCGGTGTCGGCGTTCATCCAGGCCGTGACGACGCGATTGAATGCGGCTGAATGCAAAGAGGTAACTGGCTTGGCGAACAGCGTCGCCATGCCGGGCGTGCGGTGAGCGTGGCGATGCGGAGTGCGGCGGTTTCAACGCCTTGATTCGATTAAGTCTCCGCACCGAGCATGCGCGCGAAATGTGGTCCATCCAGCGGCACGCTCTCCGCTCGATGCAGTGTCGGCACGTGTGAAAGATCGGCACCGCGCAAACCGATGACATGATCGCCAGCGCGGGCGATGCCCCCCGGCACGCATCACCCGCCACATCACTCAGGCAGCAAGCCCATCGATCTGCTGCTGGGCGCTGGCAATCCCCGCCTGGCGGGCGTCTGCGCCAGTGGCCAGGCCTTCGGCCACGATGACCTCGGGGGCGTGCACGCCGACAAAGCCCAGCGCGGTGCGCATGTAGCTCTCTGCATGCTCCAGCGATGCCATCGGCGAGCCGGCGCCATAGAAGCCGCCACGCGCCACCAGCAGGATCACGCGCTTGTTGCCGGCCAGCCCTTCGGGCACGCCCTGCGCGTTGTAGCGGAAGGTCTTGCCGGCCACCAGCACCCGATCGATCCAGGCCTTGAGCTGGGTCGGGATGGTGAAGTTGTACAGCGCCACGCCGATCACCACGGTGTCCGCGTCCAGGAACTCCTGTAGCACCGCCGCACTGGTGGCAAGTTCAGCGGCCAGTGCCGGGCTCTGGTCGCCGGTGGGATTCTGCTGGGCCGCCAGATGCGCGCCGGACAGATGCGCCAGCGGCTCGGCGGCCAGATCGCGGTAGGTCACCGCGATATCGCTGTTGCCGGACTGCAACTTTGCGACGGTGGCCGCCGAGAGCTGACGGCTGGCCGAGTAAGCGCCGAGGATGCTGGAATCGAGATGGAGCAGTTTCATGTCGGTACCTTTGGAAACGTGTGGGAGGTGAGGGGTCCGGCGACGCGTGGCGCAGGCGCACACGCATCGACGTGGTGGAGGTGGTGATTGAGATGAGCTGCCGAAGGCGCGCCGGTTGGGAGGTCTACCGCCCTGGGAAGCGTCGGCAGTGCGTCGGTGTGGCTGGCAATCGGTGCGCTGTGCGCCGGCCCCACGGCATGCATGGCCGGCCGCTGGCGTCGGGCTCAGGCCAGGCGGCCGCGCGCGCGCAACTGCTCGCCGATGCGGCGGATTTCCGCCTCCCCCTGCGCCAGCGTGGCCTCGCTGGTGTGCACCGAGTAGTGGCCCATCACCAGCTCGTGCGGATGCTTGACCGCCGAGCCCAGCACGAAGGAGGTCGCCCCCACCGCCACCACCTCGATGGCCTGCTCGGCATCCTTGAACACCGCCATCTGGCCGCTGCCGATGGTCTCGGCCGCTTCCAGCTGGCCGCCGTGCACCGCGATCCAGGCCACCGTGTGACCGGCCGGCGGCACATAGCGCCAGGTCTCGCCGCCGCGCAGCTGCACGCCCAGGTAGGTCATGTCGGCCGGCGCCGGGATCCTGCTTTCCAGCGCGCCGTAGCGACCCAGCAGCACCCGCACCGGGCCGGCTACCGGCACATCGTCGGGCGACAGATACAGGCTTTGCGCCGGGGCATTTTCTTCGCTGGCGGGCAAGGCGACCCACAGCTGGAAGCCCTTAACCGTGGCCTGGCCGGCCAGCCCGCCGTCGTGCCAGACGCCGTTGCCGGCACGCATCCACTCCACCCCGCCGGTCGGCAGGACGCCCTGTTCGCCGGTGGAATCTTCGTAGCCCAGCTGGCCACTCATCAGGTAGGTGAGCGTGGCAATGCCCGAATGCGGGTGCATCCCCATCGGCGCACCGCCGATCGACGGCTCGACGGTGAACAGGTCCAGGAACACGAACGGCTTGACCAGCTGGCCCAGGTCGCCCGGGCTCATCAGCCGGGTGATCGGGCCGCGGGTGCTGCCGCGGGTGCGGAACACCACCGGGCGCGGCGCGCCCAGCACGCTGGGCGTGTGCTGCGGCTGAGCGGTGTCGGCGGTCGCCAGTTGTGCGTGCATGCCAGATCTCATTGCGGCGGTGGTGGGGCGCGCGGCCCCGTGAGGCACACAGTAAAGATCCGCCGATTGATGGACTAGCCGGAAGATGTGGAGTGGAGTCGTCCAGAAATCGCAGTAATCGCAGGCGGGCACTGCGGGGCACGCAACAAGGGCCCGGCGCGGCGCCCCGGGCAGCGGCAGGCATGGTGCGTCTGGCACCGCGCCTGCGGCGCAGTCTTCATGCCACGCCAACAACGGGTTCTTCACGCTTGCCACATTCTTCCGCTGGAGACCCCCGATGATCCGCACCCTCGCCCCGCTCGCTGCCGTGTTGTTGCTCTCGGCCTGTGCCTCCAACCAGGTTGCGCAGGTGCAGCCCATCGATGGGGCCATCTCCGGCCAGTGCCATATCGACAAGGTGCGCGGCGCGGTCGGCCTGGCCGCTGCAGCGCAGACCATCGAACGGGCGCGTGTGGACAGCGACAGCCTGCAGGTCAGCGTGCGCCGCGGCGAACGCGCTACCGGCGGCACCACTGCCAGCGGCCTGGCCGACCCGGCACAGGGCGCCAGCGAAAGCGGCGGCGATCACCTCACCGTCGAGACCGGCCCGAACAACAACATCACCGCGATCTACTGCGGCTAAGACTGGCCCCCGGCATCGTGGCCGCCCCACCTCGGGCGGCCACGCGTAGCGCGCAGGCACCACGTTGCCTGCAACTGCCGGACCACGCCCAGACCCCACGCTGGCGAACCGGCCAACCACACCGCTGAGCGCTATCCCATGGGCTGACGGAACTGGCGTTGGTCCCAGCCGCCGGTGCGGCAGGCGGCAGCATGCAGCCAATCGTCGCCACTGTGCTGATCACGCTTCAGTGGATCAGCAACATGTTCGATGCGGCGGCCGGATGCAGGCATCGCCTTGGTCGGCGCCATGGCAGCTCCCCAGGGATCGGCGCTCAGCGCGATCGCGCTGCCGGCCGTGGCGGCTGATCTCGCCCGGCCTGCAGTCCATTGCCAACACCGCACGCCGGATGACGACGCCAGACCATCGTGCGATGCACGCGTCAATTGGACAGTGCGTGCAAATCGCCTGGATGCGCGCGTGCCTGCACACCCGAGCATGACCTGCCAGTTGTCCGGCATGGTGCGCAGCGGCGCGCCATCGCCGCTGCTGTCGGTGCGCAGCATCTGCATGATTGACGCGCTGTGCCCACCGCGCAGTTTGGCTGTCGCCCGCCTGTGCGATGCAGGCGTTCGTGCAAGCGCGGCGCACTGCACCAGGCCATCGCCTGCAGCGACGATCACCCAGACACCTGCTCTTTGATGACGTCATCAGTGCAGTGCCAACGTGGCCTTGCCATGGCGCCAATGCTGATAAGAACCTGAACTCTCGTGGCCGATTCGCAGTCAGGACAGACGGCGGACAGCGTCTTGCTTTAGCCTTGTTTTTCGCACGATCGCGCATTTGCACCGATATGCGCAGCTACGGTTTGAACGAACTCTTTCAATGTTGTGAGGATAGATGGCTCGTTCGTATATGACGTCGTTTTTTCGCGAATGGCTCACCGCACCCTGCTCCGTTGCCGCGATACTCCCCTCCGGACGCGCACTCGCCTCCGTCATCACATCCGAGTTGTCGGAACAGACCGGCCGCGTTCTCGAACTCGGGCCGGGCACCGGCGTGTTCACTCAGGCAATGATCGACAAGGGCGTGCGGGAAAAGAACCTCATCCTGCTCGAATACAACGCCACCTTCTCCGCGTTGCTCAGGCAGCGCTTTCCACACGCACGCTTGCTGCAGATGGATGTTGCCGATCTCGAATCGGTACCCCGCATCGATGGAGCCTGCGTCGATGCCGTGGTCTGCGGCCTTGGCTTGTTGAACATGCCGGCGCATCAGGTGGCCGCGATCCTGCGTGGCGCCTTCCTGCAGTTGAAGCCCGGCGGCCGGCTGTACTTGTTTACCTACGGATTCAAGTGCTCGGTTCCGGCGCAGATACTCGACGCGCTGGATCTGGAGGCCGTCAGGATCGGGCGCACCTACCGTAACGTGCCGCCTGCGACGACCTACCGCATCCAGCATCGCGCCTGTCGACGATAGCCTCAGGCCGATGCTGCACGGCGCGGGCGCGCCCCGGCCGCCTTGCGAGGTTTGCTGCTGGTCTTGCCTGGCTTGCTGCGCGAGTCGGTCAGAAAGCGCAGCGTGGCCGCTTCCCACTGGCGCTCGCCGCGCACGCCGGTGGCCATGGCCTGCAAGTGGCCGGCACGCCAGCCTTCGAACACGCATGGGTCGATGTAGGCCTTGCGGCATACCGAGGGCGTGTTGCCCAGCGCGTTGGCCACTTCGCGAATGACGTCGTTCTGCACCTGGGTCAGCGCGCGTTCGCTCATGCGCTCGGGCAGTGGCAGGCGTGCCAGCCGTTGCAGCGCGGCCAGCGTGCCGCCCCAGGTGCGGAAATCCTTGGCGGTGAAATCCTCGCCCATCGCTTCGCGCAGGTAGTCGTTGACCTCGCCCGAATCCACCGGTTGCAGCTGGCCGTCGTCATCGCGGTACTGGAACAGCGATTGCCCGGGCAATTGCTGGCATTCGCGGATCAGTTTGACCAGCTGCTTGTCGTCCACCTCGATATCGTGATCCTGGCCGCTCTTGCCGCGGAACTTCAGCCGCGCACGTCCGCCGCGCAGGAATTCCATATGCCGGTTGCGCAAGGTGGTCAGCCCGTAGGAACGATTGCTGCGCGCATATTCGGCGTTGCCCACGCGCACCAGGGTGTCGGCCAGCAACGCCACCACGATCGCCAGCACCTTCTCGCGCGGAAAGCCCGGCAGGACCAGATCGCGACGCAGCCGGCGGCGCAGCTTGGGCAACGCCTGGCCGAAGGCGATCACCCGTTCGAACTTGCCTTCGCCACGCACCTGCGCCCAATCGGCGTGGTAGCGGTACTGCTTGCGCCGGCGCGCATCGCGCCCGGTGGCCTGCAGATGGCCGTTGGGCTTGGCGCAGATCCACACCTCGGTATATGCCGGCGGAATGGCCAGGGCGCGGATGCGCTGCAAGGTCTCCGCATCGGCCACGCGCTGCCCGTCTGCGCTGCGGTAACTGAAGCTCTTGCCGGCCTTGCGGCGGCTGATGCCGGGCTGCTGATCGTTGACGTAGGTGAGCCCGGCCGCGCGCGCGGTGGCCTTGGCCTGCGCGACCGCGGCCACGCTCGCCACCGCGGCCGTGGCGGCCACCGCGCCGGCGGCAACGGAGGCCAGCTTGCCGGCCGCACTGGCGGTGGCTGCGGCATTGCGAAGAACACGTTTGGCTTTCATTGCGCACGGATCGAAGGACAGGCGCCGATTGTTGGGCCGGGCGGGACTAGGCCGCGTCAACGCTGCGACAACGCCATGTGGGCAAGCGATGCCCGCGAGCGGGTTTTCTGCTTATGCTTGGGCATCCCCTCACTGTGCTGGAGTTATCGATGCGCGCTGTCCTGCCTACCGCCCGCCTGGCTTGTACCTTGGTCGTGCTGGCGGCATTGAGTGCCTGCGGCTCGCCGCAACCGGACGAGCAGGAAGCCGTCTCCGCCAAGGCGCAGCAAGCCGCCGAACAAGCCGCCGCGCCGGCGCCGGCCGCCGCGCCCGAGGCGCCGCCGATCGGCAGCTGCGATGCCACCCAGGTGCAGTCGCTGGTGGGCCAGGCGCTGACCGACGCGGTGAGCGAACAGGCCCGCACCGATGCCGGCGCCAAATCGGTGCGCGTGCTCAAACCCGGCCAGATGACCACGATGGAGTTCAACGGCGAGCGGCTCAACCTGGAAGTGGATGCCAAGAACGTGATCGCCTCGGTGCGTTGCGGCTGAGCGCCACCTGGCGCCTGTTGGCGAACAGGCGCCGAGCCAGCTGGCACAAGGCCTCGCGGCCGCCCTCGTTGCAGCTGTAACGGTGTATTGCGGCACCGCATCAACTGTGGTCTAGTCGATTATCCGGTGACCTCTTCGAAACGCTCCACGGATCGAGCGCTGCAACGTCGTCGCCGCTCTCCCAGATCGCAAAGAGGCAGACATGGCCCCCCGCACTCGCCAAGGGCTCAACGACTACGGTCTCTACAACAGCGCGCGCGATGAGCGCGACGCCTGTGGTTTTGGCATGGTCGCCCAGTTGGACGACCAACCATCCCGCTCGCTGGTGGACACCGCGATTGCGGCACTCTCGCGCATGACCCACCGCGGCGGCGTGGCGGCCGACGGGCTCACCGGCGATGGCTGCGGTCTGCTGATCCGCAAACCCGATGCGTTCCTGCGCGGGCTGGCGCGCGATGCCGGCATCACCGTGGGCACGCGCTACGCGGCCGGCGTGGTGTTCCTGCCGCTGGACGAGAGCGATGCGGCGCGCTGCCGTACCGAACTGGAAACCCAGCTGCACGCCGCCGGTGTGCAGTTCCGCGGCTGGCGCGTGGTACCCACCGACGACAGCGTGTGCGGCCAGCTGGCGCGCGACACCTTGCCGCGCATCGAGCAGGTCTTCGTCGATGCCGGTGCCGAACAGAGCGAGGACGGCTTCACCCTGGCGCTGTTTCTGGCGCGCCGCCGCGCCGAGCAGGTGCTGCGCGAGGTGGCGGACTTCTATGTCACCACCCTGTCGCCCAACGGCATCAGCTACAAGGGCATGGTGCTGCCGGACAAGCTGAGCACGTTCTACCCGGACCTGCAGCGCAGCGACCTGTCCTCCAGCGCAATCGTGTTCCACCAGCGCTTTTCCACCAATACGCTGCCGCGCTGGCCGCTGGCGCATCCGTTCCGCCTGCTCGCCCACAACGGCGAGATCAACACCATCGAAGGCAATCGCCGCTGGGCGCAGGCGCGCAGCAAGGTGTGGCAGACCCCGCGCTTCGATATCGCGCAGTTCGACCCGGTGATCTCCATGCACGGCTCCGATTCGCAGAGCCTGGACAACATGCTGGAGCTGCTGATCGCCGGTGGCATGGACCTGCTGCAGGCGCTGCGCATCCTGGTACCGCCGGCGACCCAGTCGCTGGAGTTCAAGGACGCCGACCTGGCTGCGTTCTATGAGTTCTACGGCCTCAACACCGAGCCCTGGGATGGCCCGGCCGGCATCGTCGCCTGCGACGGCCGCTATGCCGCCTGCATGCTCGACCGCAACGGGCTGCGCCCGGCGCGCTGGATGCTGACCTCCGACCGCCATTTCCTGGTGGCCTCCGAGGCCGGCGTGTGGAAACTGCCGGCCGAGCGCATCACCCGCAAGGGCAAGCTGGGCCCGGGCGAGATGATGGCGATCGATCTCAAGCGCGGCGACCTGCTCGATTCGGACGCCATCGACCGCATCAACCGTGCGCGCGCACCCTACAAGCAATGGCTGCAGCAGGGCGTGACCTACCTGCAGACCGAACTGATCGACCCCTCGCTGGTGGAAGAACCCTTCAGCGAGCAGACCCTGCGCAGCTACCACAAGCTGTTCCAGCTCAGCACCGAGGAAGTGGAGCAGATCCTGCGCCCGCTGGCCGAGACCGAGCAGGAAGCCACCGGCTCGATGGGCGACGACACCCCGATGGCGGTGCTCAGCCGCCAGACCCGGCCGCTGTACGACTACTTCCGCCAGGCCTTCGCGCAGGTCACCAACCCGCCGATCGACCCGCTGCGCGAAGGCATCGCGATGTCGCTCACCACCCAGCTCGGCAAGGAAACCAACATCTTCCATGCCGGCGCGGAGACGGTGAACCACGTCATCCTCAACTCGCCGGTACTCAGCCAGCGCAAGCTGCGCCAGCTGCTGAAGATGGAGCAGTACGTCGAGCGCAACCGCCTGATCGACCTGTCCTACAGCGTGGAGGAAGGCCTCAAGGCCGGCCTGGAACGCATCTGCCAGGAAGTGGAAGCGGCCGCGCGCGCCGGTGCGGTGATGCTGTTGCTGTCGGACCGCTACCCGGTGCCGGACCGGCCGATGGCGCATGCGCTGCTGGCCACCGGCGCGGTGCATCACCACCTGTGCAAGGTGGGCCTGCGCTGCGACGTCAACCTGATCATCGAGACCGGCACCGCGCGCGATGCGCACCACATGGCCTGCCTGCTCGGCTTCGGCGCTACCGCGGTGTATCCGTACCTGGCCTACCAGACGCTGTTCGACCTGGGCCGGCGCGGCATCCTGCAGCTGAGCAAGGGCGGCGAGCAGTCGCAGATCGGCCGCCGCTACCGCAAGGGCATCTACAAGGGCCTGTCCAAGATCATCTCCAAGATGGGCATCTGCACCATCGCCAGCTACCGCGGCGCGCAGTTGTTCGAGATCGTCGGGCTGGACCCGGACGTGGTGGAGCTGTGCTTTGCCGAAACGCCCGCCCGCATCGGCGGCGTGGGCCTGGCGCGGCTGGACACCGAGGCGCGCGAGCTCACCGCACGCGCCTGGAACGACCAGCTCAAGCCGGAAGTGGGCGGCCTGCTCAAGTACGTGCACGGCGGCGAGTACCACATGTACAACCCGGACGTGGTCATGACGCTGCAGCGCGCCACCCGCACCGGCGATGCCGGCGACTGGCAGAAGTACGTCGACGCGGTACATGCGCGCCCGGCCTCCACGCTGCGTGATCTGGTCCAGCTCAAGCGTGCCGCCACCCCGACCCCGCTGGACGAGGTCGCCCCCGCGGCCGATGTGCTGCGCCGCTTCGACACCGCCGCGATCAGCCTGGGCGCGCTGTCGCCCGAGGCGCACGAAGCACTGGCCATTGCGATGAACCGCCTGGGCGGGCGCAGCAATTCCGGCGAAGGCGGCGAAGACCCGGCCCGCTACGGCACCGAGAAGCGCTCCAAGATCAAGCAGGTGGCCTCGGGCCGTTTCGGCGTGACCCCGGAATACCTGGTCAACGCCGAAGTGCTGCAGATCAAGGTCGCCCAGGGCGCCAAGCCCGGCGAAGGCGGCCAGCTGCCCGGCCACAAGGTCAACGAGCTGATCGCGCGGCTGCGCTACGCCAAGCCCGGCATCGGCCTGATCAGCCCGCCGCCGCACCACGACATCTACTCGATCGAGGACCTGGCCCAGCTGATCTACGACCTCAAGCAGGTCAATCCGACCGCGCTGGTCTCGGTGAAGCTGGTCGCGCATGCCGGCGTCGGCACCATTGCCGCCGGCGTGGTCAAGGCCGGCGCCGACCTGATCACCGTGTCCGGCCATGACGGCGGCACCGGGGCCAGCCCGGTCAGCTCGATCCGCTATGCCGGCGTGCCGTGGGAACTGGGCGTGGCCGAGTCGCACCAGGCGCTGGTGGCCAACGACCTGCGCGAGCGCACCATCCTGCAGACCGACGGCGGCCTGAAGACCGGCCTGGACGTGGTCAAGGCCGCGCTGCTGGGTGCGGACAGCTTCGGCTTCGGCACCGCGCCGATGATCGTGCTGGGCTGCAAGTACCTGCGCATCTGCCACCTCAACAACTGCGCCACCGGCGTGGCCACCCAGGACGAGCGCCTGCGCGCGAACTACTTCACCGGCCTGCCCGAGCGCGTGGAGCATTTCTTCCGTCTGCTGGCCGAGGAAGTGCGCCAGTGGCTGTCCTACCTGGGCGTGCGGTCGCTGGACGACATCGTCGGCCGCACCGACCTGCTCGAACAGCTGGAGGTCTCGCCGCGTGCCGGGGTCAAGGTCGATCTGTCGCGCCTGCTCACCCATGCGCGCTACGACGGCAGCCATTGCGCGGCCCAGCGCCTGTACGAATCGCCCGACAGCCTGGCCACGCAGATGGACGGCCTGCTGGCCGATGCGATCGCCAACAAGACCGGCGGCGACCATCGCTTCCTGATCCACAACACCGACCGCTCGATCGGCGCACGCCTGTCCGGCGCCATCGCGCGCGTGCACGGCAACCACGGCATGAGCGATGCGCCGTTGAACCTGCGCTTCCGCGGCACCGCCGGGCAGAGCTTTGGCGCATTCAACGCCGGTGGCCTGCAGCTGGAGCTGGAAGGCGAAGCCAACGACTATGTCGGCAAGGGCATGGCCGGCGGCCGGCTGGTGGTGCGTCCGCCGCGCGGTGCGCGCTTCGAGGCGCGCAGCACGCCGATCGTGGGCAACACCTGCCTGTACGGCGCCACCGGCGGCGAGCTGTTCGCGGCCGGCCGCGCCGGCGAGCGCTTTGCGGTGCGCAACTCCGGTGCGCTGGCGGTGGTGGAAGGCGCAGGCGACCACTGCTGCGAATACATGACCGACGGCGTGGTGCTGGTGCTGGGCAAGGTCGGCCTGAACTTCGGCGCCGGCTTCACCGGCGGGCTGGCCTATGTGCTGGATATCGAACGCGACTTCGTGGACCGCTACAACCACGAGCTGATCGACATCCACCGCGTCTCCGCCGAGGGCTTCGAGAACCATCGCCAGCACCTGCACACCCTGATCAGCCGCCACCGCGAACTGACCGGCAGCATCTGGGCGCAGCAGATCCTGGACGAGTTCCGCGACTACATCGGCAAGTTCTGGCTGGTCAAACCCAAGGCCGCCAGCATCGAGTCGCTGACCGAGTCGCTACGGCGCGCCGCCTAGTCGTGCTCCCCTCTCCCGCTCGCGGGAGAGGGGTCGGGGGTGAGGGCCGGTGGCCCGCAACCCTCATCCGCCCCTTCGGGGCACCTTCTCCCGCACGCGGGAGAAGGGAATCAGCCACGGATTTCTTTTATGAGCCGCAAGCAAGCCTTCCAATTCCTCGACCTGCCCCGGACCATGCCCACGCGCATTCCGGTGGAGCTGCGTACCTCCGGTGACTGGGGCGAGCTGTACGGCAAGTTCGACAAGGCCGACGCGCAGTACCAGTCCGGCCGTTGCCTGGACTGCGGCAATCCGTATTGCAGCTGGAAATGCCCGGTGCACAACGCCATCCCGCAGTGGCTGCAGCTGGTGCAGGAAAACCGCATCGAAGAAGCCGCCGCGCTGTGCCATTCCACCAACCCGCTGCCGGAAGTGTGCGGGCGGGTGTGTCCGCAGGATCGCCTGTGCGAAGGCAGCTGCACGCTGGAGGAATTCGGCGCGGTCACCATCGGCGCGGTGGAAAAATACATCGTCGATACCGCGTTCAAGATGGGCTGGCGCCCGGACCTGGGCAATGTGCAGCCGAGCGGCTGGCGGGTAGCGGTGATCGGCGCCGGCCCGGCCGGCCTGTCCTGCGCGGACCGCCTGGTGCGTGCCGGGATCGAGGCGGTGGTCTACGACCGCTACGAGCAGATCGGCGGGCTGCTGCAGTTCGGCATCCCCAGCTTCAAGCTGGACAAGTCGGTGATCGGCAAGCGCCGCGAGATTCTCGAAGGCATGGGCGTGCAGTTCCGCCTGGGCGTGGAAGTGGGCCGCGACATCAGCATCGAGCAGTTGCTGGGCGAATACGACGCGGTGTTCCTGGGCACCGGCGCCTACCGCTACACCGATGGCGGGCTGCCCGGGCAGGACCTGAAGAATGTGCTGCCGGCGTTGCCGTTCCTGGTGCAGAACAGCCGCATCGTCAGCGGCAACGACCCGCACGGCCGGCCGATCGCCGGCTGGGAAGACCAGATGGCGCTGCCCGATCTCAACGGCAAGCGCGTGGTGGTGCTGGGCGGCGGCGACACCGGCATGGACTGCGTGCGCAGCGCGATCCGCCTGGGCGCGGCCAAGGTCACCTGCGCGTACCGCCGCGACGAGGCCAGCATGCCGGGCTCGGCGCGCGAGGTCGCCAACGCGCGCGAGGAAGGCGTGCGTTTCCTGTTCAACCGGCAGCCGCTGTCGATCGAATCCGGCGCCGACGACGAGGCCATCGGCGTCACCGTGGTGGAGACCAGGCTCGGCGACCCCGATGCCAGCGGGCGTCGCAACGCGGTGCCGGTGGAAGGCAGCGAATCGCTGCTGGAAGCGGACGTAGTGATCATCGCGTTCGGCTTCTCGCCGACCCTGCCCGACTGGCTGGCCTCGCAGGGCGTGGAAGCCGGCAGCAACGGCCGCATCGTCGCACCGGCCGATGACAACGGCCGCCTGCCCTACCAGACCAGCAACCCGCGCCTGTTCGCCGGTGGCGACTGCGTGCGTGGCGCCGACCTGGTGGTCACCGCCGTGGCCGAAGGCCGCGACGCGGCCGGCAGCATCGTGCAGCTGCTGGGCGTCAAGGCGCAGGTCAAGGAACCGGCCGCCGCCTGAGTGTGGCCAGCGCGTGGGCTCGGTGCCCGGCGCTGGCTGTCGCGTTGCCTCCAGGCAAGCCGCATGCGGCCTGCGCGGCAAGACTGGATGACGCTGCGCGTTGCAGCGTATCCACGGCGCGGGAAAGCGCCCGCATGCGCGACGCAGTAATCGCCTGCGCCTGGCGCAAGGCCAGGCGCGCACCTGCCTGCCACGCCGCCGGACGCCTCTAGGCGCCTCCAGGCGCCTCCAGGCGCAAGCCAGCTTCGCCTCCGCACGGGCGTGTCCGGTCCGACCCGCAGCGCGCGACGAACACACCACGTGGCTCCGCCATTGGCCTCGCGCTCAGCACGCGCCGGCCGGTGCGCGGTGGCGGCAGACGCAAGCGTCCGGCCGCCATTTGACGCGCTGCACGCACGCCAGCGCCCGCAATCGGCATGCCCGCAGGGCTGCCGCGATCTGCAGCCTCGACGATTGCACCCCCTGTGGAAGTGTGATTTAAGTCACATATCTTCTGCCGCCATGTAGCACCGGCCCAATCAATCACCCCCGACGCGCAGGACGTTCTGCGCCGACCTGGAGGTGCCGGGCAGTGACGGCAGTCGGTTCCATCCCGGGTGCGGGCAACGCCGCCGCCGTGGACTCCAGACCTCGTTCACGTGTCGCCGCGCCACGCGGCGGCGAAGCCGTGGGCCTCACCAAGGAAGCAACCTTATGACGCAGCAACTCGCTACCAGCCAACATGGACGCGACGACTGGGTGGACTGGCTCCGCGGCGCCAGCGTATTGATGGTGATCGTGCTGCACGCCTATGGCTTCGCCTTCGATGCCTACCCGGAACTGCGCGGCGGCGCGACCGAGCAAGCCAGTGCCCTGATGCTGTCCATTGAGCACCTCAACCGCTCGCTGGCACCGCTGCGCATGCAGCTGATGTTCCTGCTGTCGGGCCTGTTCGTCGCGCGCGGGCTGGACAAGGGCATCGCACCCTACCTTGGCGGCAAGCTGCGGCACGTGCTGTACCCGTACCTGCTCTGGTCGGTGCTGATCTTCGCCCTGCGCGAGGCAGGCTCGGTGCTGGCCAAGGCCGAACCCATCGCCTGGCTGGATCTGGGCAAGATCGCGGTCGGCAACGTGGCGCTGACCTGGTTCCTGTTCTACCTGTTCGTGTTCCTGGTGCTGATGCCCTTGCTGCGTCGGCTGCCGCCGCCATTGGTGCTGGCCGCGACCGTGCTGGGCTCGGTCTGCCTGGGTCCGCTGCTGCGCCAGGGCGCAGATCCGTTCTATTACTTTGCGTTCTTCTACATCGGCACGCTGCTGGCCGGCCGGGTGCCGGCACTGCTGCGGCAGGCGCCGCGCTGGATCTGGCCGCTGTCGTGCCTGAGCCTGTGCGCCATCGTGCTGATCGCCAATCTCACCGCGCTGCATGGCATCTGGATCGGCTACCTGCCGCTGGTGGTGATCGCGCTGCCACTGCTGGTCGCTGTGGCGATGTGGGCGAACCGGCAACCGGCCGCGCAGGCGATCCGCTATGTGGGCCGCAACTCGGTGGTGTTCTACCTGAGCCACTTTCCGCCCTTCATAGTGCTGGCCTATCTGCTGCCGCGCTGGATCGACGAGGGAGCGGTGCTGTTCTTTGCCTTGCTGGGGGTCGGCGTACTGGTCCCGGCCGTGCTGTGCCTGCTGCGCGTGCCCGGCCGCCTGCCTGCGCTGAACCTGCTGTTCTCCGCACCGATGCCGGTCCGCCGCCCACGCAGCGCGTTGCCTGCCGTCGGCACGCTGCACGGCTCACCGGTGTCCGCCTAGTGGGCATGCGTGCCGATGGTGCCGCTCACCGGCGCCATCGATCCAACTGATACGACCGATGTCGTGCGGTCACGCACCACCTGCAGTGCAAAACCCCAGGTGATGCGCGCGAGCATCACCTAGGGCCGAGCGCAGCGCCGGCAAACGCCCTGCCGCCCTGTGACAAGGCGGCAGGTCGGGCCATCAGGCCGCCTTGTCCAGCGTGGCCATGTCGATCACGAAGCGGTACTTCACGTCGCTCTTGAGCATGCGCTCATAGGCCTCGTTGATCTGATCGGCGCGGATGGTTTCGATGTCCGAGACGATGTTGTGCTTGGCGCAGAAATCCAGCATCTCCTGGGTCTGGCGAATGCCGCCGATCAATGAACCGGCCAGCGTGCGGCGCTTCATGATCAGGTTGAACACGCTCGGCGACGGGTGCGATTCCTCGGGCACGCCCACCAGCACCATCGCCCCGTCACGCTTGAGCGCATTGAGGAACGGGTCCAGGTTGTGCGGCGCGGCCACGGTGTTGAGGATGAAATCCAGCGTGTTGGTCTGCGCGGCCATCTGCGCCTCGTCCCGGGAGATCACCACTTCGCTGGCGCCCAGGCGCAGCGCATCGGCGCGCTTGCTCTCGGAGGTGGTGAACAGCACCACCGTGGCGCCCATCGCCTTGGCGATCTTCACCGCCATGTGGCCCAGGCCGCCCAGACCGACCACGCCCACCTTCTGACCGGGACCGACCTTCCAGTGCGCCAGCGGCGAATAGGTGGTGATGCCGGCGCACAGCAACGGGGCAACGGCGGCCAGGTTGTCGCTGTGCGAGATGCGCAGCACGTACTTCTGATCGACCACGATGTGGTCCGAATAGCCGCCGTAGGTGTTCTCGCCACCCCCGAACATCGGACCGTTATAGGTGCCGGTGAAGCCCTGCTCGCAATACTGCTCTTCGCCTTCCTGGCAGGACGCGCAGCTGCGGCAGCTGTCGACCATGCAGCCGACACCGGCCAGGTCGCCGACCTTGAAGCCGGTGACCGCATCACCGACCGCAGTGACGCGGCCGACGATCTCGTGGCCGGGCACCGACGGGTAGCGTGTGTTCTGCCATTCGTTGCGTGCGGTATGCAGATCCGAGTGACACACGCCGCAGTAGGCAATATCGATCTGCACATCGTTGGGGCCGGGCGCGCGTCGTTCGAACACGAATGGTGCAAGCGGCTGATCGGCAGTGTGTGCGGCGTAAGCGTGGGCTTGGCTCATGGGAAAGACTCCGGGATGTGACGTCCCCCGCGACAGTGCGGACGACAAAAGAAATCGGGTTGTAGCTTAAGACAGGCGCCTGTCGCACTCCTGCGACAGTGCGTCTTGCCTGTCGGGTTGCGGACGCGACCGCAGCGGCATGGTGCGCCCTGCAGGTGTTTGTACGCGATCAAATCGCCGTTGCCGGCGTGAATGGTGCGCTAACGCCGGAGCTTCTACGCTGACCAACCACCGTCCTGACCTGCACCATCCCTGCTGGCCGTGCCCTCCCCCTGCGGCCGCCTACGTCGATGCCGAAGGAGGCTTCCATGTTCCGTTCTCCCCCCACGTTCCCATCCTTGCGCAGCGCTGCACTCGCACTGACCCTGCTGGCCACGATGCCGCTGGCGCACGCCAAGGAGCCTGGCCATCCTGACAAGCAGTCCAGCGGCCTGAAGTATGTCGGCGTCAATCTGTCCGGCGCCGAGTTCAACTCACGCAAGAAACCCGGCACCCTGTTCAAGGACTACACCTACCCGTCCGCATCGGATTTCAGCTACTTCGCCGGCAAGGGCATGAATACGATTCGCCTGCCGTTTTTGTGGGAGCGCCTGCAACCGCAGCTCAGCGGCGACCTGGACCCGGCGCAACTGGCGCTGCTGAAGAAAGCGGTGGCGGCGGCCAAGGCCAACAAGCAGTACCTGATCCTGGATGTGCACAACTACGCCAAGTACAACGGCAAGCGCATCGGCAGCAGCGAGGTGCCCACCGCGGCGGTCGCGGACCTGTGGCGCCGGCTCGCGCTCGAATTCAAGGACGACGCGTCGGTGATCTTCGGGCTGATGAATGAGCCCAACGGCATTTCCGCCACCGATTGGGCGACCGCGGCGCAGGGCGCGATCAACGCCATCCGCAAGACCGGCGCCAGGAACCTGATCCTGGTGCCGGGCACCGCCTACAGCGGCGCACACAGCTGGCGCAGCGCCAGCTACGGCGTCTCCAATGCCAAGGCCCTGGAAATCCTCAAGGACCCGGGCAACAACCTGGCCTTCGAAGCGCATCAATATCTGGACAACGACTACAGCGGCACCAAGCCGGTGTGCACCAGCGCCACGGTCGGCGAAGAGAAGCTGCGCGGCTTCACCGCCTGGCTGCGCGAGAACAAGCAGAAGGGCTTCCTGGGCGAATTCGGCACCGCCAACAACCCGGTCTGTGACCAGGCACTGGAAGGCATGCTGACCTACATGGAAAAGAACAGCGACGTGTGGCTGGGCTGGACCTGGTGGGCCGCTGGCGCATGGTGGAAGCCGGAGTACTTCTTCACCGTGCAGCCGGGCAAGGACGGCAGCGACAAGCCGCAGATGTCGATTCTGAGCAAGTACGCACGCCGCGCGACCAAGTAGCCCACGCGGGCGGGTCGATCACGGTGGTCGCAGCCTGTGCTGCGGCCACCGTTTTTTTTGCGTGCCATCGTCCATGTCCTGCCACGGAGAAGCGATGGGATCCGCCGACGATTGCCTGCAGCGCGCTGCATCGCTGGCAGACACCAGCGCACTCAGCGTGTCGCAGGATGCGCATTGGCGGTCCGCTGCCGGACGCATGACGCAGCCCACAACGCACGCGCTGCACATGGCACATACCAAGTTCCGCGATCGCACCAGGTGATAGTTGCGCGTGCCGGCGTGCTGATCCCAGCGCGTCGCACCGCGGTCGCACGCGCCGCGCTTTTGCGTTCCGACGATCGCCCTGCGCAGGGCAGCGCGTCGCGACTGCGATCTGCGTGGCCGCCACGCGCGACGTCATCACCTGCAGCATTGCGATCGCACAACAGCCGCCTCCAGGCAGGCCGGATGCACGGTGTTTCCGCAGCCGTGCGGCGCAGAGTGCACCCGGCCTGCAATGCGCGTGACTGCGTGGCGTCGCTTTACCACAACAAAGCGTGTGCATGTTTGGCAATAACTGCGGAGTGGCTCACAGCTCGAATTAAGTGATATCTCGCATTCGTAGTTTGAATGTCCGGATGCGCTTAGGGTGAAGCGCGATGCAGTGTCTTCATGCCCGTGGCAGGTTCGCCGGGCCATGCATCTCCCCCGCGAATGCTTCAGGAGTCACCCATGTTGCCCTCCCCCACTCCGACGCGCCGGCTGTCCAGCCGTGCGTTGTCATTGCTGCTGCTTGCCAGCGTGCTGCTTGCAGGCGTGCCCTTGGCACATGCACAGAACCGCCTGAAGTACGCAGGCGTCAATCTGTCCGGTGCCGAGATCAAATCCTCGCAAAAGCCCGGGGTGCTCAACGTCGACTACCTGTATCCGGCCGCCAGCGATTACCGCTACTTCGCCGGCAAGCACATGAACATCATTCGGCTGCCGATCCTGTGGGAACGCCTGCAACCCAAGGCCGGCGGCGAGCTGGATGCAGCGCAGCTGGCGCTGATCAGCCAGGCCGTGGCCAACGCCAAGGCCGCCAAGGTCTACCTGATCCTGGATATCCACAACTACGCCAGGTATTACGGCAACAAGATCGGCAGTGCGCGCGTGCCGATCAGCACCTTCAACGATCTGTGGCGACGCCTGGCAATCGCCTTCAAGAACGACAACAGCGTGATCTTCGGGCTGATGAACGAGCCTTACGACATCAATCCGCAATCCTGGGCCAACGCGGCGCAGGCCTCGATCGACACCATCCGCAAAACCGGCGCCAACAATCTGATCCTGGTGCCCGGCGCGCTATGGAGTGGCGCGCACAGCTGGTACTCCACCGTTGCCGGCCAGTCCAACGCAGTGGCGCTGGCTTCCATTCGCGACCCGCTCAATCGCTACGCCATCGAAGTGCATCAATACCTGGATACGGACTCCAGCGGCACCAGCGCCGGGTGTGTCAGTAGCACTGTCGGTGCCGAGCGCCTGCGCAGCTTTACCCAATGGCTGCGCATCAATCACAAGCAGGGATTTCTCGGCGAGTTCGGCACCGGCAACAACGCCACCTGCAACAGCGCACTCAACGGCATGCTGGGGTATCTGGAGACCAACCGCGACGTGTGGCTGGGCTGGACCTGGTGGGCCGCCGGCGCGTGGTGGAACCGCACCTACCCCTTCAACGTGCATCCCGATGCGCAGGGCCGCGACAAGCCGCAGATGTCGATCCTGAGCGCGCGCGCAAAACGCATCACCCATTAGTCGAAGCACGCCGCGAGCGAGGGTCACCCGTCGCACGCGGCGCAGCAGGCACCCGGCATCGGCATGCACGCGCAGTGCGTGCCGATGCCAGGCAGCAACCGTGCCCGGCCGCGGTGAGCACAGTCCTTCCGCAATAAAACGCCAGCACACGGCGCGCGCTAGCGCTCGCCATGTGTGCGCGCGCAACAGCGCTGCCGCGTCAGTGACCCGACGTCGCAGCGTTGACGGCGAGCGCATCCATTCGCCGATTTTTCGACAGCGCCATGCATGCGATGGCGGTGCCGACAAGCGTGCGCGACCGCTTGTCAACGCGGCGCGTTACAGCGTGCTGTTCCAGAACGTGACCCCTGCGGTAAGTGACTGCGACCCAGCCAACACATTTAATTCACACGCGATGTGGTGGGCAATTAGGCACGGCAGATGCATTGGTTACGACAGGTGTGGCGCACCTCGCGCAGATCGCACGCAACCCGCTGCGACACACCATCCCCGTCGTCTAAGGAGTTGTTTTATGTCTGCTGTCTCTCAAACGCTGCGCACCATTTTCCGCTGCGCCCTGCTCTGCGTCCTGTTCGGCACATTCGCACCCGTTTACGCACAAACCCGCGCACTGAAATATGCCGGCGTCAATTTATCCGGCGCCGAATTTGCATCGTCCAAGAAACCCGGTGTCCTCAATAAGGACTATATGTATGCCCCGGCCAGCGATTACACCTATTTCGCCGGCGTTGGCATGAATACGATCCGCCTGCCGGTGCTGTGGGAACGCCTGCAGCCGAGTGCACGCGGCGAACTGGATCCGACCCAACTGGCTCTGGTAAAGCAAGCCGTGGCACGCGCCAAGGCATCGGGCATGTACCTGGTGCTGGACATCCACAATTACGGCAAATACTACGGCTACAAGATTGGCGGCGACCAGGTGTCGAACGCCACCTTCGCCGACCTGTGGCGCCGCCTTGCGCTGGTATTTCCCAGCGACAACGCCGTGATCTTCGGGCTGATGAATGAGCCCAACGGCGTATCGGCCAGCGGCTGGGCAGCCACTGCACAGGCAGGCATCGATGCGATTCGTGCCACCGGTGCGAACAATCTGATCCTGGTGCCGGGCGCATTGTGGACCGGTGCGCACAGCTGGTATTCGCCCACCAACGATGGTTACTCCAACGCAACCGCATTGGTCTCGATCTACGATCCGCTCAATCGCTACGCGTTCGAGGTGCATCAGTACCTGGATGCCGACTCCAGCGGCACCACCAATGTCTGCGTCAGTGCCACCATCGGTGTCGAGCGCCTGCGCAGCTTCACCGAGTGGTTGCGCACCAACCACAAGCGCGGATTCCTGGGCGAATTCGGCACCGGCAACAACCCGGTCTGCAATGAAGCGCTGCGCGGCATGCTCCGCTATATCGACACCAATGCAGATGTCTGGACGGGCTGGACGTGGTGGGCTGCCGGCTCGTGGTGGAATGTCAGTTACGAGTACAGCGTGCATCCCAACAAGGACGGCACCGACAGGCCGCAGATGTCCATCCTCTCGCCCCAGGCCGTTCGCGCCACACGCGCCATTCCGTAAGGTGAGGCAGAGGGTTGTAGGTCAATCTCGAGCCGCCGCGAGGCGGCTCGCTTTTTTGCGTCCTTCGCACGGATCACATGTCGTCGGACAGTGCGAATGATGCGGTTGCGGTAGCGCAACGTGCCACTGCGCAACGCCCTCTTACGACCGCGCGTGCCACCGCATGCAGCGCAGGCGCATCATCACCAAAGCTTGAGCTCACTGAACTTTCGCAACGCGTTTGAAGTGGCTTTCACCTGACAGCAATAAGGCCGCGTCCAGCATGGGCGCACTTCACTGCAGGAGCATCACATGGCATATCGACTGATGAAGACCGCGCTGATCGGCGCACTGGCAGTGGCGGCGCAGGGCGCATTTGCGCAAGCGGCCGCCGACAAGCCGGCCAAGGCACTGACCTCCAGCGAGGTCACCAGCATGCTGACCGGCAAGGGCTACACCAAGGTGCACGACGTCAAGTTCGAGCATGGCGTGTGGACCGCTGACGCGCGTAGCGGCGACGGCAAGGACGTGGACGTACGCATCGATCCGGTCACCGGCCGCGTCTATGGCGACCAGACCACCTCCAAGCTGAGCGAGGCCGATATCCGCGCCGCGCTGTCGACCGGCGGCTATTCCAACGTGCACGACCTCAAGTTCGAAGACGGCTTGTGGAGCGCCGATGCCGAGCGTGGCGGGCAGAAGGTCGAGCTGCATGTCGATCCGGAAGACGGGCACGTGGTCAGCGTGGACAACGATTGACCAGGACGCCCGAAGCCAGTGGCGTAGATGATGCCGCTGGCTTGATGGCAGCGCGCGGGCAGCGCGCGGCCGGCAGCACGGTTAAAGGCATCGTAGTGCATCGATGCACTATTCATCGCAGCACTATCGCGACCGTGCTGCATCGGCAACAAGCGTGATCTGGTCCGCAACCGTCACGACGCACCCAACGCGAAGGGCCTCCACCAGGAGGCCCTTCGCGTTTTGATCGATACGCGTCTGATCGATGCGCGGACGCACTGCCGCTGCCCTTACAGACCGCGCCACCCGGCCATGCACCGGCTGCATGACGCGTGCCGTCCCGGCGCCGGTCAACGCGTCGGTGCTGCCTTCTTGCCCTCTGCAGCGGTGTCTTTGCCGGTATCGGGCGCCTCGGCGCCCGTAGCGGGCTTGCCGGCCATCATGCGGTCGCGCGCCGCCTTGAACGGGTTGCCGGCATACCAGTTGGGCCAGCGCTGCCCGGCGGCCACCTCCTTGCCTACGCCATACACCGCCTGCAGGTCTTCGATGGTGCCATCGAGCTTCCAGGTGGCCGCATCGTATTCGTCGCCAGGGGCGTGATAGCGATTGCGCCCGTAGTCCTCGGCGGCCGCGCGGCCGGCCGCGGTGCCGCCCTCGCGCAGGTCTTCGCCGCCATCGGCATACAGCGCCGGCACGCCGGCCTTGGCGAAGTTGAAGTGATCCGAGCGGAAATACGAGCCGCTTTGCGGCGTGGCCTCGGCATGCAGGGTGCGGCCCTGCATCGCGGCAATCGGCTTGAGGATGTCTTCCAGCTCCGAACTGCCCATGCCCACCACGGTGACATCGCGTGCGCGCCCGGCCACCGACATCGCGTCCAGGTTGATCACCGCCGCGATCTTGTCCAGCGGAAAGCTCGGGTTGGCCACGTAGTACTTGGAACCGAGCAGGCCCGATTCCTCCAGCGTCACCGCCACGAACACCACCGAGCGCGCCGGCTTGGGATCCTGATGCGCGAACGCGTCGGCAATTTCGAGAATGCCGGCCACGCCGGTGGCGTTGTCCACCGCGCCGTTGTAGATGTTGTCGCCACTTTCGCCCGGATGCTTGCCCAGGTGGTCCCAGTGCGCCATGTACAGCACCGCCTCGTCGGCGTGGCTGGTGCCCGGCAACACGCCGACCACGTTGCGCGAGGTCTTTTCGGCGATGCTGCTCTTCAGGTCCACCGACCAGCTGGCCTTCAACGGCACCGGCTTGAAGCCACGCTTGCTGGCGTCCTTGTAGGCCTGCGCCAGGTCCAGCCCGGCATTGGCGAACAGCTGCTTGGCGGTCTCGGCGCTGATCCAGCCCTGCACCGGCAGGCGCGGATCGGGATCGTCCTTGGCCGGCAGGTCGTATTGCGGGCCGGCCCAGGAGTTCTTCACCACGTCCCAGCCGTAGCTGGCGCCCGGGGTGTCGTGCACGATCAGCGCAGCGGCCGCGCCCTTGCGGGCGGCCTCTTCGAACTTGTAGGTCCAGCGCCCGTAATAGGTCATGCGCTTGCCGTCGAACAGCGTGGTATCGCCGGTCTGGAAGCCCGGGTCGTTGACGAACATCACCACCGTCTTGCCTTTCCAGTCCTGGCCGGCGTAATCGTTCCACTGCTGTTCGGGCGCATCCACGCCGTAGCCGACGAACACCAGCTCGCTGTTGTCCAGCTTGACCTCGGCCTGGCCGGTACGCGTGCCGACCACGATGTCGGTGCCGAAGGCCAGGGTACGGGTCTGCTCGCCGCTGCGCAGGGTCGGCGCGGTGGCCGCATCGGCGGTGGTTTCCACCATCGGCACGTCCTGGAACCAGCCGTCGCCGTTGCCCGGCTGCAGGCCGATGCGCTGCATCTGGTCGCGGATGTAGGTGACGGTCTTCTCTTCGCCGGGAGTCCCGGGGCCGCGCCCTTCGAAGTCGTCCGAGGCCAGCGTCTTGACCAGCTCGGCAAAGTCGCCGGGCGTCAGCTCCGGCGAGAAGGCGTGGCGACTGACCGGGGCGCTGGGCGCGCTGTCGGCCGGCACCTGCGCGGCGGGTGCGCTCGGCGCATCGGCGGGTTCACGCTTGCAGCCGGCCAGGGCCAGCGTCGCGGCCAGGCACAACAGGATCTTGCGGGGCATCGGGACTCCTCGTGCGGCGAAGGTCCCCCGATTCTAGGCGCTGGCCCCGTGGTGGGGGCGTCAGTCCCTGGGTGCCACGTCGCTGTCGAAGCTGCGCGCGGTGGCGCCGGTCACTGCGCCGATCTTCGCGGTGCGGTGCACGTACAGGCTGACCTCGCGCTCGAACTCCAGCGGGCCATCGACCACCGCATCCGGGCCGATCACCACCCGCGGCTTGCGCGCAGGCTTGAACGAGAAGCTGAAGTTCGGCTTGGTGACCTCGATCCCGCCACGCACATGCGAGCGCACCCCGACGGTGATGTCGCCGTTGACGGTCTCGATGCCCTTGCCCAGCTCGGTTTCCACCAGGCCGATACTGCCGTTGACCGTTTCCACGCCGCCGCTGATCCGGCTGCCGCGTTCCACCAGCACGCTGCCGTTGACCGTCTCCAGCCCGCCGGACACCACCACCTTCTGGCCCAGCGTGATCGCGCCATTGACCGTGGAGACATCGCCGGTACGGGCGTTGTCGCCGATCTGGATGCTGCCGTTGACCGTTTCCACGCTGCGGGTCTGCGCGCCGGCGCCGATCTCGATGGAACCGTTGACGGTATCCAGCCCCCCATAGACCTTGCCGGCCTCGGCGCTGATGCGGCCGTTGACCTTGCTGATGTCCTCGTCGGCCCAGGCACTTGCGCAGACCAGGGACAACGCCAGAAAGAGATGCTGGGCTTTCATGCTGAACCTTGCGCGGCGGCGGCTGTCTTGGGCGTGGCGGCGATCACACCATGCTTGGCTACAATCGCGCACCTGCCTGAAGTCATTGGACCTTTCGTTGCCCCTGTCGCCCGCACCGCGATCGCGCCTGCCGCTTGCCCCCGCCACCGGCCGCCCACGCGCGTGGCTGGCGGTGACCGTGCTGGCCTGCGCGCTGCTGGGCAGCACCGGGGCGGGCGCGCAGAGCCAGCGCGAGGCCGAGCGCAAATTGCAGCAGCTGCGCGACGAACTCAAGACCATCAGCGCCGACCGCCGCGCGCTGGAAGGCAAGCGCGGCAATGCCGCCCAGCAGTTGCGCCAGGCCGATGAGAAGGTGGCCAGGACCTCGCGTGCATTGAGCGAGACCGAATCGGCGATGCGCGAGCAGGAACAGCATCTGGGCAAGCTGCAGCAGGACCGTGCGCAGCTGCAGCGCGGCCTGCAGAACCAGCGCGTGCAGCTGGCCGCGTTGTTGCGCGCCGCCGACCAGGTCGGCCGCAACGCGCCGTTGAAGGTGCTGTTGTCGCAGGACACCGTCGGCGATGCCACGCGCATGCTGGCCGATCACCGCTATGTGCAGAACGCACGTGCGCAGCGCATCCAGGCGTTGACCACGCAGCTGGATGCGCTGGCCAAGGTGGAACAGGACATCGCCAGCCGGCGCCAGGCGCTGGATGCGGCGCGTGCGCAGCAAAAGGCGCAGGCCGCGTTGCTGCAGAAGGATCGCTCGCAACAGGCGGCGACCGTCGCGCAGCTGGACGACCGCTACAAACAACGCGCCGAACGCGAAAGAGCCCTGGGCCAGGACGCCAGGTCGCTGGAGCAGCTGCTCGCCAACCTGCGCGCGGCCGCCGCCAAGGCCGAGGCCGAACGGCGCGCGGCCGCCAAGCGCGCCGCCGCCGAAGCCGCCGCGCAGGCGAAGCGCGGCAAGGCCGATCGCCCCGAGCGTCCCGGCAAGACCCCGCCCAAGGTCATCGCCAGCGCGCCGGCCCCCAAGGTCGGCGGCCTGAGCTGGCCGGTGTCGGGCAACCTGCTGGCGCGCTTCAACGCCCCCTTGCCGGACGGCCATACCAGCAAGGGCGTGCTGATCGGCGCGCCCAAGGGCAGCACGGTCACCGCGGTGGCCGATGGCACGGTGGTGTTCTCCGACTGGATGACCGGCTACGGCATGATCCTGATCGTGGACCACGGCAACGGCTATATGAGCCTGTACGCGCACAACGACACGCTGTTGCGCGACGCCGGCGCGTCGATCAAGCGCGGCGAGGCGGTGGCCAAGGTCGGCAGCTCGGGCGGGCAGGGCGTGCCGGCGCTGTACTTCGAACTGCGGCGCAACGGGCAGCCGGTGGATCCGTCGAGCTGGTTGCAGCGCCGCTGAGCCCCACCCAGGCCACGCGCGCGCCGGTGCATGACCGTGGCCCGACCTGGCCCTGCCAAGTCAACGCGGATTTACCGCCGCTTCGCGCATAATCCAGGCCGCTCCGTTGCGGGGCGTCTTATCTCTTTGTCGGAGTGCTTCATGCGCGTAGCCGTCCTGTCCGTTGCCCTGTCGCTGGCGTTGTTCGCCTCACCCGGTTGGGCGCAGAAAGCCAGTCCCGCCGCCGCCCAGGCCACTGCGGACGATCCGGAAGCCAACGAAGCCGCCGTGTCCAAGGTGCCGCTGGACGAGATCCGCCGCTTCGTGGCGGTGTACAACGCGGTCAAGCAGGCCTACGTCGACCCGGTCGAAGACAAGAAGCTGATGCACGCGGCGGTGCGCGGCCTGCTCTCGGACCTGGACCCGCACAGCACCTATTTCGACAAGGAAGATGCCGAAGCCTTCGACGAGCAGGCCACCGGCGCCTACGACGGCATCGGCGTGGAATTGCTGCAGCAGCAGGACAACACGCTCAAGGTGATTGCGCCGATCGACGACACCCCGGCCGCGCGTGCCGGCATCCGCGCCGGCGACGTCATCGTGGCCATCGACGGCAAGCCGATCGACGCCAGCAAGGCGATGGAACCGCTGCGTGGCGAATCCGGCAGCAAGGTCGTGCTGACCATCGTGCGCGACAAGGCGCCCAAGCCGTTCGACGTCACCCTGCAGCGCGAGACCATCCGCGTGGCCAGCGTGCGCAGCAAGCTGCTGGAACCGGGCTATGGCTACATCCGCATCAGCACCTTCCAGGCCGACACCGGTGCCGATTTCCAGAAGAACCTCAAGCAGCTGCAGGCCGGCGGCAAGTTGCGCGGCCTGGTGCTGGACCTGCGCAGCAACCCTGGCGGCCTGCTGACCTCGGCGGTGCAGGTGGCCGACGATCTGCTCGACAAGGGCAACATCGTCAGCACGCGCGGGCGCATCTCCATCAGCGATGCCAAGTTCGATGCCACCCCGGGCGATCTGCTCGGTGGCGCACCGGTGGTGGTGCTGGTGGACGCCGGCTCGGCCAGCGCGTCGGAAGTGCTGGCCGGTGCGCTGCGCGACAACCAGCGCGCGCGCATCATCGGCAGCCGCACCTTCGGCAAGGGCTCGGTGCAGACCGTGCTGCCGCTGGACAACGGCGACTCGGTCAAGCTGACCACCGCGCGCTATTACACGCCCAGCGGCAAGTCGATCCAGGCCAGCGGCATCGTGCCGGAAGTGCTGCTCACCCCGGAACCGCAACCGGGCGACGCCGATGTGCCGGCCAGCCTGACCGACTTCAGCGAAGCCACGCTGCCGGGCCATCTGCGTGGCGATGCCGAAGGCGAGGAGGGCTACAGCGCCGGCGACGTCTTGCCGGGCGATGGCCCGATCGCCGCCGCGCTGGCCGAGCTCAAGCAGCCCGGCTCGGCGGCCAAGGCGCAAGCCGCGCTCAAAGCCAAGGCGCAGGCAGCGCAGAAGGCCAAGGCTGCCAAGCCCGCGGCCGACCCCAAGCCGCCTGCCGCGCGCCCGGCAGCGGCCGACAAGCCCAAGCCTGCCGACAAACCGAGCGAACCGGCGGAAAAGGCCAAGCCGGCCACGCCGGCCGAACCGGCCCAACCGGCTGCGCCTGCGGACAAGCCCAAGCCGGCCGAACCGGTCAAGTAATCCGGCCACAGCGCAGCGGGTGCATCACCCGCTGCGCGCCCGGCGCGATCGATAGACACTGTCGAGCGCCAATGCTTTTGTAGGAGCGACCCCGGTCGCGACAAGCCCTCCCGAACACGCGATCACCACGTCAAACCAGCGTTACCGCGCTACCGCCAGCGCCTCGGGATTGACCAGATTGCGCGGCGTCCCTGCGGCAAATGCCACCACGTTGTCGAACGCCGCTTCGAAGTACAGCGCATAGCTGTCGCTTTCCACATAGCCCAGATGCGGCGTCGCCAGCACGCGCGGATGCTGCAGCAACGGATCACGTGCATCCAGCACCGGTTCGCGCTCGAACACATCCACCGCCGCCTGCGCCGGCCGGCCCGCATCCAGCGCGGCCAGCAAGGCGCCGGGCGCGATCAGCTCGGCGCGGCTGGTGTTGACCAGCAACGCATCCGGGCGCATCCGCGCCAGATCCTGCGCACCGACCTGGTGGCGGGTCTGCGCGGTCAGGCGCCGATGCAGCGACAGCACATCGCTGCGTTCGAACAGTTCCTCGCGGCTGCCGGCGATGGCGAAGCCGTCGCGCGCGGCCTGTGCGCACGAGGCGTCGCCGCCCCAGACCAGCACCTGCATGCCGAACGCACGCCCGAAGCCGGCCACGCGCTGGCCGATCCGCCCATAACTCCAGATGCCCAGGGTGCGCCCGTGCACTCCGCGTCCCAGGCCGGGATCGCCCAGCGCCTGCCAGCGGCCCTGGTGCAGCGCGCGCTGGTACTCGCTCAGGCGCCGGCTGGCCGACAGGATCAGGGCCCAGGTCAGTTCGGCCGGCGCCACCGGCGAGCCGACGCCTTCGGCCACCGCCACCCCGAATTCGGTGCACGCGGCCACGTCCACGTGCGCGCCGATGCGGCCGGTCTGGCTGATCAATTTCAGGCGCGGCAGCCGCCGCAACAGCGTGGCGTCCACGCGGGTGCGCTCGCGGATCAGCACCAGCGCATCGGCTTCGACCAGCCGCTCGGCCCATTCGTTGGGATCGGTGGCCAGCGCACCCAGCACCTGCACATCGTGGCCGTGCAGGCGCTGCAGGCAGGGCAGGTGACGCACGGCGCCCTGGTAATCGTCGGGCACCAGGATGCGCATCAGCGCGGCTTGGTCGGCAACGGGAACGGCGTGACCACCTTGTCGCCGGTGGTGGCGTCGCGGATCACCGACTGGCCCTTCTTCTCGACTTCCTCGATGCGCACGATGCTCTGCATCGGCAGGTGCAGCGTCTTGGTGTTGCCGAACTCTTCGCGCAGGCGCTCTTCGGTGGGATCGACCACCAGCCCGTCGTGCACGTCGAACACCAGCTCGCCGATCTGGTTGAACCCCCACAGATGGCTGCCGGTGACCTGGCGGGCGTAGAGCTCGTAGACCTTGCCGTGATTGAGGAAGGTGACTTTGTACAGAGGCTTGGACATGCGGCGATTATAGGCGCGCCACTACGCAGCGCGCGGCCCGCGCATCACTGCGCCCGGGGGGCCTTGCCCCGTTGGCGCCACGCTAGAAGCCGTGGCGCTTGCGCAGCCGCCGCGCGATCGCCGCGCGCACGTACAGCCCGTAGACGATGCCGAACACGAACCCGGCGATATGCGCCGACCACGCCACCATGCCGAAGGCCGGGCCGATGTAGGCGAACACCACCTGCAGCAGCGCCCAGGCGCCGATCAGCAACGGCGCCGGCACGCGGATGAATTCCAGAAACACCCCCAGCGGCAGCACCACGCCCAGCTTGGCGCCGGGAAACAGTGCCAGATAGGTGCCGATCAGTGCCGACACCGCGCCGGAGGCACCGATGATCACCCGGTCCGGCGTGCCGATCGCGAAGATCGCCGCCAGGTTGGAGGCCGCGCCGCCGACCAGGAACAGCAGCAGCAGGCGCCATGGCCCGAGAATGCGCTCGGCCGGCAGCCCGAAGATCAGCAGGAACACCAGGTTGCCGAGCAGGTGCGACCAGTCCGCATGCAGGAACAGCGCGGTGAACAGCCGCAGCACGCTGCCGTCGCGCAGCGTCGCCCACCAGTCGCCCAGGTTGGACACGCCGCTGGACAGCGCGCCCCAGTCCAGCCACAGCGTATTGCGCGCCTCACCGGGCCGGCTGATCGACCACAGATAGGCCAGCCAGACGGTGGCGAACAGCAACGGCACCGCCCAGCGCGGGGTGGGTTTCTTGCGGGAGGGGAGGGAGACGAACATCGGAGTGGCACTCTAGCGGGTTCACGCTCCTGAACCCACCCCTAACCTGTCCGGCCGATCAATAGGCGCTTCGTTATTGTTCGGTTAATTGTGGTGGGTATACTGCGTACGGCGTCGTATGTCGGGGGGGGGTCTCCGGCGCGCTTCAGCAGCCACTTGGCGCTGGGCGCGGGCGCTGTACCGACCACTGCAGTCTTTATCCGGAGAGCACCATCTTATGTCTACCGCTTCCACTCTCAGCCGCGCCACCCTGTTGGCCGTCGGTATCGCCGGCGTACTGGCCGTTGGCCAGGCCCACGGCGCCGCCTTCCAGCTGAAGGAAAACAGCGCCAAGGGTCTTGGCCGCGCCTTCGCAGGTTCCGGCAGCGCCCCGGACGATGCCTCGATCATCGCCAACAACCCGGCCGGCATGCGCCAGTTGGACGGTCGCCTGTTCCAGGCCGACGTCAGCGCTATCAGCTTCTCGGCCAAGTTCCAGCCCGACACCGCCACCTACGCCAATGGCGCCCCGGTCTCCGGCGGCAATGGCGGCGATGCCGGCATGATCGCGCCGGTCCCGGCGATGTACTTCCATGTGCCGTTCGGCGAGAACGACAACATGCACCTGGGTACCTCGCTGACCGTGCCGTTCGGCTTCAAGACCGAATACGACAGCAACTGGGTCGGCCGTTACCACGGCACCAAGACCGAGCTGCAGGCGATCGATTTCAACGTCGCGTTCTCCTACGACGTGAACCCGTACGTGTCCTTCGGTGCGTCGGTGTTCGCCGAGCGCCTGGATATCGAACTGCGCAACGCCGTGGACGCCGGTTCGATCCTGGCGCGCTCGCGGGTGCCGGGTTTCGCACCGGGCAATGCCGATGGCGCGCTGAAGATGAAGGGCCACAGCACCGAAGTGGGCTTCACCCTCGGCGGCCTGTTCAGTATCGATGAGAACACCCACATCGGTTTCAGCTACCGCTCGGAAGTGGAGCACAAGATCACCGGCGCGGACGTCGATTTCACCATGCCCGGCGGCGCCGCTGCGGTCTTCGCAAATGCAGCACCAGGCACCTTCATCGACACCAGCGGCCGTGCAACCGTGAAGTTGCCGGCCAGTGCCACGGCCAGCTTCACCCACAACGTGAACGAGCAGTGGTCGATCATGGCCGACGTCACGCGCACCGCCTGGAGCAAGTTCGACCAGGTCACGCTGGACTTCGCCTCCAACCAGCCCAATACCGTGCTGGACTTCTCCTACCGCGACACCACCTTCGCCTCGATCGGTGCCGACTACCGCATGAGCGAGACGCTGACCCTGCGTGGCGGCCTGGCCTACGACCAGACCCCGACCACCGCAGAGCACCGCGACGTGCGCGTGCCGGATGCGAGCCGCAAGTGGGTCTCGCTGGGTCTGAGCTGGCGTCCGTCGCAGCAGGCCGAATACAACTTCGGTTACACCCACCTGTTCACCAGCGACCCGACCAGCGACACCGTCAGCGCCACCGGCGACCGTCTGGCGGGCAGCTACAAGGTGAAGGGCGACGTGCTGGCCGCTTCGGTCAACTACAAGTTCTGATCGTCGTAGCACCACGCGTGTAACGAAAAACCCCGCTTCGGCGGGGTTTTTTCGTTACTGCCTTGCGCACGCCGCCACCTGCGTTGCAGGCCGGCGGCTGAGTGCGGCTGCGCACGTTCCTCCAGCGCCATCGCAGCGGCGTACTGGCTGGCATGGCGTGCATAGGCGGGCCGAGGCACTGTCTTTCTGGGCGACGCAACGCCGAGGCATGCGGTGGCGATGCCTCATGGCAACGCGTTGACCGAGGCCGTCTACGCCGCCGGGCGCGCCGTGCAGGCGGCAGCGCGGATTGCTATGGTCGTGCGCATGGACCAACCCGACTTCATCCAGATCACCGACGACGCCGTCTCGCGCGAGGATTGCGCCGCCATCGTGCAGCGCATGCGCGCCAGCCAGCAGCTGCAACCGGGGCGCGTGGGCAGCGGCGTGTTTCCCGAACTCAAGCACAGCCGCGACCTGCGCATCAGCGGCGTGGCCGAATGGGCTGCGGTGGAAAACCGCCTGCAACAGGCCGTGTTCGAAGGCGTGCTGACCTACCTGCGGCAGTATCCACAAGCCCTGATTTCACCGCTGATGCTGCAGGTCACCACCGCCGATGGCAGCCCGCACCGGCTGGTGGCCGAGGACATCGTGCAGATGAGCGACCAGGCGTTGGGCGACCTGGCCCGCACCTGCCTGCGCCCGGGCGCGATCAACCTGCAGTGGTACACCGCCGACCAGGGCGGCTACCCGTACTGGCATTGCGAACTGTATCCACGCGATGCCAGCGCCGACACGCTGCACCGCCATCTGCTGTGGACGCTGTACCTCAACGAGGAGTTCGAACAGGGCGAAACCGAATTCCTGTTCCAGCAGCGCAAGGCCCGCCCGCGCACCGGCAGCCTGCTGATCGCCCCCACCGCCTTCACCCACACCCACCGCGGCAACCGCCCGGTCGGCGGCGACAAGTTCATTGCCACCAGCTGGATCCTGTTCCAGTCGGCAAGCGCCTTGTACGGCGGGGATTCGTGATTCGGGATTTGGGATAGGTAAGGGCAGGTCACTGCAGTACGCCGGCTGTTACGAATCCCCAATCCCCAATCTCCGCCGCTAGAACAGACTGCCTTGCGGCGATTGCGGTACCGGCTTGGCCGGTGGAGCAGGGCGCCGGAACTTGCCGGTGTCCAACGCCGGCATGGTGCGGGCGTCGAAACCGCTGCGGCGGTGGGCCAGGGCGAAGCGGCGTGCCAGCAACTCCGCGTACACGCCTTGGCCGCGCATGCGTGCGCCGAAGGCGCTGTCGTAATCCTTGCCGCCGCGCAGTTGCTGGATCGTGCTCATCACGTGCGCGGCGCGTTGCGGGTGATGGGTCTGCAACCAGTCGCGGAACAGCGGCGCCACTTCGTGTGGCAGCCGCAGCAGCACGTAGCCGGCACTGTGCGCGCCGGCATCGGACGCGGCCTGCAGGATCGCCTCCAGCTCATGGTCGTTGATCCACGGGATCACCGGCGCGGCCATCACCCCGACCGGCACGCCGGCCTCGTGCAGTGCCCGCATTGCGCGCAGGCGGGCATGCGGTGCGGACGCACGCGGTTCCAGTCTGGCCGACAGATGCGGGTCCAGCGTGGTCACCGAAAAATGCACGTTGACCAGGCCCTCGCGTGCCAGCGGTGCGAGCAGATCCAGATCGCGCGTGACCAACGCATTCTTGGTGATCAGCGTGAACGGGTGCCGGGTCTCCCACAGCACCTCGATCAGGCGCCGCGTCAGTGCGCGTTTGCGCTCGATCGGCTGGTACGCATCGGTGTTGATGCCCAGCGCGATCGGGCTGGGCACATAGCCCGGGCGCGACAGTTCGCGCCGCAGCAGCTCCGGTGCATTGGTCTTGGCGAACAGCTTGGTCTCGAAATCCAGCCCGGGCGACAGGTTGAGATAGGCATGCGAGGGCCGCGCAAAGCAGTAACTGCAGCCATGCTCGCAGCCACGGTACGGATTGACCGATTGCGAGAAGCCGATGTCCGGCGATTGATTGCGGCTGATGATGCTGCGCGCGGTTTCCTCGGTGACCTGCGTGCGTAACGCCGGCGCGGCGAACTCCTCGCTGTCGTCGGCGTACCAGCCATCGTCCACTGCCTGCTGGGTGGTGGTTTCGAAGCGTCCGGGGAGGTGGCCGGTCGCACCGCGGCCCTTGATCGCAGTTGCCATCGCGCCATCGTACGGCCGGCAGGTCTCAGGCAATGCGACCACGCGCAGCGCCACGATGAAGCTTTCAGGCCCGGCGCGGCGATCGTGTTGGTCGCCCGGTCATCGCAGCGGCGCGTGCGGCCCGTAGAATCCGCGCATGCTCGCATCCGTACAGGGCGCGTGGGATCGGCTGGCCACCGTTCCCCACCTCGAAGCGCTACTCCTGGCCGCCTATGTGCTGTACCTGCTGTGGATCGCCAGCTGGATCGTGCTGCAGAAGCGCGAGCCGGTGGCCACGCTCAGCTGGGTGCTGTCGCTGGCCGCGCTGCCGTACCTGGGCCTGCTGATCTACTACTGGCTCGGCCCGCAGAAGGTCAAACGCCAGCGGCTGCGGCGCGGCCGCTCGCGCTCGGGCATGGAGAGCTATAGCAGCGTCTGCCCGCCGGACGCAGACTGCACCGAGCTGGCCAAGATCGCCCAGTCCACCACCGGCCTGGCCCCCAGCAGCGCCACCGAGGTGCACTGGCTGGTGGATGGCGCGGCCACCTATGCGGCCATCATCGAGGCCATCCGCGGCGCGCGCGACCACATCCATCTGGAGTACTACATCTTCCAGCCCGACCACAGCGGCACCGCGATCTGCGATGCACTGATGGAGCGCGCACGCGCCGGCGTCAAGGTGCGCCTGCTGATGGATGCGGTGGGCTCGTCGGCGATGACCCGGCGCAGCCTGCGGACGCTGCGTGCGGCCGGCGTGGAGACCGCCTGGTTCCATCCATCCCAGCTGCTCAAGCCGTTCAAGCGGCCGTGGCTGAACCTGCGTACCCACCGCAAGGTGGTCGTGATCGACGGCAGGATCGGCTTCACCGGCGGCATCAACGTCACCGACGAAGAGAACGAGCAGGTCCGCAGCGATGCCTATCGCGACCTGCACGTGCGTCTGCAGGGCCACGTGGTGCGCAGCCTGCAGCTGGTGTTCCTGGAAGACTGGCTCTACGCCACCGGGCAGGGTCGCGCCGCGTTCCACGGCCAGCAGCTCTGGCCCGAGGACGTGCCAAGCCGCGCGCAGGGCGATGTCGACGCGCAGGTGCTGATCTCCGGGCCGGATTCCTCGTGGGAGTCCATCCACCGGCTGATGGTCGCTGCGATTCACGAAGCCCGGCATCGGGTCTGGCTGGTCACGCCGTACTTCGTCCCCGGCGAGGCCGCGCGTATGGCGCTGACCTCGGCCGCATTGGGCGGGCTGGACGTGCGCCTGCTGGTGCCGCGCGTCAGCGACTCGCGTCTGGTCACCTACGCGGCGCGTTCGTATTTCGACGAGCTGCTCGAGGCCGGCGTGCGCATCTACGAATATGGCCCGCGCATGCTGCACACCAAGGCGCTGCTGGCCGACGACGACGTCTGCATCGTCGGCAGCGCCAATTTCGACAGCCGCAGCTTTCGCCTGAACTTCGAGCTGTCGATGCTGTTCCGCGACCAGGCGGTCGCGGCCGAACTGGCCGGCTTGATCGACGCCGACCTGCAGCACGCGCAGGAAGTGCGCTTTGTCCGCCATCGGCCGTTGTGGCGCTCCCGGCTGCCCGAAGCCTGCGCACGGCTGCTGTCCCCGCTGCTGTGACCCGCACCGCCGCGCCCACGTGGAACCGTGCCGGGCGCGGCGCTACACTGCCGCCACTGATCGGGGAGCTCGTCATGCACTGGCTGTTTCTGCTTATGGCGTTGGGTGCGCTGGTGCTGGCCTTCAGCACGCCGCACGTGTGGTTGCTGGTGGCTTCGCTGCTGGTGGCACTGCTGTTGCTGTTGCTGTGGACGCGCGGTTGGTTCGCCTCGCGCATGGGCGATGCCCAGCGCGACACCAGCAGCCTGATCGACCCGGCCGAGCTGCGCCGCCTGCGCGAGATCGCCGAAGCCCGCAAGGCCGCCGCACTCAACGCCACCCGTGATGGCGAGCCGCAGGCCTGAGACCGACGTAGTGACCACCCAGCTCAGCGTCAACGTCAACAAGATCGCGGTATTGCGCAATTCGCGCGGCGGCCACGACCCGGATGTGGTGCAGGCCGCCCGCACCTGCATTGCCGCCGGCGCGCATGGCATCACCGTGCACCCGCGCCCGGACCAGCGGCATATCCGCGCCGATGATGTGCTGGCACTGAGCGCGCTGACGCGCGAGCACGGCGTCGAATTCAATATCGAAGGCAATCCGTTTGCGCCACCGCGCGACGGTTATCCAGGTCTGCTGGCGTTATGTCGTGCCACGCGGCCCGAGCAGGTCACCCTGGTACCGGATGGCGATGGACAACTGACGTCCGACCACGGGTTCGATTTTGCGCAGGACACCACCCAACTTGCCACGCTGATTGCCTCGTTCAAGGCAGTCGGTGCGCGCGTCAGCCTGTTTGTCGATGCAGGCAATCCCGATATTGCGCAAGCGGCGGTACTGGGTGCAGACCGTATCGAGTTGTACACCGGTCCCTATGCGCAGGCGCATCTGAGCGGCCAGCCGGATGCTGCATTCAAGCTGTTTTCCGACGCCGCACAACGCGCAGCCGTGGCAGGTCTTGGCGTCAATGCCGGTCATGATCTGTCGCAGGCCAATCTCGGTGACTTTCTCGGCGCCGTCCCGGGCGTGCTGGAAGTCTCGATCGGCCATGCATTGATCAGCGAGGCCTTGTATCGAGGCCTGGATGTGACGGTACGCGCCTATCTGGGGATACTGCGCGGCGCATCGATCGACGCTTGAGATAATCAAGCGGAGTATATAAATGTGCAGCGTCGTTACCAGGCAGTGTATCGGAGCAGGTTTCTGCCCCGATGCGATGGTTATCGATGACTTTCATCTGGTTTACCAGGTGAGTTAATCGCGTATTTACTGCACAAAGCTGATGCGGTCCATCTGCGTATTCCTGGCCGCATCCAGCGCCTTGGCCATTACCGCGTATTTGCCATCCCGCACTGGCGGCGATGCGCAGCTGCGGCTGATGGCCGCTTGCCTGGCGCATCTGTTCGATCAACCTGTGCTGGAATTCCTGCAGCATGACCGGGCTGGCATTCCGGAACACCTGGCCGCTGGCGTCCACCCACAACACGATCGGTGCAGGCGGTTCGGACCCGTGAAAGCGCTTGCTGGCTGCGCTGTGGCGGAGCAACTGTGATTAACCGCGCACGGTGACGATGAAGATGATCAACAACACGGCACTGTCGCCTGATCGAGCATAAAAAAACGCCACCGTTTCCGGTGGCGTTGCAGTCGCGTCATGACTGTTGTGTTGCGGTGTTGCGATGTCTTACTGCATGAAGCCGATTTTCTTCATCTGCGAGTTCTTCGCCGCAGCGAGCACCTTGGCCATCACCTCGTACTCCGCATCTTCATTGGCATCGATGCGCAGTTCCGGCTGATTGGTCGGATCGGCCTGCACCACTTCTTCCATCTTCTGCTGCAACTGCGCGACCGGGGTCGGGCTGTTGTTCCAGAACACCTGGTTGCTGGCGTCGATACGCAACTCGATCGGCGGCGGCGGTTCGGTCGTCTGCGGTGGCGGGTTGAGCACCCGTTGCGGCAGATCCACGGCGATCGGGTAGGTCATGATCGGCGCGGTCACGATGAAGATGATCAGCAGCACCAACATCACGTCCACGAGGGGCGTGACGTTGATGTCGGCCATTGGGCCACGGTTTCCACCGGTACTGAATGCCATGGCTTACTGCCCCTTCTCTTTGGTTGCGACGAAGCCGACGTCCAACATGCCCTGACCCTGCGCGATCTTGGTGATCTCGTTGATCGTACGCATCTTGGTCGTGCGGTCGCCACGCAAGTTGAGCGGCGGCTGCGGTGTCTGCTGTGCGGCGGTGGACAGGCGCGATTCCAGGGCTTCCTTGGAAATCGGCTCGTCGTTCCAGTACAGCGACCCGTCTTCCTTGACGGCCAGGGTGATCGGCGCGGCGCGTTTCTCCGCATCTTCCTTCTGGATCAGGTTGGCCTCTGGCAGCTCCACCTTGACCTTATGGGACATCAGCGGTGCCGTAATGATGAAGATGATCAGCAGCACCAACATCACGTCCACGAGGGGCGTCACGTTGATGTCGGCCATCGGGCCACCGCTGTTTCCACTACTGAAGGCCATAACGGGCTCCGTCTAAATCGTTGCGAAGTCGTTCTTTACTACGGATTAGCGAACGCGCGAACCAGTGGCGAAGAAGTCGTGCAGGTCGTGGGCGAAGGTGTCGAACTTGGCGATCACCGAGCTGTTGACCTTGGAGAAGAAGTTGAACGCGAACACGGCCGGGATGGCGACGAACAGACCGATCGCGGTCATGATCAGCGCTTCACCCACCGGGCCGGCAACGGCGTCGATGGAGGCCGAACCGGTTGCACCGATCTTGATCAGCGCGCCGTAGATGCCCCACACGGTACCGAGCAGACCGACGAACGGCGCGGTCGCACCGACGGTGGCCAGCAGGGTCATGCCGGACTGCAGCTTGGTGCTTTCGCGGGTCACGGCCTGACGCAGGGCGCGATCGACGAATTCCGAACGGCTCAGGCTCTCGCCCAGGCCACCGGTGCTGCCTTCGGCGCGCTGGTGGTGAGCAGCAGCCTGCGCTGCATCCAGTGCGATCTTGGAGAACGGCTCGGAAGCCGGCTGCTCTTCCATGGCGCGGATGGCGTCCTGTGCATTCGGGGCATCCCAGAACGCGGTGGTGACGCGGTCGGCCGCGCTCTTCAGACGGGTGGCGCGGAAGATGTTGATGACGGTCCAGTACCAGGAGGCAGCGGACATGGCGATCAGGGTGATCAGGACGACCCAGGACACGGCGAAATCGCCGGGGCTGGAGGTCATTTCGGTGATCAAGTGCTCGAAGCCCATCTGCGACAGAGCGGCCGACGGATTGGAGCCCCCTGCAGCGGCGGCGATAAAGAATTCCTGCAGCATGACGCTTACCTTTGTTGTGTGTGGTGATGAAGGGTGGAGCGAAAGGAAGACAGGATCCTGGGCCGGCCGTGGCCGGCCCGTGGGATCAGTTCAGAGCAAAGTTGACCGGGACGCGGACACGTCCGGCGGCTTTCTGCCCGTTGACAGTGGAGGCGTTGAACTTCCACTTGCGTGCTGCGTCCATCGCGGCACGGTCAAGGTCGCGGTTGCGGCTGGACTTTTCGACCGACACGTTGGTCACGTTGCCGCTGGCATCCACATCCACGATCAGGATGACCTCGCCTTGGACACCGGCCCGGAATGCAGCCGGCGGGTACTTCGGCGGGTTCATGTTCTTGGACGAGATATCGACACTGGCGCCGATGTCACTCGGTGGAGCCGGTGGAGCCGGCGGAGCCGGTGGCGTGACGATATCGCTGGGACGCGGTTCGGGAACATCGACGACCGGTGCTTCCGGCGGCGGCGGAACCGGTGACGGCTTCGGCGGCGACAGATTCTTGACCGGCGGTGGCGGCTTGTCTTCCGGCGGCGGCGGCGGCGGCGGCGGCGGGGGAGGAGGTGGTGCATCCACCAAGGTGACCATGGTGGTGCGCTCCTTCTCTGCCGGAGCCTTCGGCGCCACTGCAGGGATCAGCAACATCATCAGTGCAGTGAGGTGCAGGGCAATTACAAAAGCAATGCCGATAATGCGGGCCCAGCTCAGACCCTGGTTCCCGGCATCATAGTCATGCCTGTGGATAACGAGTTGTTCCGTCATGCGCCAATGGCTCTTTCAGTGGGGGCCCCGGATCACTGTGATGATCCCCAGGTTTTCGGACGGCTTTGACACCGCAGGAACCCCCAAGCTTATACCAATCCCGAGTCCTGTAACCACTAAAAACACAGGGATTTCGGGGGTTTATTTTCTTTTTTACTTCAGATTGATGATCTTCTTGGCGTCATCAGGTTTTTTGACACCCTTGGCGATTGCCTGCTGCGCGGCCTGCTTGGCCTCCGGGATGCGACCTTCCGAATGCAGCACCTTGGCCAGATTCAGATAGGTCTCGCCGTCCTTGGAAAGCGGTGCGGCCTTTTGCCAATTCTCGATCGCCTTGGGCACATCTTCGCTGTAGTAATACGACTGTGCCAGCGCAAGGTATGTCTGATAATCGGGTTTAAGGATGCTTTTTTGCATACCTTCATTGATGACCGCGATGACGTCCTTTTCCTTGTTCTCGGTGTTGGCGTAGATGGAATACAACTGCTTGTACTCCTTTTCTTCGGTCAACTGCCCGGCCGCGCGCAGCTTGTCCATCACTGCGGCAGCCTTGTCCATCTGGTCGGCCTGCATATACATGCTGGCCAGGTTGAGCTGGGCCTTCTTGTCGTTCGGCGTCTTGGCGGCGAGCGCCTCGGCAGCGGCCACCGCCTCACCGGTCTGGCCGGCTTCGGCATAGGCCGCCATCAGCAACTGGTTCCAGGTGTCCTTCGGCTCGGGCGAGGCGGCGATGGCCTGCTTCAGCACCGGAATGGCTTCCTTGTAGCGCTCGGCCTGGTACAGCGCCTGACCCTTGAGGATCAGATCTTCCGGGCGCTGCGACTTGCTCTCTTCCAGATACTTGTCCAGCGTTGCCAGGCCTTCGGCCTGCTGATCGTCCTGCATCTGCAACTGCGCCAGCATCAGCATCGACTGGAACTGGCCGTTGTTGTCCAGCGCATTGAGGCCGATGGCCTGCTGCAGATACGTCTTGGCAGCGGCGGTGTCGTCCATGTTGTACGCCGCCTGGGCGGCCAGCTGCGCCGCCAGCGCCTTGTCGGCTTCGTTGGCCGAGCCATTGGCCAAGATCTCATCGGCCTGGGTACGCACGGCCGGGAAGTCTTCGCCCTTGTTGAAGGTTTCGATCAGCTTCTGCAGCTTGCTGCCCAGCTTGGACGAGGGCTTGATCGTCGGCGCGGCGCGGGTGGACTGCGGATACAACTCTTCGGCCTTGCCGCTGCCCTTGGACTTGCGGCTGGCGCGCTCGGACGAACGATCCGACTGCGCGACCGCATCGGCGACGACAGCCCCGCCCAGCGACGCGGCGATGAACAGGGACAACAGGGCTTGCTTGCGGTTGAGCAGTTTCATGTTTCACCTCGGACGAGCCGCCGTCGGGCGGTACGAAAAGCGGAATAAACGCTGTACGAAAAATCTGAGCCGGCAAAGTTAGCAGAAAGTCTCAGTTCCCGAAAACGGTTTCCATGCTGTGTTGCGACATTCGGTACGTAAGCGCTGCACGATCAGCCGCAGCGCGGCACGCGTCCGTCCTGTCGCGCTTGCTGGTAAACCGGTTCGAGTTGACCGACGTCTGCCTGCAATTCGCGGATGCGATTGGCCGGGTCGGGGTGGGTGGACAGCCACTGCGGCTGGCGGTTGCCGCTGGCGGCCATCATGTTCTGCCACAGCGTCACCGCCTGGGCAGGATCGAAACCAGCCTGGGCCATCAGGCGCTGGCCAACCACATCGGCCTCGCTCTCCTGGGTCCGTGAGCCCGGCAGCAGAAACACGGTCTGGGCGGTCATCCCGCCGACCTGGTTAACGGCACTGGCCGCACCGTCGCCATAGGCCGCACCGGCCAGCGCGCCGATGATGCCCAGGCCGGTCTGCGCACCAAGCTGACGGGTGATGCGTTCTTCATGATGGCGCGAGATCACATGCCCGATCTCGTGCCCAAGCACGGCAGCCAGCTGATCCTGGGTCTTGGCGACGGTGAAGATGCCGGTGTTCACGCCGACCTTGCCACCGGGCAGGGCGAAGGCATTGGCTTCGTCATCGACAAACAACGCGGTTTCCCAACGGGTCTCGCGCCACTGCGGCGGCAGCTGCGCGACCAGCGCATTGACCACGCACTGCACGTAGCCGTTCTGCTTGCCGTCGGTGCTGACTTTTTCCTTGGCCTTGGTCTGCGCGAAGGACTCTGCGCCAAGCTTGTCGAGCTGGTCCTGGGTGACGCCTCCCACCACCTGTCGGCGGCCGGTCGGCGAGGTTGTGGTGGCACATGCCGTCAATGCAAGGACGGCGACAACGATCAACAGCCTGGCTTTCATTCAGTCCCCCTTGAACCCTGGGGGCATTTTGGCAGGCTCGTCTTAACTTTTCGTCAAACGGCTCAGCCGAGGCCAAAAAAGTACAGCGCCGCCAGGGCGGTGGCGTTGTTGACGCCATGCGCCACGATCGGTGCCCACAACGTGCCGGTGCGCCAATACAGCCATGCAAACGCCGCGCCCATGCTGCCGTAGACCAGCCACAATTGCGCGATGGCGGCCGGGCCGTTGCCGCTGACGCCGGGCACTTCGTGCACCAGCGCAAAGATCGCGCTGCTCAGCACGATGCCCAGCCAGGGCCGGCCGGCGGCAAGCAGGCGGCCGAACAGCACGCGTCGGAACAGCAGTTCTTCGTACGCCGGGGCGATGGCCACGGCAAACACCACCAGCGCCAGCGGCCATTGCTTGATGGCTTCTTCCATCAACGGCAGGTTGGTCGGCACCGGCTTGATGCCCAGCGCGGACGCCGCGACGCTGACCAGATTGCTGAGCAGGAACACGCCAACCGCGATCAGCGCGGTCCAGCCCCAGGTCGAGGCACGCCTGGTGGCGGCCCGCGAGGCCCTGCGTTCGTCCGCGGTCGCGCGGCGGCGCCAGTAATACAGCAGCAGCGCCGGCGAGGCCGTGCTGACCAGCGCGGTGAGCAGTTGCACCAGCACGCCCGGTTGGCCGATCGTGGCCATGATCTGGGTCGGGGAGGGCGTCAGGCCCTGCGCCTTGGCGGCCTGCACGGCGCTGACGCCGCGGAACACGCCCCAGAGCGCGAAACCGGCCACGCTCAGCAACAACAGCAGGCCGGTGGCGATCAGTACATCGATGCCGAAGCCGAGCAAGGGCGGAAGCAGCGGGGCATTGCCGGCAGCCGGCGTCGCTGCCGGCCTCGGTGGAGGATCTGTGCGCATCGTCGTCCTGAAAAAACCGCAGACGCCGGCGCATCACCTGCGCGATGTGCCGGCGGGCGACGGTGGCTCAGATGTCCAGGTTGGACACCTTCAGCGCGTTGTCCTCAATGAAGTCGCGGCGTGGCTCGACCACATCGCCCATCAAGGTGCTGAAGATCTGATCGGCGGCCACGGCATCTTCGATACGCACCTGCAACAGGCGACGCGTATCCGGGTTGACCGTGGTCTCCCACAGCTGCTCGGCGTTCATTTCGCCCAGGCCCTTGAAGCGCTGCACCTGGCGGCCCCGCTTGGCCTCTTCCAGCAGCCAGGCATGCGCCTGGGCAAAGCTGGTGATGGGGTGGGTCTTGTTGCCGCGCACGATCTGCGCGCCTTCGCGGACCAGGTCGTGCAGGGCCAGCGAGACCTCGCGCAGCGGACGCAGCTCGCCACTTTCGAACGCGCCCATCGGCAGCACCTGGGTGAATTCCTCGCCCATGTGCCTGCGCACCGCCACCAGCGACGCCGAGGCGCTGTCGGTGGCCGGGTCGAAACGCAGCTGGTAGCGCGCCGTGCCCAGGGTGCCGCGGTTGAGCACAGCCTGCAGCGCATCCAGGGTGGGATGCGCCTCGCCTTCGGCCTGCAGCTGGTCCACGTCCAGCGGCGGCAGGTCGATCAGCGCGGTGAGCAGCGCCGGGTCGTAGCGATGCGCATTGCGCGCGATCGCCTCGTTGGCGCTGGTGAACAGCATCAACAGCTTTTCCAGCGCTTCGCCGGTGATCGGCGGTTCGTCGGTGGCAGGAATCAGCGCCGCGCCTTCGACCGCATTGCTGGCCAGATAGGCATTGAGCGCCGCATCGTCCTTGAGATACAGCTCGCTCTTGCCCTGCTTGAGCTTGTACAGCGGCGGCAGGCCGATGTAGATGTAGCCGCGCTCGATCAGCTCCGGCATCTGCCGGTAGAAGAACGTCAGCAACAGGGTGCGGATGTGCGAGCCGTCGACGTCGGCGTCGGTCATCAGGATGATGCGGTGGTAGCGCAGCTTGTCCGGGTTGTACTCGTCGCGGCCGATGCCGGTGCCGAGCGCGGTGATCAGCGTACCGACCTGGTCGGACGCCAGCATGCGGTCGAAACGCGCACGCTCGACGTTGAGGATCTTGCCGCGCAGCGGCAGCACCGCCTGGTTCTTGCGGTTGCGGCCCTGCTTGGCCGAGCCACCTGCCGAGTCACCCTCGACGATGAACAGTTCGGACAGCGCGGGGTCCTTTTCCTGGCAGTCGGCCAGCTTGCCGGGCAGGCCGGCGATGTCCAGCGCACCCTTGCGGCGGGTCAGGTCACGCGCCTTGCGCGCGGCTTCGCGCGCACGTGCGGCATCGACGATCTTGCCGGTGATGGCCTTGGCTTCGTTCGGGTTCTCCTGCAGGAACTCCTGCAGGCGCGCACCGAAGGCATTTTCCACCGCCGGACGCACATCCGAGCTGACCAGCTTTTCCTTGGTCTGCGAGGAGAAACTGGGGTCGGGCACCTTGACCGACAACACCGCGATCATGCCTTCGCGCATGTCGTCGCCGGTCAGCGCCACCTTGGCCTGCTTGGCGATGCCGTTCTGCTCGATGTAGTTGCTGAGCACCCGCGTCAGCGCGGCCCGGAAGCCGGCCAGGTGGGTACCGCCATCCTTCTGCGGGATGTTGTTGGTGAAGCAGTACATGGTTTCCTGGTAGGCGTCGGTCCATTGCAGGGCCACGTCCACCACGATGCCGTTGTGCTCGCCGGTCACCGAGATCACATTCGGGTGCAGCGGTGACTTGAGCTGGGCCAGATGCTCGACGAAGCTGCGGATGCCGCCTTCGTAGTGAAAGTCGTCGCGACGGCCTTCGCCACGCTCGTCGATCAGCGCGATCTTGACGCCGGAATTGAGGAACGACAGCTCACGCAGGCGGCGCGCCAGGATGTCGTAATGGAACTCGACATCGCTGAAGATCGCCACCGCCGGCTTGAAACGCAGTGTGGTGCCGCGCTTGGTCGAGGCTTCCAGCTGCTTGAGCGGGTACTGCGGCTCACCCAGCGCGTATTCCTGCTGGTAGTGGAAGCCGTCGCGCCAGATGTCCAGCCACAGGTGCTCGGACAGCGCGTTGACCACCGACACGCCCACGCCATGCAGGCCGCCGGACACCTTGTAGCTGTTGTCGTCGAACTTGCCGCCGGCGTGCAGCACGGTGAGGATCACCTCGGCCGCAGAGACGCCTTCTTCCTTGTGGATGTCGACCGGCACGCCGCGGCCGTTGTCGGACACCGCGACCGATCCATCGACCAGGATCCTGACCACGATGTCGTCGGCATGGCCGGCCAGGGCTTCGTCGACCGAGTTGTCGACCACCTCGAACACCATGTGATGCAGGCCGGTGCCGTCATGGACATCGCCGATGTACATGCCTGGACGCTTGCGGACGGCTTCCAGGCCACGCAGCACGGTGATCTTGCTGGAGTCGTAGGTGCCGTTGGGAGTAGGCGAGGTGTTTTGTTCGTCGGTCATGCGTGTGCCGTTAGCTCCACAACACGGGCGCAGGCGGCAGGAGCCGCATCGCACCGTGGGAAAAAGGGGATAGCCCGGAAATTATACCAGTCGGCCCACCTGCGCCGCGGATGGCTAGGCCACGGGCCTCAATACGGCGACATTGCCATGTTCCACGTGGAACTGGTGCAGCAGCTTTCCGGAGTCGAGCAGGCCGGGCGGCACTTCGGTGGCGGTGATCAACACCTGGGCCGGTGCGGAGGCCAAGCGGTGCAGCACCCGCGCCTGGTGGTGGCGATCCAGCTCCGAACCCAGGTCGTCCAATGCAATCACCGGCCATTCGCCACGCTCATGGGCGAAGTCTTCGGCCTGCGCCAGCAGGCAGGCGAGGGCGGTGAGCTTTGCCTGGCCACGCGAGAGCACATTCTTGCCCGGAAGCGCGTCGAAGGCGGGTGCCCAATCGGCGCGGTGCGGCCCCTGCGAGGTGTAGCCGTTCTGACGGTCACGCTCGCGTGCCAGGAGCAGCGCATCGGCAAGCGAGACCTCATGACGTTTCCAGCCCGGCACGAATGTCAGCGCGGACAATCCCAGCGACGGGGCGATGGCAGCGGCGACCGGGATCAACCGTTCCTGCAGCCGCTCCAGGTAGCGAAGGCGACGCGATGTCAGCGCTTCGCCGGATTCGGCAAGTTCGTGATCCCAGGCATCGAGCATCCGCGGCTGTGCGCCCTGCTTGAGCAAGGCATTGCGCTGCTTGAGCGCCCGCGCATAGCGCCGCCATAGCGCCAGGAAGTCAGGTTCCACGTGGAACAAACCCCAATCCAGGAACCGCCGCCGCGGCTCACCGGCACCACTGATCAACACATGGCTCCCGGGCTCGAAGGTCACCACAGCCAGCGCGGCACACAGGGCGCCGAGCTGTGCGACATCCTCTCCGTCCAACCGGCCGGTCCATTCCTGCCCGCTATGGCGCAGACCTGCCCGACGCGTGCGTTCGCCCGTCTCGGCCGTGCCCTCGTGCCACTCAACGAAGACCTCCAGATCGCTGGCGCCTTGCTGGATCAGTCCGTCGCGCACGCGGCCACGAAAGCTGCGGCCGTAGGCCATCAGGTGAAGCGCTTCCAGCACGCTGGTCTTGCCTGCACCGTTATCGCCGGTCAGCAGGTTCAAAGAACGGGCGGGGTGGAGGTCGACGGTCGCGAAACGACGAAGTCGATGGATGGACAACCGCACTACGTGCATGGATCGGTGTGCTCTGCGCTGTGATCCGGCATCCCGGTCGGAGCGGAGGATACGTGATCGATGCGGATCCTGCGCGTGGACTCGTGAAGCGACCCACGGACAAGCAGGGGACAAGCTGTGGATAAAAAGGTGGCCTAAGGAGCGCCGCATGCTTATCCACAGGTTGCTGACCCTTCCATAGGGGTCTAGACACAGGGTTTCGAGGCAATAAAATTCTTTTAAAACAAAGAGATAGGTTAGTTTCTGGCGAAATCTAGCCCTACCATCACCACAAAGCTCTTAAATTATTTATAGATTTAAAAGCAAAGCTCGATGTGCATAAGTCAAAAACAGGCCAAGGAAACACGTCAACCGGGCGCTGCCGAGCAATTGAGTACGGAGCAGCAAATCTTGGACTCAGGTGAAGTCGTTCAGGCCAACCGAGCTTCGCGTGATGTCGATTGGGGTATCGAAGAAGCGCCACAGACTAAAAGGTCAATCTCACTGTCGGGTGCGACTCGCGGTATCGCCGATCCTCGAAGGGCGACGACCTGGGTCAGGTCAACTCTGGGAGATCCCACCGACAGCATGCCTGGGGACTAGCCTGCTCTAGAACCGGCGGGTGGTCCAACCCAGGCCCCAGCGTTCACAGCAATGCGGTAACGAGACAGCTTGTTGCCTGTCGCAAGGATGTGGTGCAGCACTGCACGCGATCGTCCCAACGTCCACGTCGATGACAGCGGCAGAACAGCTGCACGATCGTGGCCTGCGAATGCCTGGGGTGCTCCAGCGGTTGGCGTCAAGGAAGCGAGCTGACGCGCGTGCCACCCGATCCCTGATCGCCGGAAAGCGGCGTGTCCATCGAGCCTCGCCTGGCCAACTGCCTGGCGATCGGCTCCGGCGACGTCGTGCGACCACTCGGCAAGCCATAGCAGGTGCTTCAAGGCAACGCGCCGAGCAGCGAGGCCGGCAATGCCGCTCCTGCGCAGCCCGTGATTGCCAGCGCCTCGAAAGCTTGACGCAGCAAGAGAGTCGCCCTCTCGCTGCACAAACAAAAAAGCCCGGCAGTTGCCGGGCTCCTCGTGTTCCACGTGGAACGCAACGTCAAAGACGTAGCGGCATCACCACATGGCGCGACTTCTCGCTGCTGGCTTCACGCACCAGTGCCGACGAATTCGCATCCCGCAACTGGATGACCACGTGCTCATCGCGCAATGCCGACAGCGCATCCAGCAAGTAGTTCACGTTGAAGCCGATGGCCAGGTCATCGACCTTGGTGTCGGCCTCGATTTCTTCCTGTGCTTCTTCCTGCTCGGGGTTATGTGCGCTGATCTTCAGCTGGCCCGGCGAGACTTCCACGCGCACCCCACGGTACTTCTCGTTGGACAGGATCGCCGCACGCTGCAGCGACGCACGCAGCGCTTCGCGATCGACCTTGACCTCGCGGTCGGCGCCGATGGGAATCACTGCCTCGTAGTCCGGGAAGCGGCCATCGATCAGCTTGGAGGTGAAGGTCACATCGCCACGCTTGACGCGGATATGGCTGCGACCCACTTCCAGTTCCACGTCGCGATCTGCCGCTTCCAGCAGGCGCAGCAGTTCCGTCACGCCCTTGCGCGGCACGATGATCTGGCGCTTGGCGCCGCCGGACTTTTCCAGTTCGGTCTCGCACAGCGCCAGGCGGTGGCCGTCGGTCGCAACGCAACGTAGCAGGCCCTCGCGCAGGTCGAACAGCAAGCCGTTGAGGTAGTAGCGCACGTCCTGCTGGGCCATGGCGAACGCGGTGCGCTCGATCAGCTCCTTCAACGCCGCTTCCGGCACTGCCACGCGCTCGGTCGCTTCGACTTCATCCACCGACGGGAAATCGTTGGCAGGCAGCGTGGCCAGAGTGAAGCGGCTACGCCCGGCCTGCACCGTGACCTTGTCGCCGGTCTGCGAAATGGTGACGCGGCTGCCGTCGGGCAGGGCGCGCAGGATGTCGAACAACTTGCGGGCCGGAATCGTGGTTTCGCCGTCCTGCGCGTCTTCCACCATCGTGCGCGAGATCATTTCCACTTCCAGGTCCGTGCCGGTCAACGACACCTGTCCGTCCTTGACCTGCACCAGCAGATTAGCCAGAACCGGCAAGGTTTGACGGCGTTCGACCACATTGACCACCTGGGCCAATGGTTTGAGGAAGGCTTCGCGCTGCAGTGTAAAACGCATGTGGTTCCGTGCCCCTATGCTTTAAAAGATATGGAATAAATCAAAAGCTTGGTGGTGATGGTAGGGCCGTTTTCAGCGGATAACCACCGTAACTCTTTGTTTCCAAAGAAATTTTCACGCCTGAAAGTCGTTGGACTAGTGCCCCTGGCCTAGCGGTAAAACCTGTGGATAGTTTTCCGCCCGACCTGCGAGGCAACGTTATCCACAGATTCTCCCGCATTTGACCCCAACGTTTCCACGCTTTTCTCCACGCGGACCGTCAGGGCCGTCCCCGGCCTACTCGCTGAGCTTGCGAATCAGCTTTTCCCAGTCCTCGCGCAGCTTGCCGTCGGCCTCCATCAGCGTGCGGACCTGCCGGCAGGCATGCAGCACGGTGGTGTGGTCGCGGCCGGCGAAGGCGTCGCCGATCTCCGGCAGGCTGTGTTCGGTCAGTTCCTTGGCCAGCGCCATCGCCACCTGGCGCGGACGCGCCAGCGAGCGGGTGCGTCGCTTGGAGAGCAGATCCTTCATCTGCAGGCCGTAGTAGTCCGCCACGGTCTTCTGGATGTTGGGGATGCCGATCGCCTGCTGCTGGGCACGCAACAGGTCGCGCAGCGTCTCCTGGGCAAATTCCACCGTGATCGAGCGGCCGGTGAAGTTGGCGCGTGCCACCAGGGTGTTGAGCGCGCCTTCCAGATCGCGCACGTTGGAGCGCATCTTCTTGGCGATCAAAAACGCCACGTCGTCCGGAATCTCGGCACCGCGCTCGCGCGCCTTGGCCAGCACGATCGCCGCACGGGTCTCGAAATCCGGTGGGTCGATCGCCACCGACAGGCCCCAGGCCAGGCGCGACTTCAGCCGCGGTTCCAGGCCTTCGACCTCGCGCGGGTAGCGGTCGCAGGTCAGGATGATCTGCTGGCGACCATCGAACAGCGCGTTGAAGGTGTGGAAGAACTCCTCCTGCGTACGGTCCTTGCCGGCGAAGAACTGGATGTCGTCGATCAGCAGCGCATCGATCTGCTGGAACTGGCGCTTGAACTGGTCCATCGCCTTGTCCTGCAGCGCCCGGATCATCGCGCTGAAGAACTGTTCCGAGCGCAGATACATCACCTTGGCGGCCGGGTTGGCCTGGCGCAGCGCATTGCCGGCGGCGAACATCAGGTGGGTCTTGCCCAGGCCGGTGCTGCCGTACAGCAGCAGCGGGTTGTGCGCGCGGTCGCCGGGCTTTTGCGCGGCCTGGATCGCGGCGGCCAGCCCGAGCTGGTTGCTGCGGCCTTCGACGAAGTTGGCGAAGGTGTAATGTGAATCCAGATTGCCGGCAAACGGCACGATCGGCGCGGCAACCGGGGCGCTGGGCGCAGCCATCGGTGCCGGCTGTGGCTCCGGCGCGCGTGGGCGCGAGCCGACCGCCAGCGCCACTTCGCCATTGCCGACGAAATACGCCACCAGTTCGCGGATGCGCGGCAGGTAACGTTCGCGGACCTGGTCGACGATGAAGGCGTTGGGCGCATACAGCACGATGCTGTCGCCGCGGTCTTCGGCTTGCAGGGGTTTCAACCAGGTATGGACGTCTTCGGGCGGGAATTCGGCTTCGAGACGTTCCAGACAGCGGGGCCAAGCATCCATCAAAGTATGATCATCTGTTGCTGGCTGCGGCGCGCAGAAAAGCGCCGTGCTCGCAGCCCGGTAGTGAAAAGAGGATGGGCCAGACTAGCACCGAGGGCAGGGTTTTCCCAGACTTATTCACAGGTCCATCCACAGGGCGCCACCGCCGTCACCTCCGGTAAAGCGTGCGGGGAGTTGACCCGGACGCGGGTGGCCCTATAGAATTGCCGGTTCTATTCGTCTCCATTCATGCAGAGGGCCCCATGGCCACCAAGCGTACTTTCCAACCCAGCAACCTCAAGCGAGCACGCGACCATGGTTTCCGCGCACGTATGGCAACCGCCGACGGCCGCAAGATCCTGGCTCGCCGCCGCGCCAAGGGCCGCAAGCGCCTGAGCGCTTGATTGCCGCGCCGCTCCCTGCGGCCGAGGCAGTCCCTAACGTGAACGCATCGAACCCGTGCAGGCGATTTCCTCGCTCTGCGCGGGTTCGTACGCGTGCGCAATATACGGTCGTTTTCGATACGGCACGTCGTACCTCGGACCCGTTGCTCAGCCTGCACTGGCGGACCGGCGATACGCCGCCGCGCCTGGGCATGGCAGTGTCGCGCAAGGTCGATACGCGTGCGGTGGGCCGTAACCGGATCAAACGCGTCCTGCGCGATGCCATGCGCCATCTGCTACCCGAGCTTGCCGGCGGCGACTACGTGATTGTGGCGCGCTCGGCGGCCGCAAAAGCGACCAATCCACAGATTCGCGATGCCTTCGTGCGTCTGCTGCGCCGTGCGGGCGCATTGCCCCTGCCTGCCGCGCCCGGCACAATGCCGCCCGCCAGGACGATGCACCCATCCTCCCTTTCCCCGACAGAGCCGGAACCCAGTTCCGACTGAGCGAGTTGCTGCCCGATGAACCAGACCCGTGTTTTCCTGATTTTTGCCTGGCTGATGGTCGCGGCGTTGCTGTGGATGGAGTGGGGCAAGGACAAGGCGGCTGCCAATGCGCCGGTGGCCGCGGCGACCCAGTCGGTGCCGGCCGCGCGTGACCTGGACGCAGCTGCAACCGCGGCCAATGTGCCGGCGGCACAGGCCATCCCGCAGGCGGGCGCGCCGGGCGCTGTGCCGGCGACCAGCACCACCGCCGCGACGCCGGCCGCTGCCGGTGCTGCGCCGGTGATCACCCTGACCTCGGACGTGCTGCGCCTGAAACTGGACGGCCGCAGCGTGCTCGATGCCGAATTGCTGCAGTTTCCGCAGACCAAGGACGGCACCGCGCCGGTCAGCCTGCTGACCGAAGATGCCGCGCACCCCTACAACGCCACCAGCGGCTGGGCCAGCGAGCATTCGCCGGTTCCTGGCGTGGGCGGCTTCCGCGCCGAACAGCCGGGCACCGCGTTTGCACTGGCCAAGGGCCAGAACACCCTGGTGGTGCCGTTCGTGTGGAATGGCCCCAACGGCGTGTCGATCCGCCGCACCTTCACCCTGGAACGCGGGCGCTACGCGATCTCGATCAAGGACGAGGTGATCAACAACAGTGGCGCGCCGTGGAACGGGTACGTGTTCCGCAAGCTGAGCCGGGTGCCGACCATCCTCAGCCGCGGCATGACCAACCCGGATTCCTTCAGCTTCAACGGGGCGACCTGGTACAGCCCGCAGGAAGGCTACGAGCGTCGCGCGTTCAAGGACTACATGGACGACGGCGGCCTCAATCGCCAGATCACCGGCGGCTGGGTGGCGCTGCTGCAGCACCACTTCTTCACCGCGTGGATTCCGCAGAAGGACCAGGCCTCGCTGTATGTGCTGAACCAGGACGGCCCGCGTGACGTGGCCGAACTGCGCGGCCCGGCCTTCACTGTCGCGCCGGGTCAGACCGCCACCACCGAGGCACGCCTGTGGGTCGGCCCGAAACTGGTCAGCCTGATCGCCAAGGAAGACGTGAAGGGGCTGGACCGTGTGGTCGACTACAGCCGCTTCTCGATCATGGCCATCATCGGCCAGGGCCTGTTCTGGGTGCTGAGCCATCTGCACAGCTTCCTGCACAACTGGGGCTGGGCCATTATCGGCCTGGTGGTGTTGCTGCGCCTGGCGCTGTATCCGTTGTCGGCGGCGCAGTACAAGTCCGGCGCCAAGATGCGCCGCTTCCAGCCGCGCCTGGCGCAGCTGAAGGAGCGCTACGGCGATGATCGCGTCAAGTACCAGCAGGCGACGATGGAGTTGTTCAAGAAGGAAAAGATCAACCCGATGGGCGGCTGCCTGCCGCTGCTGATCCAGATGCCGATCTTCTTCGCGCTGTACTGGGTGCTGGTGGAATCGGTGGAACTGCGTCAGGCGCCGTGGCTGGGCTGGATCCAGGACCTGACCGCGCGCGATCCGTACTTCATCCTGCCGCTGCTCAACATCGCCATCATGTGGGCCACGCAGAAGCTCACCCCGACCCCGGGCATGGACCCGATGCAGGCCAAGATGATGCAGTTCATGCCGCTGGTGTTCGGCGTCATGATGGCCTTCATGCCGGCCGGCCTAGTGCTGTACTGGGTGGTCAACGGCGGCCTGGGTCTGCTGATCCAGTGGTGGATGATCCGCCAGCACGGCGAGAAGCCGAGCAAGATCATCCAGGCCAACGCCAAGTAAGCAGTTGCACAGAGCCCGCCGCAAGGCGGGCTTTCTGTATGTGCGCCCGGATGTCGTTTTTTTAGCTATGCCACGGATGCTGTCGTGATGTCATCGCTGTTGCATCGCATGCGATGCACCTCGTTGCGCCAGCATGTTGGCGTGGCCGGCTATCGCGAGCAGCGTGCAGGCAACACTGGATCGGTGTCTTGAAGATCGATCCATCGTGCGCAAGGCTTGCGGCACATCCGTGAAATGCAGCCATACCGCCGCCGCGCGCGCAGGCGCATGCAAGCCACGTCTTTGACCACACGCCTTACCATCTGCCTATGTCTTCTTCGCCATCGACCATTGTTGCCATCGCCAGCGCCGCCGGAACCGGGGGCATCGGCATCGTGCGTCTGTCCGGGCCGCAGGCCGCGCAGATCGCCGCCGAGTTGGGTGTCCCGAATCTGCAACCACGGCAGGCGAGATACGCACGCTTTCGCGATGCGCGGGGCGAGGTGATCGACGATGGCATCGCCTTGTGGTTTCCGGCGCCGCACAGCTTCACCGGCGAAGCGGTGGTGGAGTTGCAGGGCCATGGCAGCCCGGTGCTGCTGCGGCAGCTGGTGAGCCGCTGCATTGCCCTGGGCGCGCGCCAGGCACGCGCGGGCGAGTTCAGCGAACGCGCCTTTCTCAACGGCAAGCTCGATCTGGCGCAGGCCGAGGCGATCGCCGATCTGATCGCCGCTGGCGATCTGCGCGCGGCACGTGCTGCGCGCAGATCGCTGGACGGTGTGTTTTCGCAACGTGTCGATGCGGTCAGCGACGGCCTCACCCGGCTGCGCATCCACGTGGAAGCGGCGATCGACTTTGCCGACGAGCCGCTGGACACGCTGGGCGGGGCGCAGGTGCGCGATGGATTGACCCAGGCTCGCAGCCTGCTTGCGCAGTTGCTGCGCGATGCCGAGCGCGGGCGCAAGCTGCGCGACGGCCTGCATGCGGTGCTGATCGGCCCGCCCAACGCCGGCAAGAGTTCCTTGCTCAATGCACTGGCCGGCAGCGAGCGCGCCATCGTCACCGATGTCGCCGGCACCACCCGCGACACCTTGCAGGAAGCCATCCAGCTCGATGGCTTCGACCTGACCTTGGTCGACACCGCCGGCTTGCGCGAGGGTGGCGATGCGATCGAGCGCGAGGGCATGCGTCGCGCACGTGTCGAACTGCAGCGCGCCGATCTGGCGCTGGTGGTGCTGGATGCACGCGACCCGCAGGCCGCACGCGATGCGATCGGCGATGCCATCGATGCGGTGCCGCGTCAGCTGTGGATCCACAACAAATGCGATCTGCTGGTCGAACCCGCAGCGCTCGATCGCGACGCGATCGCAGTATCGGCAGTGACCGGGCATGGACTGGAGCAGTTGCACGCCCGGTTGCGCGAACTCGCGCTGGGCGATGGAATGGAAAGCGTGGAAGGTGAATTCTCCGCACGCACGCGGCATGTCGACGCACTGCGTCGTGCCGAACAGCACGCAGATGGGGCGGATCTGGAGCTGGGTTTCGAACAACTCGAACTGGCCGCCGAAGAACTGCGTCTGGCCCAGGAAGCCCTCGGCGAGATCACCGGCAAGCTGAGCGCCGACGAGTTGCTGGGCAAGATCTTTTCGAGTTTTTGTATCGGCAAGTGAGGCAGTACGGCGCAACGTGCCGCGACTTCGCTACATCGGTTGATGCCAAAAAAAACCGGCCCCTTTCGAGGCCGGATTTCGTAATGCCATCGTTGAACCAGCGAACAATCAGAAATCGTACCGTGCGGTCAAACGGAACGAGCGCGGCGTCTGATAATTGACGTCGTTCAGATAGTTCGGGCTGATTACGTCGCGAGATGCTTCACTGAACTCGTTGTACTCGGTGACGCGGTCATTGTTGAACAGGTTGAAGACATCGAGCTTGATACGCAGCTTGTTGTCGGCCCAGTTGGGGATGTACGCCGCTGCCAGATCGAACGTCCAGGTCCAGGGTGTCCGCCCCTCGTCGCCACGCTGCCGCAGCACGCGCGTGCCTTCAGCGTTCAAGCAATAAAAGCTCGAGCCGCTGTAACCGCTGAGGTTGCCCTGGTCAGGCTGCGGGATGTCGTCCAGCGGGATATAGCCCTGGCAATTGATCGGGCGCCCAGACTGCAGGACCAAATTTCCGCCAAGCTGCCATTCCGGGGTGATCGTATAAGCACCGAAGAGCTTGAGCGTGTGCTGACGATCGTTCGGGGTCGGCCCATAGGTGCCATCGGTGAACAGACGGTGGTCGAAGTCCTGGGTGAGGCCGGCATCCTCCTGTTCCAGCGTGGAATTGACGTAGCCCTCGACGTTGCCGCGTGTCCTGGCAAACGTATAGGAGCCCTGGAAGTTGAACTTCTCGCCGGTGCGCTCCCAAAAGAATTCCAGAGCGGTATGCAGGCGGCGATATTCAGGCAGGCCAAGATACGAGGCCGGCAAGGTTGCCAGTTCCAGTTCGCCATCGCCATTGAGATCGACGTTGATGGTCACATCGCTGCCCGGATTCAAGAAGTAGCAGCTAGGCACAGAGCCCGGATCGAAATCGGGGTAGCCGTTGTCCGCCGCCCAGTCGATCCAGGGATTGGTGGTGCAGGTGTCGTCCATCCCGGACTTCACTTCGCGGCGGATCATACGCACACCCGCCATCCAGTTTTCCGTCAACTGCAGTTGGCCACCGAGAATGACCTCGTCCTGGTACATCGGCGACAGGTTGGTGGACGCGACAGAGGCTGGATTCGGCGCAGTGAGCGAGCCGTTGGTCTGGGTCTGGCCAATCTGCGCACCTTGGCCAACCGGCGTGCCGTCGGCTTCGCTCCAGCCATTGACGAAGTACCAGTTGGACACGGTCGACTCGGCGCCGGTTGCGCGGATACTGGAGTTTGTCGCCACCGGGATGTAGTAGCGGCCTGCGGTACCGAACAGCTTCAAGCTGGAATCACCCAGCACGTCCCAGGAGAAGCCCAGGCGCGGCGCCATTTTATAATCGGATTCGATCCAGGCAATGCCGTCGCCGTTCTTGTTTTCGAACTTCTCGCCGCGCAAGCCGAGCACGGCGAGGAAGTTTTCGGTGACCTGCCAGTTGTCTTCCAGATAAAACGCGCTATTGGTGTTTTCGTACGTGGAGCTGCTGCTCTGGAACACGCGCGAACGCGCGTACAGCGCATTGCGCGGCACCAGTTGGCCGTTGACCGTGCGGCCAGGCAGGCCTGCAAACGCGCCGGTGGCTACCGAATTGCCGGGCACCGTGTAATACGCCCAGTTGATGCCACCGGCGTAGGTCTGGCCACGGTGGCTGGATTCGTACTTTTCCTGATCCACGCCGAAGCGCAACCGGTGATCGCCCAACACCCATTCGCCATCGACCCGGAACGCTTTGCGGATGTCCTCGTCCGGCTCCGCATCGCGGTCGGCGATCATGGAGATCGTGCCCGGGTTGCAGCCAATGTATCGGTCGACCACGCTAGTGGTCAGGCCGAAGCTGTAGGCCCAAGGGCATTCGCTCCCAGCCGGATCGGCCGGCAGGCGGGAGTCGATCAGATTGCTCAGGTAGCCGTACTGCGCCGACAGCGTGAAGTTATCGGTGAAGTAACCGGTGTATTTGAGGATGCCGATCTTGCCGCCATTCTCCATCTCGTACTGCTCGATCGGCACTTCGTGCCGGCCGACGTTGTAGCGGTTGTCGCCATTGGCGTCGGTGGCGTATTCGTAGGTGCGGTACTTGGTCTTGGCCTGGTTGTAGATGCCGGTGAATTCGACCAGGTTGCTGTCGTTGATATACCAATCGAGCTTGACCAAGCCCTGGGGGGTCGTGTCACTGACGCGCCGGCTGGTCAGCGCGTAAAAGTTGTCTTCAGTTTCCTGGCGGCCTTCCACCATTGCAAAGAAGAACAAGTGGTCCTTGACGATCGGGCCGCTGGCATACGCAGAGTAAATGGTGCTGTCGAACTGATCGTCGCTGCGGTATTGGTACAGCGGGTCTGACGCATCGGGGTCGCGTTCGCGGACGTTTTTACCTGCCGCCGCGCCCCAGTCCGGTGCCCACTCCACGCTGCCGCCGTAGTGCCATTCGTTGGAGCCGGCCTTGGTGACGATGCTGACGATGCCGCCCAGCGAGCGGCCGTATTCTGCACCATACCCGCCGGTCTTGATCTGCAGCTGACCAATGCTCTGGAACGGCAGATTGGCGAACGACAGGAACGTGCGCATGTTCGTGACGTCGAAGCCATTGATGTAGTAGCCGTTCTCGGCCACCGACGATCCGCCGAACGAGGCAAGATTGCCCGCACCGAGCCCGCTGTCGCCCCGGACCGCGCCAGGCGCGAGTAGCGCGACCGAAGACACATCGCTGGCCACCGGCAGCGAGACCATCTGGTCGGCAGTGAATACCGTGGTCGATTCCACCGAAGAGACGTCGATGGGGTTGAACGCCTGCGCGCCGACCACTTCCACCCGATCCAGCGTAGTGGCATTGCTACCCAGCGAGACCTGCGCGCCGCTGCCCACCTTGACCTCGACCTCTCGGGTCAGCCCGTTGGAGGTAATGATGTATTTGCCCGGAGGAAGTTGGCTGAAGCTGAATCTGCCATCTGCAGCGGCGGTGGCCGAGCGGCTCACGCCCGTTTGCGGGCTCTGGATGGCGATGGTGCTGCCAGGCTGCCCACTACCGAAAATGGAGCCGACCGCGCTCTGGGCCTGGACACCGCCGGCAACGCACATGCTCAGCGCAATGCTCAAGGCACTGCGTGTGATGTTCTTGGACAAAGACCTACGAACCCCTGGACGTGTCATTCCTCTTTCTCCTGATGAAGTACCTTCACAACGCCTGCAAACCGTGGGACCCAACTGCACTGCGGCGCAGTTGAGGTGGGGAGCCACTTCGAGGGAACGCCGACCAGCCCGGCGCATCACTTTCCTGAAGGGAGTCTGAAGATTAACCCAGGATTTACAGATATGTCATTTTCCGGGAACTTTTTTATGAAACAGGGCTATCGGACCAGGACCTGGTCAGCTGTTTCGTGTAGGGATGCTTATCTGATCGAACACAACCGGTTGCGATTCGCGCCTGGTGAGGGCGATGAGCACGCGTCTGACCATCCCGATAGGGAGGGCGGCTCGATCAGCAGGCGCAGCTTTGCCGCGACGGGGTCTTCGCGGTGCGGGCAGGGAGTGAGATGGCGGTCGCCGTGAACAGGCAAGCGCTACGCCGGCTGTCAGGGCTGGCGGCTAAGGGCCTGCATCGGTCATGCAGAGCGTATGCAAGCAACCGGCGGCGGGCGGACGCATAGAGTGATCCAGACCAGATGGTCTCAATCGGCGCGTGGCCGAGTTACCCGATGCGTTTGCGGCCACTCAGTATCCAGCCAGGAGAGACGTGGCCAGGGACTCGGAGAAAAACGAATGATGTACAGGCGACAGATCGCTGGCGCACGTTGTTTGTAGCAGGTTGCAGGAGCCTGACTTGCTACATCACCCCAGGCAGGACGGTCTGCAGTGCAGCGTTCTCTGCCGCGCAGGCTGGCGATTCCGCCAGCGCGACCGGCTGCTTCGCACGTGCCTTGGCGATCTCGCGACGTGCGGCGGTGAGATCCTTCTGGAACTCGGCATTGTCGTGCAACGCGGCGACGGTGGCGGCGCCCATGATGCGGCCCTGCAGGACATCGCTCTGCCAGTGCACGTTGCAGACCAGGCGGCTGTCGCCGAAGGCGCGGCCGCGGGCGAGCAGGGCATCGCGTTGTGCGGGGGCCAGCTCGGCCAGGATCAGGCCCCAGCTCCAGCCGATGGCAGTGTGGCCGGAGGGATAGGAGCCGTTCTTGCGCAGTGCCGCGTCGTCGCCGGGCGTGCACATCGGTTGGTCGTTGCGCATGAACGGGCGGGGGCGTTGGTAGCGCGCCTTCGCTGCGCTGGTGCTGGTGCTGGCATCGCGCATGCTGCGCTCCAGCAGGCGCAGCAGGTGCGGGGTGTGGGCCTGGTCGATCTGGATGCCGAGCGCGCAGCTGAAGTGGGTGGCGGCTGCGGGAAACCCCAGCGCTGCGTCCCGTGTGGCCAGGTCCCAGCGCGGTGTGCCGCGCAGGGCGAGCATGTACGTGGCGATGGCCTGATCGTTGGCGAGCGCGGCGCTGCCGTCCTGCGGCGGCGGCGGCACCAGGCGCAGGCTGTCGGGCACGTGTGTCTTTTCCAGGTAGCCATGTGCATCGGTGGCGATCACCGAGCCCGTCGCGGCGACGTTATCCCGCGCGCTGGCGATGCCGCATCCCCAGGCCAACACGGCGATGGCGGCGCCGGTCAGCGTCCGGGAACAAGCGCGGGCAATGCGATGGGACATGGACCAACCCTCGGACAACACAGATGGATGAGGTCGCAGATTACGACGCGCAGATGACATCTGCATGCAAGCGCGGCGCAGCGCTTGCGCGGGATGCACTGCGACTGTCGCGGCACTGTCACCTGGCCGTCGCATCGGCGCAAGACAGCTGTCGCACGCTTGCCGTCATCTTTTGACTCGTTCCCTGCCGCCCATGCCCAAGACCCATCTCTTAAGTGCCGCTGTCTTTACCGCGCTCGTGCTGTCGCCGGCCGCCCATGCTGCCGACCCCGACGTGACTGCCGACACCGGCACGACCGTGCAGCAACTCGATGCGGTCTCGGTGATCGGCCAGGGCGAAACGCGTCAGGTGCAGCGCATCACCCAGCAGGACATCCCGGTGTTGCCGCCGGGTACCAGCATCCAGAAGCTGCTCAACCGCATGCCGGGCGTGAACGTGCAATCCAACGATGCCTTCGGTGCCAACGAGGAGTCGCAGACGATCAGCCTGCGCGGCTTCAACGGCACGCGCCTGGGCTATACGCTCGACGGCCTGCCGCTGGGCGACAACGCCTACGGCAACTACAACGGCCTCAACATCAGCCGCGCCCTGATTGCGGAAAACTTCGGCGGCGTGGAGCTGGCCTCGGGCATCGGCGCGCTGGGCACTGCATCTACCAGCAACCTGGGCGGCACCATCCAGTACTACTCGGCCGATCCGTCCAGCGTGTTCGGCGGGCAGCTGTCGCAGACGGTGGGCTCGGACGCCAATCGCCGCACCTTCCTGCGTGTGGACACCGGCGACTACAACGGCTTTTCGGCCTATCTGTCCGGCATCAATGCCGAAGCCGACATGTGGACGCGCCCGGACTCGCCGACCACCACGCGGCAGTTCAATGCCAAGGGCGTGTACCAGTTTGACGGCGGCAAGCTGACCGCATTTGCCGATACCTCGCGCACCTCGCAGGCGGACTATGCGTATCTGTCCAAGAGCGGCATGGCGCGTGGCCTGGGCTGGGACTGGAACCTGTACGCACCGGACTGGAACCGCGCGTTGGCCGCGGCGTACTGCGCACCGGCCACGCGCAATGCGGCGCGCTGCGGTTTCAGCGGCGGCGTGGACAATGTCGACGATGCCTACTACCAGAGCCGCGCGTTGCGCGACGACGATCTGTTCTACGTGGCCGGCGACTTCCAGCCCAACGATGCGATCAGCCTGCACACCCAGGTCTATCACCACGAAAACAAGGGGCAGGGCCACTGGTGGTCGCCTGGCCAGGCATCCAATCCGGGGACGCCGCAGGCGCTGCCGATCTCGATCCGCAGCACCAATTACTGGATCAACCGCACCGGCGGCATCGCGTCACTCGGCTGGAACCTGGGCGCGCATCACCTCGAAGCCGGGCTGTGGTACGAGCGCAATCACCACGATGTGGAGCGCAATTTCTACTGGATCGACGGGCCGGTCAGCGACGACAAGTTCCTGCAGGATCCGGATCGCCGGCTGTTCTCGCAGAACTACATCATCACCACGCGGCAGTTCTACGTGCAGGGCAACTTCAAGTTCCTCGACGAGCGCCTGAGCGTGGATCTGGGCATCAAGAGCCCCAGCACCGAAATGACCGCGCGCGAGACGCCGGGGCTGGCGGTGGAAGCACCGGTGGCGACCGGCTCGATCAAGGCCAGCGAGTCGGTGCTGCCGCAGGTCGGCCTGGGCTATCGCATCGCCGACGGGCAGGAGGTGTTTGCCTCGTACGCGGAAAACATTGCCGCGTTCCAGGGCGGCGGCGCCGGTGGTCCGTTGCTGGTGACGCAGGCCTCGTTCGATGCCAGCGCCGGTGCGCTGGAGCCGGAAAAGTCGCGCACCGTGGAGGCCGGTTATCGCTTCGTGCGTGACCGCTTCGAAGCCTCGCTGGTCGGCTACGACGTCACCTTCGACAACCGCCTGCTCTCGCTCAATCCCTGCGCCAGCATCCAGCAGGGCACCACGCCGGCCTGCACCACACGCTTCTTCAACGTGGGTTCGGTGAGCAGCCGCGGTGGCGAACTGACGGTGATCTGGAAGCCGACCAGCTACCTGCAGTGGTACAACTCGGCCTCGATCAACCGTTCGACCTACGACGACAACTATGTGCAGAACGGGGTGACCATCCCCACCGCCGGGAAGACCACGGTGGATACGCCCAAGCGCATGTTCGCCAGCGAAATCGCGTTCAACTACGCCAACTGGAACATCAATCTGCGCGGCAAGTACACCGGCCAGCGCTACTACACCTACACCAACGATCAGGGCTTTGGCGGCTACACCTCGTTCGACTTGGGCGCTGGCTACGACTTCGGCCAGGCCGGCGTGCTGCAGGGGCTCAAGCTCTCGCTCAACGTCACCAACCTCACCGACAAGCGGTACGCGTCCAATCTCACCGCGTTCGCCAACAGCGATCCGACTGGCCGCCAGCTGGCGTTCCATGCCAGCGCGCCGCGGCAGGTGTTTTTGACGCTGGATGCCAAGTTTTGAGGACGGGAATTGGGAATCGGGATTCGGGAATCGTAAAAGCGGGTCTTGTTGCTGTTTAGGAATTACCGATGCCGGATGATGCTGGGCGTCTTCGTGGTTGGCAGACGTTGTGACGCGTCGTTAGGTGGGCATCGACCGTGCTCGGCAACGCAGCGCATCAGCGATCCATGAGACGGTAACCAGCACCTGCCACGCCGGCTTGACGATCAGGGCCAGCGTCTGATGGCAACACTCAGTTGGAGAAAGGCATGATGCAGTTTCACCGTATCTGGCTGTTGGGGGCAATGATGGTCGGTATGAGCGGGCCCGCGTTGGCAGAGGCGCCGTTGGCGAAGACGGTGCAGATCTTTGCGCACCGTGGCGCCAGCGCACTGCGCCCGGAACACACCTTGGCCGCGTATGCCAAAGCGATTGTCGATGGCGCCGATTTTGTCGAGCCGGACCTGGTGTCCACCAGGGATGGCGTGCTGGTGGCGCGCCATGAGAACGAGATCGGCGGTACGACCGACGTGGCCAGTCACCCGGAGTTCGCTGCGCGCAAGACCCGCAAGACCATCGATGGCCAGGCGATGGAAGGCTGGTTCACCGAGGATTTCACGCTGGCCGAATTGAAGACGCTGCGCGCGCGCGAGCGTCTGCCGCAGTTGCGCGGCACGCGCTGGGATGGGCAGTTTCAGATCGTCACCTTCGACGAGATCATCGATTTTGTCGCAGCCGAATCGGCGGCAACTGGGCGCAGCATCGGGCTGATTCCGGAGATCAAGCACCCGAGCTATTTCAGCCGGCTGCATCTGGCGATGGAAGACAAGGTGCTGGCGAGCCTGCGTGCGCATGCCTACACGCAGACCGCACCGGTGGTGATCCAGTCGTTCGAGACCGGCAACCTGCGTTATTTGCGCGGCAAGATCGGGCGCAGCAGCAACATTCGCCTGCTGCAGTTGCTGGCCGGCGCGCAGATGGCGTTGCCCGATGCGGGCGTGGGCAGCGCGCCGCGGACCTACGGGCAGATGATCACGCCCGAGGGGTTGACGCAGGTTGCCAGCTACGCCGATGCGATCGGCCCGGACATCCGCAGCATCATTCCGCTGGATGCGCAGCAACGCCTGGGCACGCCGACCAGCCTGGTGCACGACGCGCATGCGGCAGGACTGCAGGTGCAGCCGTACACGTTCCGCCCGGAGAACTACTTCTTGGCTGCCGAAAACCGCAGCAGCGGCGCGGTGACCGAGCGTAACGACGCCGGTGCACTGGCCGAACTCAAGACCTATCTGGACGCCGGCATCGATGCCTTCTTCGCCGACGACCCGGGCCTGGCACGGCGTGCGTTGCGGGGGCAAGCATCGCGCTAGGCAGCGCCTTTGTAGGAGCGTGCCTGCGCGCGATGGGGCGGTCCCGGTAATGCCCTGTCGCGCGCAGGCACGCTCCTACGGGAAACAGGGGCCGTTTGGGTCGTTGCTCCATGCAGGCACTAGCTGCCCGGTGGGCGCTCGCGCGGTGGGAAGTGCAGCACCACGTTGTGCGAGCCGTCTTCCTGGCGCTGCCACAGCACCGGTACCTGGCGCGGCGGTGGCGGTTCCAGCACGTCGTGCTCGCCATTGCTTACTTCCCACGCAGCGTCCTCGTCTTCGTCCTCCCAGCTGTAGCGCGGCCTGGCCTGTTGCGGGTCGCGCAGGCGCAGCAGCAACGCGGCGATCAGGCCGGCCACCGCGCCGCCCAGATGCGATTGCCAGGACACGCCGGCTTCGTGCGGCAGGATGGTCAGCAACATGCCGCCATAGAACAGGAAGGCGATCATGCTGGTGGCGATCGCCGGGCGGTCGCGGCGCAGCAGGCCCAGCACGAACACCAGGAACATCAGCCCGTGGGTGACGCCGCTGGCGCCCAGATGCCGGCTGCCGGGCTCGCCCAGCAACCACGCGCCCAGGCCCGAGCCCAGCCACAACAACGGCAGCGCCAGGGCGGTGGCACGCGGATACACGCTGCCGGCCAGCGTGCCCAGGATCAGTAGCGCGGCGGCGTTGGCGCCCAGATGCGCGAGCGAGCCATGCAGCAGCGGTGCGGTGAGGATGCCGAGCAGGCCGTCGGCCTGCAGCGGTGCCACCGCCCAGGCGCGCCAGTCGAACATGCCCTGGGCGGTGAACACCGCCACCAGCAGCAGCACGGCGGCCAGGCTGAAGTTGAAGGCACGCAACACCCGGGAACGATCCAGGCGGTCTTGCGCGGTGGCGTCGGCGGCGGCAACAGGAGGCGGTGTCATACCTTCACGGATGGCGTCGCGCGGATTTTTTACAAGCTATCCGCCTCGGGATAAGCAGGCCCGACGACGGGATAATCCAGCCCCGCCGCCGAACATTGGCGCAGCGGCCGCAAGGCACCATGCAGGTGACCGGGGCGCGACACGAACATGCGCGGCATCACGCCCTCGCCAGTTCGGCCCGGGAACGCCCCAGCGACCTGGCGCCTGAAATCCCGGCGGCCTTGAGAGGGGATTGAACGGTGTGGATGCCTCGGTCGTAGGGCAGACGATCTGCGGCTTGGCTGCAGGGCCCTTGCCCGCCCACCGTCGCGGGACACGCCGCAAGTACGTCCATGGAGGCTCTTACGCGGCATCCATGCCGCGTAAGGTCCCGCGACGGTGAGCAGGCAAGGGCCCGTCGAGTTGGTCGGTGCGCTTGGTTGTGAGCAGTGCATGCAGCGCGGCCGTTCCCGAATCCCAATTGCAGACTCCGGACTCCCAGCCTGTCAGTGCGGGGGCCGGCTTGGGTGGCCGCACCAAACTCAGCAGATGGTGACGACCAGGATCTCGGGTAGCCAGGCTCTGGCGCGGCATCCATGCCGCTCAAGGGCCCGCGACGGTGAGCGCAAGGACCTGTCGAGATGGTCGGTGCGCTTGGATGCCAGCAACACACGCGGCGCTACCGTCCCCGATTCCCGATTCCCGATTCCCAGCCCCTCAGTGCCTGGCCGGCTTGGGCGGCCGCAGCAGGCTCAGCACGATGGTGAAGACCAGGATCACGATCACCACTGCCAGCGAGACCAGCACCGGGATCTTGTACAGATCGATGATCATCATCTTGGTGCCGATGAACACCAGGATCACCGCCAGCCCATACGGCAGCAGGTGGAAGCGGTCGGCCATGCCGGCCAGCAGGAAGAACATCGCGCGCAGGCCCAGCACCGCGAACACGTTGGAGGTCAGCACGATGAACGGGTCGGTGGTGATTGCAAAGATCGCCGGGATGCTGTCCACCGCAAAGATCACATCGATCACCGCAATCAGGATCAGCACCACGAACAACGGGGTGAACCAGCGCTTGCCGTCCTTGATCACGCTCAGCGCATGGCCGTGGTATTGCGGACTCAGGCGCAGATGCCCGCGCATCCAGCGCAGCACCGGGTTGGCTTCCAGATCCGGCTCCTTGCCGGCGGAGAACCACATCTTGATGCCGGTCAGCAGCAGGAACGCGCCGAACACATACAGCAGCCAGTGGAACTTGGTCAGCAGCACCGAGCCGGCAAAGATCATGATCGCGCGCAGCACGATCGCGCCCAGCACGCCGATGATCAGCACGCGCTGGCGCTGTTCCTCGGGCACGCCGAAGTAGGTCATCACCATCAGGAACACGAAGATGTTGTCGACCGCCAGCGATTTCTCGACCAGGTAGCCGGTCAGGAACTCCAGCCCGATGCGGTCGGCCGCCGCGTCGCCCATGCTGCCCTGCAGGTACCACCACAGGCCGGCGTTGAAGGCGAGCGCCAGCAGCACCCAGCCAATGCTCCACCAGGTGGCTTCCTTGAAGGTGACCTTGTGGGCACCGCCGTGGCGCATCAGCACCAGATCGACCAACAGGGCCACGATCACCACGATCGCGAAGCCGCCCCATAACCAGACATTGCCAATGGTTTGCATAAAAGAATCCCGAAAGTGAAACGACCTGGACAGCCGGTGGGCTGAGGCCTTGTGACACGGAAATCGTGGATTCCGGGTGACGGACCTTCGCCTGCGCGGCGAAGGTCTCGCTCACAACCGGCCTGGCCGGTTGCCGTTGCACCGGAGCCTGGCTGGCAGGACTCGTCATGACGGCGACAACGCTGGGAGCTACTCCCCTTCTGCGCCCGATTCTGCGTGCCGGAGGGCAGGCACGTCAATCCAGCCGGATACAATGGGCGGATGAATACTCCAGTCCCCGTCGTCCGACTCAAGAATGCCTGGCGCTCCAGCCACCCGTGGATCTTCCAGAAGCTGGTGGAAAAGCCCGCCGCCAAGCCCAAACCCGGCACCATCGTCGATGTGGTCGGCGTGGACGGGGAGTGGGTCGGCCGCGGCTTCTACAACGGCCACTCGCGCATCGCCGTGCGCATCCTGGAGACCGACCAGGCGGTGCCGGTGGATGCGGGCTGGTTCTCGCGCAAGATCGCCGCGGCAGTGAGCCTGCGCCGCGACTGGCTCAAGCTCGACGCGGTGTCCGATGCCTGGCGCGTGGTGCACAGCGAAGGCGACGGCCTGTCCGGCCTGGTGGTGGACCGCTATGGCGACCTGGTGGTGGTGGAGTTCTTCGCCGCCGGCATGTTCCGCCACCGCGAGTGGATCTACGAGGCGCTGCGCGCGCAGTTCCCGGGCTGCCGCTTCCACAGCTTTGCCGACGAACACGTGCAGAAGCAGGAAAGCTTCGATTTCCACGGCAATACCACCACCGAAGCATCGGTGATCACCGAGTACGGCATCAGGTTCCGCGCCGACCCGGCCGGTGCGCACAAGACCGGCTTCTTCGCCGACCAGCGCGAGAACCGCCAGTGGCTGAGCGAGCAGGTCGAGGGCAAGAGCGTGCTGGACCTGTGCTGCAACACCGGCGGCTTTGCGGTGTATGCGGCCGCGCGCGGTGCGTCCGAGGTGCTGGGCGTGGACATCGACGAGGACGTGATCGCCATCGCCAAGGGCAACGCCAAGCTCAACAACGTGCGGCCCAAGTTCGTGCAGGCCGACATCTTCCCGTGGCTGCGCGATGCGTCCAACCGCGGCGAGCAGTTCGATGTGGTGATCCTGGACCCGGCCAAGATGACCCGCGACCGCGAGCAGGTGATCCCGGCGCTGAAGAAGTACCTGGACATGAACAAGCTGGCGCTGGGCGTGGTCAAGCCCGGCGGCCTGTTCGCCACCTTCTCGTGCACCGGGCTGGTGGCCGAGCAGGAGTTTCTGGACATGCTGCGGCGCGCCTCGTATTTCTCCGGGCGCACCATCCAGATCCTGAAGGTGGCCGGTGCCGGTCCGGACCATCCGTTCATGGCGCACGTGCAGGAATCGCGCTACCTGAAGGCTGTTTTCTGCCGCGTGATCTAGCGCGGCGACCAATCCGTGGAGCGGCCAGTCGATGACACCGGACGATGAGGAACGCAAGGCGCTGACCCGGTTGCTGCGCGAGATCGAGCGGCCCCATGCCAGCCTGCTGGCCAGCAACTGGCCGGTGTTCGGCGTGTGGCTGCTGTTTTCCGGGGCCTTCATGTATCTGTTCCAGACCGGCAGCGGCTCGCCGTTGCATCCGTTGACGCTGGCGCTGGGCTCGACCTGTCTGGGCGTGTTCGGTGCCTGGATCGTGTTGCGCTCGGTGTGGGCGCGGCAGTGGCTGCACCTGCGGGAGCACGTCGATGTGGAGAGCGTGCGCGCACGCCTGTCCGAACTGGGCGACTGAACACGGCGCGCAGCACCACTGCGCGCTGATCAGGCGCGTGCGATGGATTTCTTGCAGGCCAGATCAAATCGTTTGCGTGCTGCGTGCTGCGTGCTGCCAACTGCGCACGCCCGATCGCTTCTGCCAGCCGCTCGAAGGACCACCGGCCAGGCCATCTTCGGCCTGCGCGTATCGGGCCCATCCGCCGATGACCTGCGGCTGGTTGCAGCGGCAACCGATCACCAACCCACCGGCCCTGCGGTGATGTCCGGCACCGCCTGGCGCAGATTGGCCCCCGAAACCGGACTTTGTCATGGTCCCCGGATCGACATCGCCACAGCACGCCCGGCCCCATAAACACCGTACTCGCTAGCGCATCGGCGCCGCTCGTCGCGCCCGGATGCCGCACGTTCAGACCGCCAGATACTGCAGTGCCCTGCACGGCGCCGCCCATCACCACGGGGTTGCCATTCGCGTTGCCATTGGCGTGGCGGCGCGCCTGCATAACCCAAGGCAGTCAGGTCATTGCCAACGGCCATTTCGTTGGCCGCATCCGACCGGACATTGTCGATGTCCGGCGCGCGCTGCGCGGGTAGTGCCATCGCAGCGGGCCACCCGTCGGAGTGCATGGCGGAGTTGCGCCGCTGGCGCATCGTGACTTCAAGAGCAGGTCCTTCGCTCGAACCCCCGGAGAACGCAATGACTTCCTCACTTCGACGTGCGGGCACGTCAGCGGCCGCGTCCTAGATGCCGGCCATCGATTCCCAGCGCGCCGCCTGGCTGGCGACGCAGGTCCTGCCGCACGAGCCGGCGCTGCGGCGCTGGCTGCGCAAGCACGCCCCCGGCAACGTCGATTGCGACGACGTCATCCAGGAGACCTACGCCATCCTGGCCGGGCTGGGCGAGGTGGGTCATATCGCCAATCCGCGCGCCTATCTGTTCACCGCTGCGCAGTCGGTGCTGCTGCAGCAGGTGCGCCGCGCCAGGATCGTGTCGATCGAGAGCGTGGCGGAAATCGAGCGCCTGGACATCACACAGGACGAGCGCTCACCTGAGCGCCACGCCATTGCCGGTCAGGAGCTGCGCCGCATCGGCGAAGCGCTGGCGGCACTGCCGGACAAATGCCGCCAGGTGTTTCTGCTGCGCAAGGTCGACGGCCTGTCGCAGCGCGAGATTGCCGCGCGGCTCGGAATCAGCGAGAACACCGTGGAAAAACACACCGTGAAGGGATTGCGTCTGCTGATGGCACGCATGGGCCGCACGCCCGCATCGGCACCGGCCGCGGGCCACGCCGCGCCGGCCACGCGCCTGGCCGATCCGCAGCGCGGCAGCTGAGCATGCGCAGCATCGACGACATTGCCGCCGCCTGGGTGGGACGCGAGGACCGCGATCCGCTCACGCCGGCCGAGCGCGTGCAGCGCGACCGCTGGTTGGCCGAAGACGTGCGCCATCGCGGCGCCTATGCACGGGCGCACGCGGTGCATCTGCATTTCGATCGTGCGCGCGCGCTGGGGCAGGACTTTGCCGCGGAAGCGACGTGTTCGCGGCGCACGCATCGACGCGGCAGGTGGCTGGCCGCACTTGCCGCCTGCGTGGTCGCTGCGGCTACCGGCATGCTGGCATTGCAGCCCGCCGTCCCCGACACCGGCGCGCCCGGCAGCGGCCATCACCTCACCCGCATCGGCGAGGTGTTGCGCCTGCCGTTGGCAGACGGCTCGGCGGTGACGCTGAATTCCGGCTCGGAAGTGGTGGTGGAGTTCAGCGCCGACCGTCGCCAGATCCAGTTGCTGCGTGGCGAGGCCTTGTTCGATGTGACCAAGGACCGTCATCGCCCGTTCGTGGTGATGGCGGCCGGCGCGGAAGTGCGCGCGGTCGGCACCAGTTTCAGCGTGCGTCGGCGGCAGGACGATGCGGTCAAGGTCGTCGTGCGCGAAGGCACCGTCGAAGTGGAGGCCGACCGGCGCACACCGCAGCGGGTGGCCGCCAACATGCTGGCCATGGTCAGCCCGACGCAGGCGGTGCAGGTGCAGCCGCTGCCAGCACGGCGCGTGCAGCAGTTGCTGGTCTGGCGCGAGGGAATGATCGCCTTCGACGGCGACACCTTGGCGCAGGCCGCGGCCGAATTCGCCCGCTACAACGACATGCGCATCCTGATCGACGACCCCGCGGTGGCGCGGCGCACCGTGGTCGGCCTGTATTCGGCCAACGATCCGGAAGGCTTCGCACGCTCCGTTGCGCTGAGCATGGGCCTGCAGATCGAACACACCCGTGGCGGCATCCACTTGCGCGGCGCGCTCGCGCAGTGAGGTGCACCGCTGCACGTCACCACCCGCGATGTCGATGGCGGAAAAGCGGCGGCCACGCATCCAACAGACAGGGGGCCACACAGCAACGGTGACGACGACCGGACAGCGGCGCACGCGCGCCAGCGGAGAGCAGTGATGCAGGCAGCAAGCAGGCGTTTGAGCAAGGCCATCGGCACGGCCGTGGCGACGATGGCAGCGGGAGCGGCCTTGGCAGCCTCGCCGCAGGGGCGCACGTTCTCGCTCCCCGAGAGCAATGCGGTGGTGGCGTTGCCGGAATTTGCGCGGCAGGCCGGCGTGCAGATCGTGGCACCCGGCGAATACCTGCAGCAGGTACGCACGCCGGCGGTGCAGGGCACGCTGGAATCGCGCGTGGCATTGCGGCAGTTGCTGGCCGGCACCGGACTGAGCGTGGTTCAAGACGATGGCGAACGCATCACGCTGGCCTCGGCGCAGCCGATGACGGCCGCGTTGCACGGATATCCCGCCGTGGGCTACGCACAGGTGGACGCATCCGCACCGACGCCACCAGCCGCTGCACCGCCAGCCGATGCCGCAGTCGGCAACCTGGATGCGGTGGTGGTCACCGGCGCACGCGGCGTGCAGCGCACCGTCACCGAAAGCCCCACCCCGATCGATGTGATCGGCGCGGCGGAACTGGAAAAGACCGGTCGCCCGGGCCTGCTGTCGGCGCTCAACGATCTGGTGCCCTCGTTCAATGCACCGGCCAAATCCGGCAACGGCACCTCGTATGTGATCGCCACCGGCGGGCTGCGCGGGCTCAATCCGGATCACACCCTGGTGCTGGTCAACGGCAAGCGCCGCCACCGCACCGCCAGCATCAACATCGCCGGCATCGTCGGGCGCGGTTCGGTGCCGGTGGACATGAGCCTGATCCCGGTCTCGGCGGTGGATCACATCGAGGTGCTGCGCGACGGCGCCGCCGCGCAGTACGGCTCGGACGCAATCGCCGGCGTCATCAACATCCTGCTCAAGTCCGATGCCGAGGGTGGCAAGGCCGACCTGCTGTGGGGCCAGAACATCGACCGCGCCGATGGCGACAGCAGCAGCGCCAGCATCGGCAAGGGGCTGGCGCTGGGCAGCGACGGCTTCGTCTATCTGGCCGCCGACGCCAGGTACCAGCAGAGCTCCAATCGCGCAGTACCGGTGGCCGACGATTACCGGCTGTACTACCCGGTCAACGGCCAGCCGGACCCGCGCGAGGCCACCGCCAACCGCCTGATCACGCGCAACTTCGGCCAGCCCTGGCAGAAGGGCGCCAACCTGTCCTACAACGCCGAACTGGGCCTGGGCGGCGAGCTGCGTGGGTATTCCTACGCCACCTACAGCCGCCGCCTGAGCGACCTGGAATGGTCGTTCCGCAATCCCAACGCCAACAACACCCTGCAGGAGATCTATCCGGACGGGTACAGCCCGCGCCTGCGCATCGACGAGACCGATTACGAGTTCACCGCCGGCATCAAGGGCCTGTGGGGCCAGTGGGATTGGGACCTGGCCACCAGCTACGGCAGCAACGCCTCCGAACGCGACGGCCTGCACACGCTCAACGCCAGCCTGGGGCCGACCAGCCCCACCGCGTTCTATCTCGGCCAGCTGACCTCCACCGACTGGACCACCAGCCTGGACATCACCCGCGGCCTGCAACTGGCCGAGCGCCCGCTGCAGGTGTCGTTGGGTGTGCAGCATCGCTACGAAAAATACGAGATCCAGGCCGGCGAGCAGGCGGCCTACGCGGCCGGCAGCTACGTGTTCCCGGCCGGGCATCCGCGTGCCGGGCAGGCGCCGCCGCCCGGCGCGCAGGGCGCGATCACCTTTCAGCCCGACGAAGCCGGCAGCCTGGATCGCAACAGCGGCGCGGCCTATGTCGACCTGACCTGGGACGTGGCCGACAGCGTGTCGCTGGGCCTGGCCGGACGCTACGAGCGCTTCGATGATTCGGCCGGCGACACCGCGGTGGGCAAGTTCACCGCGCGCTGGGCCATCACCCCGACCTTCGCGCTGCGTGGCGCGGCCAGCACCGGCTTCCGCGCGCCGGCCCTGGCGCAGGCCCTGTACGCGGCCACCAACAGCAGCTGGCGCACGCTGGACAACGGCGACCGCGAGCTGTTCCTGGCCAAGACGCTGCCGGTGGATTCCCCCGCCGCGCTGGCACTGGGGGCCGAACCGCTGAAGCCGGAGGAATCCACCAATGCCAGCATCGGCTTCACCTACAACCCCACGCGCGCGCTCAGCCTCACCGTGGATGCCTACCGCATCGATCTGGACGACCGCATCGGCATGACCGGCTACATCACCGGTGCGGCGATCACCGACCTGCTCACCCGCGCCGGCGTGTCCGGCGTCGACAGCGCGCAGTACTTCACCAACGCCATCGACACCCGCACTGAAGGCGTGGACGTGGTGGCGACCTGGCGCATGGAGGCCGGCGACTGGGGCCGGGTCAACTGGAACCTGGGCTACAACTACAACACCACCGAGATCACCCGCATCGCCGACAACCCGTCCGCACTGGACTCGCTGGGCGCCGGCTACGAACTGTTCGACCGTGCCTCGCGCGGCTACCTGTCGCGCACCCCGCGCAGCAAGCTGCTGCTGGGCGGCAATTGGGTGATCGGCGACTTCGCGCTCAACGTGCGCGTCAACCGCTTCGGCAGCTTCGACGTGCTGGAAAACAACCCGGCCAACGACGAACACGTGCCGGCCAAATGGATCACCGATCTGGAAGCGTCCTACGCACTGTCCGGGCGCATCACCTGGACGCTCGGCGCCAACAACCTGTTCAACCAATACCCGAACAACATCGGTGCGGTCGCCAGCACCGGCAGCGGTTTCTATGTGACCAGCGTGCCGTACGGCTTCACCGGCGGGTCCTACTACACCAAGTTGACCTACACCTTTTGAGGAGTGACCCAGTGCCGCGACTTTCTTCGATGCGGGCGCATGCGCGCAGCGCTTCCATCTGCGCAGGGCTGTTGATCGCGTTGGCGTGTGTCCCGCTGGCGGCGCTTGCCGGCGCCGGCAAGGACACCGGCGAGATCCTGTGGGACCGCTACGGCGTGCCGCATGTCTATGCCAGGACCGAAGCCGGCACCTTCTACGGTTTCGGTTGGGCGCAGACCCATAGCCATGGCAATCTGCTGCTGCATCTGTATGGCGAAGCGCGCGGCCGCGCCGCCGAATACTGGGGCGAGAAGTACGCCGAACAGGATCGCTGGCTGGTCAGCAACGCTGTCTACCCACGCGCGCAGCAGTGGTACCGGCAGCAGGCCCCGGGCTTTCGTGCCGACCTGGACGCCTTCGCGCAAGGCATCAACGCCTACGCGGCCGCACATCCGGAGGCCCTGGACGCCAACGTCAAGGTGGTGCTGCCGATCACCGGCGTGGACGTGGTGGCGCACGCGCACCGGCTGATGAATTACGTCTACATCGCCTCGCCGGCCAAGGTGCTGGGCGAAGCGCCCAAGGACGGCCAGGCCCGCGATGGCTCCAATGCCTGGGCGCTGATGCCGAGCAAGACCCGCGACGGCCATGCCATGCTGCTGGCCAACCCGCACCTGCCCTGGGGCAGCGGCTTTTTCACCTATTACGAAGCGCATCTCAACGGACCGGGCGTGGATCTGTACGGCGCCACCCAGGTCGGCCTGCCGATCCTGCGTTTCGGCTTCAACAAGCAACTGGGTTTCACCAATACGGTGAACACGCTGCTGGGCCAGACCACCTACAAACTCACGCTGTCGGGCGAGGGTTATCTGCTGGACGGCAAGGTGCTGCCGTTCAAGCGGGAGACCAGAACGCTGAAGATCCGTCAGGCCGATGGCGCGCTGAAAACCCAGACGCTGGACGTGCGGCAGTCGGTGCACGGCCCGGTGTTCGAACGCTACGACGGCAGTACCGTGGCGCTGCGCGTGGCTGGCCTGGATCGCCCCGACATGCTCAAGCAGTACTGGGACATGGGCAAGGCGCAGGACTTTGCGCAGTTCCAGCGCGCGCTCAAGCAGCTGCAGGTGCCGATGTTCAACATCGTCTATGCCGACAACGCCGGCAACGTGCTGTTCCTGGACAACGGCATCCTGCCCAGGCATGCGCAAGGCGATCTGAAGTACTGGAGCGGCCTGGTGCCCGGCGATACCGCGTCCACGCTATGGAGCGATGTGCACAGCTACGACGAGCTGCCCAAGGTGATCAATCCGGCCGGCGGTTTCGTGCAGAACACCAACGACCCGCCGTGGCTGGCGAGCTGGCCGCGCGCGCTGGACCCCAGCGCATTTCCGGCCTATGTCGCCCCAACCGGGCCGATGTCGTTGCGCGCGCAGAACTCGGTGAAGATGCTGGCCGAGCACGACAGCATCGACTTCGACCAGCTGGTGGCACTCAAGCGCACCGCACAGGCGCTGGCGGCCGATCGCACGTTGCCGCAGCTGTACGCCGCAGCCGCAGACAGCACCGATCCGGACATTGTCGCTGCGGTCGACGTGCTCAAGGCCTGGGACCGCCACTTCGAAGCCGACAGCCGCGGCGCGTTGTTGTTCGAGGAATGGGCGCGCCTGTTCACCGGCGATGCGCGCTACCTCTCGCAGGCCGGTTATGCCACGCCGTGGTCGCTGGACGCGCCGCTGACCACACCCAGCGGCCTGAAGGACCCGGCGCTGGCGCTGCGCCGACTCAAGCAGGCCGTCGCCAGCACCAAGAAGACCTATGGCGCCATCGACCGGCCGTATGGCGAGGTGTCGCGCTTCCACCTGGGCGCTGTCGATGTGCCCGGGCGCGGCGGTTTCGGCAATCTCGGTGCGTTCGATGTGATCACCTGGAACCCGCCCAATACCGATGGCCAACGCCTGCCGCAGCACGGCGAAACCTGGGTCTCGCTGGTGGAGTTTTCCACGCCGCTCAAGGCCAAGGGCCTGATGAGCTACGGCAATGCCAGCCAGCCTGGTTCGGCGCACATCAGCGACCAGCTGCCACTGCTGTCCAAGGGCGAGTTCCGCACCTTGTGGACCACCCGCGAGCAGGTCGAACAGCACCTGGAATCGCGCACCGACTTCTGATGCCCAGCTCCCGACGATCGCCCGACGCCAAGCAGCTACCCGACAGCACCGCCCACTATCCCAGCCTCCAAGGACACCGCCCATGCGCACCTTTCTGACCGCCGCCCTGTTCGCCGTCTCGGCGTTGACTGCCACGTTCGCCGCATCGGCGGCCGATCCGCACGACGGCGCCTGGACCCTGGTGGAATCCAAATCCAACTGGAGCGACGGCAAATTTCCCAAGGGCATGCGGCTGACCATCAACGTGCAGTTCTCCGACAACCGCATCGAGTACCACTCCATCAACACCACCCGCCCGGACACGCCGTACAAGGTCGATTACGTCACCACGCTGGACGGCAAACCCAGCCCGCTCAACGAGCAGGCGCGCTTCAACCAGATCGCGGTGAGCAAGACCGGCGCCGACACCTACCAGATCCTCAAGATGAAGGACGACGACGTGATCGTCGGCGAGTTCTGGACGTTCTCTGCAGATGGCAAGACGCTGATCCGCAATGGGGTGGGCAAGTCGCCGGAAGGCAAATCCAAGGCCTATCACGAGTTCTTCGAACGCAAGTGAGCGCCGGGGCGTGGTCGGCGACGACGCCCCGGACCACGCAGGCGAACCTCCTGATCGTGCAGCGGCTGAGGCCAGCGCGGCTATGATCGATACACCCCCAACTTCTGCGAGCTGCCATGACCCTGCATCGCCTGTGCACCGCCATCGTGCTGAGTCTGGCCGTGGCCGCACCCAGCCACGCGCTGGAGTTTTCCAGGGCCGAACTGGCGCGCGCCACCGCTCTGCAACAGCGGCTGGTCACGCTGGATTCGCATCTGGACACGCCGGCCAATCTGGAGCGCCCCGACTTCGACGTCCTGCAGGCGCATGCCGGCAACCGGCTGTCGCAGGTGGATTACCCGCGCATGGTCGAAGGCGCGCTGGATGGCGGCTTCTGGGCGGTCTACACCGGGCAGGGCGATCGCAGTGCGGCCGCGCACCTGGACGATCGCGATGCCGGCCTGCAGCGGTTGTTGAAGATCCACACGCTGCTGGCCGCGCAACCGCAGCGCTTCGCCTTCGCCACCACGCCGGCCGATGCCGCGCGCATCAAGGCCGCTGGCAAGCGCGTGGTGTACATCAGCATGGAAAATGCCAGCCCGTTGGTGGCCGACCCCACGCTGCTGCGGTTCTATTACGCGCAAGGCCTGCGCCTGATGAGCACCGTGCATTTTCTCAACAACGAATTCGCCGACTCGGCCACCGATCCCAAGGGACCGGAATGGAAGGGCCTGAGTCCGGCCGGCAAGCAGCTGGTGCAGCAGGCGCAGGCATTGGGCATCGTGATCGATCAATCGCATGCCTCCGATGCGGTGTTCGACCAATTGATCGCGCTGTCGCCGGTGCCGATCGTGCTCTCGCACAGCGGCGCGCGTGCGGTGTTCGACCATCCGCGCAATATCGACGACGCGCGGCTGAAGGTGCTGGCCGCACACGGCGGGGTGATCCAGGTGAATTCCTATGGCGGCTACCTGGTCGACAGCGGCGCCAGCCCCGAGCGCAAGGCCGCCGAGAAGGCGCTGACCGAGCAATACGGCGGCTGGGAGCACATCAAGATCGCCGACGGCACCGCCCTGAGCGCCGCGCTCAAGGACCTGGATGCGCGCTACCCGATCAAGCGCGCCACCGAGGAGGATTTCTTCGCCCATCTGGAGCATGTGCTCAAGGTGGTCGGACCCGAGCACGTGGGCATCGGCATGGACTGGGACGGCGGCGGTGGCGTGGTCGGCCTGGAAGACGTCTCCGACCTGCCGCGCATCACCGCCTGGTTGCTGCGCAAGGGCTACACCGAGCCGCAGATCGCCGGCATCTGGGGCGGCAACCTGCTGCGGGTGATGGGGCAGGCGCAGGCGTATGCGGCGGGGAATGGGGAATCGGGAGTGGGGAGGTAGTGCTGGGATTGGGCAGTCGGGAGTCGGGATTCGCAAAGGCGAGACGGTCTGTCGTGCGTGCGCTCCGAGTCCGGCGTATGGCTCGCGTGCCTCCTGGGGAAGTTGGGCATTTGCACAAAAACTAGCGCCGATCTGCCATGGACTGGCAGCAGGCTGACGATGCTTCCGGGAAAAAGCACCAACTAGAATGCGCCGACCCCTGTGTGGCGTCGGTGCCAACGCACTGCGCACCGGTGGGCTTACCCACTGCTGGAGCGTGCGATGACCCAAGCCTCCCGGCCTCTGCCGCCCTCCGACGGCCTGGGCCCGACCTACCGCAGGATCCTGTGGCGGCTGATCCCGTTCCTGTTCGTCTGCTACCTGTTCAACTACCTGGACCGGGTCAATGTCGGCTTTGCCAAGCTGCAGATGCTGGGCGACCTGGGCATGAGCGAGACCGTGTATGGATTGGGCGCGGGCATCTTCTTCATCGGCTACCTGGCCTGCGGGGTGCCGAGCAACCTGATCCTGCAGCGCATCGGTGCGCGCCGCTGGGTGGCGATCATGATGGTCAGCTGGGGCCTGCTGTCGACCTGCCTGATGTTCGTGCGCACGCCGGCCGGCTTCTACACCCTGCGCCTGCTCACCGGCGCGGCCGAGGCCGGCTTCTTCCCCGGCATCGTGCTGTACCTGACGCGCTGGTTCCCGCGCGCCCAGCATGGCCGGGTCATGACCGTCTTCATGTCGGCCATTCCGATCTCCGGGGTGCTGGGCGGGCCGTTGTCGGGCTGGATCCTCAGCCATTTCTCGGCCGGGCAGGGCGGTCTGGCCGGCTGGCAATGGATGTTCCTGCTGCAGGGCCTGCCCACGGTGCTGTTGGGCATCGGGGTGTGGTTCCTGCTCAGCGATGGCGTGCAGCAGGCGCGCTGGCTGGACCCGCAGGAGAAGCAGGCACTGACCCGCGCGCTGGCCGCCGACGAAGCAGGCAAGCCGGCCAGCGCCTCCACCTCGCTGGGCGCGGTGCTGCGCAACCCGGCGGTATGGCTGCTGGGCACGGTGTACTTCTGCATCCAGAGCGGGGTGTATGCGATCAACTTCTGGCTGCCGTCGATCATCCAGGGCAGCAGTGTCACCGACCCGACCCGGATCGGCCTGATGAGCGCCATCCCGTACCTGGCCGCGGCGGTGTTCATGGTGCTGATGGGCCGCTCGGCCGACCGCCGCGGCGAGCGCCGCTGGCACCTGGTGATCCCGTTGCTGATGGGCGCGGCGGGGCTGTGCATCGCCGCCAGCGTCACCGACAACCTCGCGCTGGCCCTGTTCGGCATGACCCTGGCCACGATGGGCGCGGTCAGCGGCTTGCCGCTGTTCTGGCCGCTGACCAACGGCTTTCTCACCGCCGCCGCGGCGGCCGGCGGGCTGGCGCTGATCAATTCCACCGGCCAGGTTGCCGGCTTCGTCAGCCCGTACCTGGTGGGCTGGATCAAGGACGCCACCCACAGCACCGAGCTGGCGCTGTACGTGCTGGCCGGGGCCATGCTGCTGGGCGCGGCGCTGGTGCTGCGGGTGCCGGCACGCGCGGTGAACCAGTGATGCGTCCGTCCCAGCGAGTGTGCCCATGAAGATCGTCATCGCCCCCGATTCCTACAAGGAAAGCCTGTCCGCGCTGGAGGTGGCCACCCAGATCGAGGCCGGCTTCCGCGAGGTGTTCCCCGACTGGCAGTACCGCAAGGTGCCGGTCGCCGATGGCGGCGAAGGCACGGTCGACGCCCTGGTGGCGGCCACCGGCGGGCGGGTGATCGCCTGCACGGTCAGCGGCCCGCTCGGCACCCCGGTGCAGGCGTTCTTCGGCCTGACCGGCGACGGCCGCACCGCGGTGATCGAAATGGCCGCCGCCAGCGGCCTGGCGCTGGTGCCGCCGGCCGAGCGCGCGCCGCTGCGCACCAGCACCGCGGGCGTGGGCGAGTTGATCCTGGCCGCGCTGGATGCCGGTGCGCGGCGCTTCATCATCGGCATCGGCGGCAGTGCCACCAACGACGGCGGCGCCGGCCTGGCGCAGGCCCTGGGCGTGCGGTTGCTGGATGCGCGCGGCGAGGCGATCGGCCCCGGCGGCGGCGCGCTGGCGGCGCTGGCCCGCATCGAGACCGACGGCCTGGACGTTCGCCTGCAGGACTGCCACTTCGAAGTGGCCTGCGATGTGGACAACCCACTGATCGGCCCGACCGGTGCTTCGGCGGTGTTCGGCCCGCAGAAGGGCGCCACGCCCAGCATGGTGCGCCAGCTCGATACCAACCTGCAGCATTACGCCAACCTCCTGCAGCGCGACCTCGGTGTGCGCCTGCATGACCTGCCCGGCGGCGGTGCGGCCGGCGGCCTGGGCGCGGCGCTTGTGGCGTACCTGGGCGCGCAGTTGCGGCCCGGCGTGGACATCGTGGCGCAGGCGCTGGGGCTGGATGCGCTGGTCGCCCAGGCCGATCTGGTCATCACCGGCGAAGGCCGTCTGGACAGCCAGAGCCTGCACGGCAAGACGCCGGTGGGCGTGGCGCGGGTGGCGCAGCGGCACGGCAAGCCGGTGATCGCCATCGCCGGTTGCCTGGGCAACGGCGCCGCGCGGCTGCATGGGCACGGCATCGCTGCGATGTTTGCGGTGGTGCACCGCGCCTGCACGGTGGAGCAGGCGCTGGCCGAAGCCGCCAGCAACGTGCGCATCGCCGCACGCAACGTGGCGGCGACATTGCAGGTGGGGCAGACGATGGCGCGTACGTCGGGGGGCGCTGACCTGCAGTGATGGCCGCACGCAGCTGCCTCGCCCAGATCCTGCTGCTGCAGAGCGGCGTGCGTTGCATGGCTGCCGCATGAGGGCATGGCCCATGCAGCGCGGCGCGTCGGCCGAAAGGACAAAGTAACCACGTCGTTGCCTGCAGCCTCGGACGCGCACTGCCGTGCAGGCGGATGAGCGCAGCGTGCCGGTGGCGTGCCCGGTTCACGGCCCGGACGCCGCGCAACCGCAGCATGGCCGCGACGCGCGCTCATCTGCGCGCCTTGGCCTCATGCTTGGCGACGTGCATGCCGACCATGGCACCGCAGCCTCCCTCACCCCGTCAACAGACCCCAGCCCATGCTCACGCTCGACCGCACCCTGGCGCAGTCCATCGTCGACCGCGCGATGACCATCATCGACGGCAACGTCAATGTGATGGACCACACCGGCGTCATCATCGCCAGCGGCGAGCCGGCCCGCCTCGGCCAGCTGCACGAAGGCGCGCTGCTGGTGCTGTCCAGGCAGGGCCGGGTGGAGATCGATGCGGCGCTGGCCCGGCAGCTGGACGCGGTGCGCCCGGGCGTCAACCTGCCGCTGATCGCCGATGGCCGCATCGTCGGCTGCGTCGGGCTGACCGGCGAGCCGCAGCGGATCGGGCAACAGGCCGAACTGGTGCGCATGGCCGCCGAAGCGATGCTGGAACAGGCCGGCCTGCTGCGCCTGCTGGCCCGCGATGCGCGCCTGCGCGAGGAAGTCACGCTCGGCCTGATCCGCGCCGACGGACCGACCCCGGCACTGGCCGGCTGGGCCGAACGGCTCGGCATCGCGCTGGACCTGCCGCGCGTAGCGGCCGTGATCGAAGTGGAAAGCGGCACCCTCGACCTGGACGCCATGCTGGTGGAACTGCAGCGCCTGCACACGCTGCTGGCCACGCCCGAGCGCGGCAACCTGATCGCCGCCACCGCGCTCAACGAACTGGTGGTGCTCAAGCCCGCGCTGGACCGCCGCGGCCACTGGGACGTGGGCGAACAACGCCGTCGCGCGCATACCTTGCTCGAGCGCATGCGTGCCAGCAGCCCGCTGCGCATCCGCCTCGCGCTGGGGCAATACTTCCCGCAGCCCAACGGGCTGGCGCTGTCGCACCAGATCGCGCGCACCACCATGCGCATCGGCAAGGCGCGCGCGCCGCAGGCCGACGCGTTCTTCTACGACGACCATCGCCTGCCGGTGCTGGTGGACGACCTGCGCCAGGCCTGGCAGGCCGACGAATTGCGCAAGCCGCTGCAGGCACTGCTGGCACAGGACCGGCGCGGCGACCTGTTGAAGACCTTGTCGGTCTGGTTCGGCGCCGGCATGCGCATGGCGCCCACCGCCAAGGCACTGGCCATCCACCGCAATACGCTGGATTACCGCATGCAGCGCATCGCAGGACTCTGCGGCGTGGACCTGGGCAACACCGACGACTGCGTGCGCCTGTACCTGGCCCTGCAGATGGACGACACCAGCGCCTCCAGCGGCGCCGACCCCGCCGCCTAGGGCGCCGACGCGCCGGTGCCGCCGGGCAGGCCGCAGCGCCGGCGCACACCCCATCCTGTGTCGCGGCGCACGAAACCAGCGTCAGGCAGGTATGCCCGGTCCGCTAGACTGAGCGGATTGTCAGGGGAACAAGCGAGCATTCCGTTGAGCCACTGCGACACCGTCGCGTCATCCACTTCCCGCGAAACCGATCGGCTGTCGCGTCTGGCGCTGTTGCAGATCGTCGATACCGATGCCGAGCCGTTCTTCGATGCGTTGGCCGCCGCCGCGCAGGCGATTGCCGGCACGCCGATCGCGCTGGTGTCGTTGGTGGACGAGCATCGTCAGTGGTGGAAGGCCAATATCGGCCTGCCCGGCGCCAGCGAAACCCCACGCGAGCTCGCGTTCTGCACCCACGCCATCGAGGACGATGCGGTGATGGAAGTACGCAATGCGCCGGCCGATCCACGCTTTTGCGACAACACGCTGGTCACCGATGCGCCGGGGATCCGTTATTACGCCGGCGCGCCGATCGTGTTGTCCGACGGTTTGCGCATGGGCACGGTGTGCGTGATCGACCAGCGCCCGCGCGCGCTGGAGCCGGCGCAACTGGCCGCCTTGCAGCAGCTGGCCAGGGTCGCCGCCGAAGGGCTGGAGCAGCGCCGGCTGATGCTGGAGCGCGAAGCTGCCAACGCACAGCTGCAGCAACGCCTGCGCGAGAGCGAAGCGTTTCTGGAACGCACCGGCCGGGTCGCCGGTGTCGGCGGCTGGGAGGTGGATGTGGCCAGCGGCGTGCTGACCTGGTCGGACCAGACCTGCCGGCTGCACGATCTGCCGCCCGGCTACCGGCCGACCCTGGCCGAGGGGATCGGCTTCTATCCGCTGGATGCGCGCGCGGTGATCACCGAGGCGGTGGACAGCTGCGTGCGCGACGGCACGCCCTGGGACCTGGAACTGCCGCTGGTCAGCGCCACCGGCCGGCGGCTGTGGGTGCACAGCACCGGCTCGATGGAGCATGTGGACGGGCGCATCCGCCTGATCGGCGCGATCCAGGACGTCACCGACCGCCATCGCGCGGTGGATGCGCTGGCTGCCAGCGAGCGCAAGTTCCGCAACATGTTCCAGTACAGCCTGGGCCTGATCTGCACCCACGAGATGGATGGCCGGCTGATCAGCATCAATCCGGCCGCGGCGCGCTCGCTGGGCCGCAGCGTGGACGACATGGAAGGGCGCTCGTTGCTGGAATTCATCCGCCCCGAGCTGCACGCCGCCTTCCAGGGCTATCTGTCGCGGATGGTGCTCGACGGCCAGGATGCCGGCGTGATCGAGCTGGTCGCCAGCGATGGCAGCCTGCGCCATTGGCAGTACCGCAACGTGCTGGACGTGGAGGCCGACGCCACCGTCGTGCTGGCGCACGCCCAGGACATCACCAACCAGTACCAGCAGGAGAAGCAGCTGCTGGAATGGTCGTTCACCGACCCGCTCACCAACTGCTACAACCGCCGCTTCCTGGACGAACTGGACAAGCGCGACCCCAGCGTGCGCTGGGGCTGCATCGTGGTGGATCTGGACAAGTTCAAGCTGGTCAACGACACCCACGGCCACCAGCGCGGCGATGAAGTGCTGGTGCAGATGGCCTGGTTCCTCAACCAGCCGTTGCGCACCCAGGACCGTCTGGTCCGCCTGGGCGGGGACGAGTTCCTGGTGCTGCTGCATCAACCAACCCAGTCGCAGCTGGCGGCACTGGCGCGCGACTACGTGGCCGCCACCGACGACGCCCCGATCCAGTTCACCCTGGGCACCGCCCTGCGCCACGACGGCGAGGCGCTGGCGGCAGTGGTCGATCGCGCCGACCGTTCGCTGTACGCGCTGCGCCGGGCGCGCCGCGGTACCGGTGTCAGCGACCAGCGCGAGTAACGCGCGCTGCGGCCTGCAAGCGGCCACGGCTGAAGCTGATCGGCGGCTGACCCTCCGCGTCCGACCGGTGCCGAAGAACGTGCCGATGAATACGCGATCGCCTATCATGTAATCGTTTTCAACTACATGGTTTGGAATGGATACCTTCGATCGCACCCAGCTCAGTCCCAAGTGGCAGTTCCGTTTCGATTTCTTCGACCGTCACGGTGGCCCCAAAGACCCCAGTTACAAGAACGCACTGAAGACCCTGAGCTTTGGCGAGAAGGTCAAGGTCGGCATGAACTTCTATGCCTTCTTCTTCGGCGTCATCTATTTCTTCATCATCGGCCTGTGGCGCAAGGCGTTGAGCCTGATCGGCATCAGCGTCGTGGTGAGCATCGTGGCCTCGTTCCTGCCGGCCGCGTTTCAGAACGTGCTGTGGCTGCCGCTGTCGTTGTTGACCGGCATGATCGCCAACTACGCCTACTACCTGGACAAGGTGAAGGGCAGCACCAGCTGGAACCCGTTCGAGGGCATGCGCTGGATCTGAAGCAACTGCGTCACCGGCGCGTCGGCCCCTCCCGCCGCCACGCCAGCGTCGCCAAGCCCGGTCACTGACCGGGCTTTTTTTTATGGGCCATCAAGCCCCGTGGACCAAGCCCCTCTCCCCCCGGGGCGATAAGGCACGGCTTGCGCGCCACTGGCGCGCGTGCCTGGGAGCGCCCGCGCTGCTAGCGCGGGCCGGAGCGGGGGGCGGGGTGAGGGTTCGGCCCCCGACGCGCAACACGCCCAAGAGCGCCACCTTCAACCAACCGCACGCAGCGCAGACGAATCAATCCCGAGCCAACTCATCCGTCAGTGCCTCTGACACGCTTCAGAATGGCAGTACCTGAAGCGCGCAACAGATCGCCTCAAAACGTCTAAAACACCCGCAAAACTGCCAGCATCCGCACACTTGCTGCGCCGCAGTGTGCAGCAAGCGGTCGAGAATGCTTAATCTTTGCCGACACATGGCCCATGACCGCATCGAATTTAGATCGATCCAAACAAGCCAGGTCGTGCGCGAAATCGCGCTGCCGGTCGCCGTTTGAACGCGGTCGTTGTGCGTCGATCGCTGCGTGGTGCAGCGATCGGCATGGATCCCCACCTGCGGCTTCGGTCGCCCTCTCCTCCGAGGTGTCTTGCATGCTCTCCGCAGTCTGGTCCGATCGTTCCGTTTCGCAGGGCGCTCCGGCGCCGTTCTGGCGCCGCGCCGCCGCCGGCCTGTGCCTGCTCGGCATGGCGGTGTCCGCGCCGCTGGCCGCGCAGGACCCGGCGCAGGTCAACACCTTCATCGGCAGCAAGGACGACGGCAACACCTTCCCCGGTGCCTCGGCCCCGTTCGGCCTGGTCCAGGTCAGCCCGATCGGCGCACACTACGCCGGCTGGCGCTACGACGACCCCAGCATCCGCGGCTTCGGCCATTCGTTCCTGTCCGGGGCCGGCTGCTGGGAGCAGGGCGGGCAGGTCTCGGTGCTGCCGGTCACCGGCCGCATCGGCCCGGGCGGCGACTTCGACACCGCCGATGCCAAGGCCTTCGACCAGAAGCGCTATGCCGCCCGCTACACCCATGACGGCGAGGTGGGCCAGGCCGGCTACTACAAGGTGCGGCTGACCGACTACGGCGGCATCGACGCCGAAGCCACCGCGCTCACCCGCGCCGCCGCCGAGCGCTACAGCTTCGCGCCCGGCGCCGACACCGGCCATGTGCTGGTCAACCTCGGCCAGGCCAACGACCGCCACGTGGTGATCGGCAGCCAGCTGCAGGTGGTCGGCGACCGTGTGGTCGAAGGCAAACTCACCACGCAGAGCTTCTGCGGCGGCCACGAATACACCACCTGGTTCCGGCTGGAATTCGACCGCCCGTTTACCGCGCACGGTGTCTGGGGCGAAGACGGCGGCGTGCCCGGCGCGCGCCACGGCATGGGCGGCGAACTCAAGCCCAACGGCGCCTGGCTCAGCTTCCCGCTGGGCAAGAACAAGACCGCGCGCGCAGTGACCGTGGTCAGCGCCATCTCGCATGTGGATGCCGAAGGCGCGCGCAACAACCTGCGCGCCGACGGCATGCAGGGCGGCAAGCTGCTGGGCCTGGAGCAGATGCGCCAGCGCGCGCAACAGGCCTGGCGCAGGGAACTGGCCGGCATGCAGCTGGCCGGCGCCAGCGCCGACGATCGCACGGTGGCCTACACCGCGCTGTATCACGCGCTGCTGCAGCCGCTGACCGGAAGCGATGCCGATGGCCGCTATCGCGGCTTTGACGATGCGATCCACCATGCCGAGGGCTGGACCTACTACGAGTACTTCTCGCTGTGGGACACCTATCGCTCGCAGAACCAGCTGCTGGCCTTGCTGCAGCCGGCGCGCGCGCGCGACATCGGTCGCTCGCTGCTGGCCATCCACCAGCAAGGCGGCTGGCTGCCGCGCTGGGGGTACGCCAATTACGACACCAACATCATGACCGGCGACCCGGTGACGCCCTTCATGGTCGACCTGTGGCGCTTCGGCGCGCTGCAGGGCAGTGAAACCGAGGCCTACGCCGCGCTGCGCCAGAACGCCTTCGGCCAGCCGCCCATCAATTCGCGCCACGCCGGGCGCTCGGGCAACGCCAGCTACCTGGCCAACGGCTACGTGCAATACGACCGTGCCTTCCCCTCCAAGGGCATGGACGTGGACCCGCACCACGGCGGCTCGGCCACGCTGGAATACGCGCTGGCCGATTGCGCGCTGGCGCAGATGGCGCAGGCGCTCGGCCACACCGACGACAGCGCGCTGCTACGCAGACGCGGCGGCAACTGGCACAACGTCTGGGACGCCGGCGTGCGCGATGCCGACACCGGCTTCAGCGGCTTTCCGCGCCCGCGGCTGGAAGACGGCAGCTGGTATGCCCCCTCGGACGATCACTACAGCCCACGCTCGCAGCATGGCTTCCACGAAGGCACCGCCTGGCAATACCAGTGGCTGGTGCAGCAGGACATCCCCGGCATGCTGCAGGCCATGCATGGCAGCGAGCAGGCCGGCAAACGCCTGGATGCGTTCTTTGCCTACGACGACCTGCTCAAGGACCCGCTCAACGCCGCGCGCACGCACTGGGTGGTCGGCCCGTATAGCTACTACAACCAGTACCGCTACAACCCCAACAACGAACCGGACCTGCACGCCCCGTGGATGTACACGTTGATCGGCCAGCCGTGGAAGACCGCCACCGTGGTGCGCGCCGCCCAGCAGCTGTTCACCAATGCACCCAACGGCGTCACCGGCAACGACGACCTCGGCACGATGTCGGCCTGGTACCTGTTCAGTGCGCTGGGCCTGTATCCGGCGGTGCCGGGCAGCGGGCAGTTCCTGCTGCATGCCCCGCGCTTCAAGCGGGTCACGCTGGCGCTGGGCAACGGCAAGCGCCTGCGTATCGACGCCCCCGGCGCCGACGGCCGCGCGCTGCAATACGTGGACAGCGTGCGTTTCAACGGGCAACCGCAGCGGCAGGTGTTCCTGGACTGGGCCCAGCTGCAGCAGGGCGGCACGTTGTCGTTTGCACTAAGCAAGCAGGCGCCGACCCAGGGCTGGGGCACGCAACCAGAGGCATTGCCTGCCTCGTTCTGCGCCACGCCTGCGGCGGTACCGTGATTCAAGCGCCGGTACCGCGAGCGCGGGCCGGCGCGCAGCCTGAAAGCAAGAGCACAGCTCGCCTGTGTTGATTCGTTCTTGAAGGCGCGTGGCGACGCGTTCGTCATCGCTGGCACCTGCCGGGTGTCCGAGGCGCCCCTCATCCGTACTGCGAGCCCCTTCTCCCGCTGGGAGAAGGGCACACTCCCGACGGGAGGAGGAACTATCCCACCTTCGCCAACCGGCTATTGCGCCGGCCATAGGCCACATACACCACCACGCCCAGCGCGTTCCAGGCCAGGAACCACCCCTGCGTCGTGCTTGGCAGACTCCAGAACAGATACAGGCAGCCCAGGATCGCCACCGGACCCACCACCCATGCCAGCGGCGTCCGGAAGGAGCGCGCACGTGTGGGCTCGCGCACGCGCAGCACCAGCAGGCACGCCGCCACCGCAGTGAACGCCGCCAGGGTCCCGGCATTGGCCAATGCGGCAATTTCATCCAGGCGCGCCACGCCCGCCAACGCCGCCACCAGCACCGCCGTGAACAGGGTGATCGCCACCGGCGTGCCGGTGCGGGCATTGACCTTGGACAGGCCACGCGGCAACAGGCCATCGCGCGACATCACGAAGAAGATGCGGCTCTGCCCATACAGGAACGCCAGCAACACCGTCGGCAGCGCGATGATCGCCACCGCACCGATGACCAGCGCCGCCTTGCCGTGGCCGAGTTCGCGCATGATCAGCGCCAACGGCTCCGGGCTCTTGCCGAACACGGTGAAGCTCATCGCACCCACCGCCGACAACGCCACCAGCACATAGATCAGCGTGCAGCCGATCATCGAGCCGACGATGCCGATCGACAGATCGCGCCCCGGGTTCTTGGTCTCTTCGGCCGCGGTGGAGATCGCATCGAAGCCATAGAACGCGAAGAAGATGATCGCCGCCGCGGCCATTACCCCGCGCTCCACGCCATCGGCACCTTCGGTCTTGGGGAAGCCATACGGCATGAACGGCTGCAGGTTGGCGCTGTCGAACGCCGGCAACGCAATCGCCACGAACACGCCCAGCGCCACGATCTTCAGCACCACCAGCACCGCGTTGAGGGTGGCGCTTTCCTTGGTGCCGGCCATCAGCATGCCGGCGACCAGGAAGGTGATCACCACCGCCGGCAGGTTGACGATGCCGCCGGCATGCGGCCCGGCCACCAGGGCATGCGGCAGGTTGACCCCCAACCACTGCAGGAAGCCGACGAAATAGCCCGACCAGCCTACCGCCACCGTGCTCACCACCAGCGAGTATTCCAGCACCAGGCTCCAGCCCACCACCCAGGCGATGCTCTCGCCAAGCGCGGTGTAGCTGTAGGTGTAGGCGCTGCCGGCAGCCGGCATCATCGTGGCCATCTCCGCATACGCCAGCGCCGCACAGGCGCACACGATGCCGGCCGCCACGAACGACAGCAGCACCGCCGGGCCGGCCTTGTCCGCGCCCACGCCGATCAACGTGTAGATGCCGGTGCCGACGATCGCGCCGATGCCCAGCGCGACCAGATGCGGCCAACTCAGGCTGCGGACCAGCTGCCGGCCGGCCTCGTGCACGGTGACCTGATCGATGGATTTGCGCCTGAGCCAAGACGACATGCGGACCTCGCGGGAACAAAAGAAGGCGCGAGTGTCGCCCAACGCGCCGCAGCAAAGCTATCGGTCCAAGGTCATGCGTCGGCGCCAGCATGGCCGCGTACCGTATCAGTTGTCAGCGCGCCACACCCGCCGGTCCCCGGCCAAGCGACCACCACCCGCGATCCCGCTTTTGCGAATCCCAAATCCCAAATCCCAAATCCCCGCTCACTCCACAGACGGGCGATGCGGTGGGCGCACATTGCGATAGACCAACTGCACCGCCCACGCGCCGATCAGGCCAACCGCACCGGCAGCGAAATGGGTCCAATCGAGTACCCGCGGCGCCGCGCCATTGGCGTCGTGGCCCCAGAAGTTGAACCACAACAGCACCAGTGCGGTGACCCCGATGCCGATCCAGAACCACAGCCGTGTTCCACCAATGGCATAGAACAAAAACGGCAACGCGGCGCCGATCAGAAAATGCACCGGGAAGAAATACGCCGTGCCGTACGGCCGCATCAGGTACCAGACGATCGCGGCAAAGCTGCCCAGAAAAACGAACAGGCCCAGCGCGAACAGACGGGTTTGGTTGGTGGCGGTGGTCATCGGGTGGCCTGGCAGGAACGAAGCCTCACCCTAGCGATGCGCAGGTCACGTTGAGGTCAATGCGATGCGATCCGCATGCAAATCCAGCATCGCCGCACTGTCTGGCTCGCTTTTGCGCAGGCGTGGTCTACGGCGCATTGCAGCCATGACGTCGAAAGCCGGCACGCGTCTTCAGGCAGGCGTGATACGCCGCCACCGCCGGCAACGCCGGCCGCGCGATCGGGCTGGCAAGCCAGCGCTGCGTGGATAAGCCCAACACGATATCGGCCAGGGTGAAGTCGGCTCCGAGCACGAACGGGCCGCCGCGTTGCAGCTGTGCCTCGAGGATGGCCATGTGCCGGTTCCACTCGCGCACGCTCGCCGCAATCGCCTGTGGATCGGCATGTGCCGCGCTGCCGCGCACGCTGGCCATGAACGCGTAACGCCAGGCGTTGTTGAGTTCGGTGGCCTGCCAATCCATCCATTGCTCGACCAGCGCACGGGCAGCGGGCGCCGTCGGCAACAGGTCGGCGCGTCCTGCACGCGCGGCCAGATACCGGCAGATCGTGTTCGACTCCCACAGCACCAGATCGCCATCGCGGATCACCGGCACCAGTGCGTTGGGGTTGAGCGCGCGAAAGGCCTCCGTGTCCAGCGATGCAAACCCGCTGCCATACGCGTGCAGCGTGTAGTCCAGCGCCAGTTCCTCGCACAGCCACAGCACCTTGCGCACGTTGATCGATGTCGGCTTTCCGTAGATGTCCAGCATATGTGCCCGGGGATGGAGGTGGTGAGTGCGTGCAGACGACTGCGCCAGTGACTGCTCTGCGTCTTGCGAGTGCGTCGATGCATCATTGCAGCAGCACGGCTGCCGCGTCTGCGTACAACGGAGCGGATGCTGCAATGGGCATATGCAACCTGCTCCGTCGCCGCTCGCCTACACCGTCAGCTTGCCCGCGTAAGCGTCGCGCACGCTCTGGCTGATATAGGTGCTCAAGCCGCGCCCTGCCTTGGCCAGGCGCTGCATGGTCGCGACCACGTCGGCGCCGGCACTGGCGGCGGTGTACACATAGGTGTCGCCACTGCGAAAGCGCACCGCGATTGCATCGTCTGCCACCGCATAGGCCACCACTCCGGAGTGGCCCTGGCGATTGCCGTAGCACTGCATCGACGGGAAGCGGCGGGCTGTCATGCAGGCAGGCTAGAAGCTGCGCAGTGACGGGCACCTCAACGCACGCGGCAGTCGCGCAGACCTTGCTGCGGCGCGCGTGCATCCATCGCGCCCCTGTTCCGGCGCAGCAGGTCAACGCGCATCGGACGCCAGCGGGTACAGCGCCGTCATCGCCTGGCAGCGTTGCGCAAACAGCGCGTGCAGCTGCCGCACTGCCGGCGAAAACTGCTTGCGATGCGGGCACACCAGGTGCAGAGGCAGGCGGTCGCCGCACTCCGGGAACAGCACCTGCAAACGCCCGGCCTGCACGTCGGTGCAGACATCCAGCCAGGATTTATAGGCGATGCCTTCGCCTGCCACTGCCCAGCGCCGCACGATATCGGCGTCGTCGCACAGCATCGCGCCACGCACCGGCACGATGTGGCGGCGGCCCTCCAGCTCGAACTGCCAGCGGTCGTAGGCGCGCCCGGCCAGCAGATACAGCAGGCAGGCGTGCTCGCGCAGCGCGTCCAGCGTGGCCGGTTGCCCGTGCCGTTGCAGATAGGACGGCGCGGCGACCAGCACCCGCCGGTTGTGCGGCGCCAGTGGCAGCGCCACATGCTCCGCATCGTCGATACGCCCCAGCCGGAACGCCACATCGACCGGCGCGCGGTACAGGTCCGCCACCTGGTCGGACAGATGCAGGCGCAGGCGCAGGCGCGGATGCGCGGCGCGGAACTCGGTCAGCCACGGCAGCAGCACATTGCGGCCCAGGTCCGACGGGGCGGTTACCTGCAGCACGCCCTGCAGTTCGGTGTCGTGCCCGCGCACCTGCTCGCGCCCATCGCGCAGCAGCTCCAGCACCTGGCGTGCGTAGGGCAGGTACTGCTCTCCTTCGGCAGTCAGCCGCAGGCTGCGCGTGGAACGCGCAAACAGGCGCAGGTCCAGGGCCCGCTCCAGCCGCGCCACTGCCGCGCTGACCTGGCCGGGCAGCAGGTCGGCCTCGCGCGCGGCATTGGAAAAACTGCCCAGTGCCGCCGTGCGCACGAACAGCGCCAAGTCGTCGAAGCGGACCATCTTCACTCCAGCTGTGAAAGTGCTTGCGCAGTTTGCCGGTTTTTCTCGCAATGCCGGCGGCCGACCATGCAGTTCCCTCCCCGCAGGACGCCCGCCATGAAAGCCATCGCCTATCCCCAGCACGGTCTGCCCATCGACGACGCGCGCGCGCTGGTCGCGCTCGACCTGCCGCTGCCCGAGCCCGGCCCGCGCGACCTGCGCGTGCGCATCCATGCCATCTCGGTCAATCCGGTCGACACCAAGGTGCGCGCCAACGCCGCGGTCGACGCACCGCGCGTGCTCGGCTGGGATGCCAGCGGCGTGGTCGATGCGGTGGGCAGCGAGGTCAGCCTGTTCCAGCCCGGCGATGCGGTGTACTACGCCGGCACCTTGAACCGCCCGGGCACCAATGCCGAATACCACCTGGTGGACGAACGCCTGGTCGGGCGCAAGCCGGCCACGCTCGATGACGCCTCGGCCGCCGCGTTGCCGCTGACCGCGATCACCGCCTGGGAGCTGCTGTTCGACCGCCTGCGCATCGCCGAAGACGGCGGGCAGGGCCAGACCCTGCTGGTGGTCGGCGCCGCCGGGGGCGTCGGCTCGATCCTGGTGCAGCTGGCGCGCACGTTGACCAAGCTGACCGTGATCGGCACCGCCTCGCGCCCGCAGACGCAGGACTGGGTGTATGCGCTCGGTGCCCACCATGTCATCGACCACACCCAGCCGCTGAGCGAGAGCCTGCAGCGCATCGGCATCGCCCAGGTCGAGCATGTCGCCAGCCTGACCCATACCGACCAGCACTTCGCCCAGCTGGTCGAGGTGCTCGCACCGCAGGGCCAGCTGGCCCTGATCGACGACCCGGCCACGCTCGATGTGCTGCCGCTCAAGCGCAAGAGCGCGTCGCTGCACTGGGAATTCATGTTCACCCGCTCGCTGTTCGACACCGACGACATGATTGCCCAGCACCACCTGCTCAACCGCGTCGCCGCGCTGGTGGACAGCGGCACGCTGCGCAGCACGCTGGGCGAGCACTACGGCCGCATCACCGTCGACAACCTGCGCCGCGCCCACGCCGCACTGGAATCGCATCGCACCCGCGGCAAGCTGGTGCTGGAAGGGTTCTGACCGCGGCGACGTTGCGACTGCGCAGCCCCGGCCCGGCTCGCCACGCCGTCAGCCGCGTCGGAGGCGCTTGATGCGCATTGCTGCAGGCGCACCGTCCCAGGCGCCCGCGCCCTGAGCACCGGCCGCCCAACCGGCATCGCACTGGCGCAGCCCCTGCGACCGGCCCGGCTACACTGCGCGCATGTCATCCCAATCCCTGATCCTTCTCGGACTGCTTGTCGTAGTCCTCGTGTTGCAGCTGATCGCGCTGCTGCGACGTCCTTCCACCAGCGGCCTGGAGCTGGCGCTGCGTGCCGAGCAACGCGACGGCCGCGGCGAATTGCGCGAGCAGCTCGAAGGCCTGGCGCGGCAGCAGGACGGCCGCCTGGAAACCTTCGCACGCAATCTCACCGAACTGTCCACGCGCACCGACCAGCGCCTGGACCTGCTGCGCGACGCACTCGGCGAAGATGCACGCAAGGCGCGCGAAGAAAGCGCCCTGGCGCAACAACGCACCGGCGAACTGCTCACCCTGCGGCTGACCGAATTGCGCACCCAGCTCGACGGCTTCGGCCAGCAGCAGGAAACCCGCATCCAGGTGTTCGGCCAGCAGCTGACCGAGCTGATCGCGCGCACCGACACCCATATGGCCGCCCTGCGCGAAGCGCTGGCCGACGATGCCCGCAAGGGCCGGCAGGAGGCCGGCGAGTCGCAGCAGCGCTTCACCGAGGCCCTGGGCCAACGCCTGACCGAACTCACCCAGCGCAACGAGCTGCGCATCGGCGAAATGCGCGCCACGCTGGAACAACAGCTGGCCAACCTGCAGAACGACAACGCCAGCAAGCTCGAACTGATGCGCGCCACCGTCGATGAAAAACTCCAGACCACGCTCAACACGCGGCTGGATGCCTCCTTCAAGCTCGTCTCCGAACGCCTGGAACAGGTGCAGCGCGGCCTGGGCGAAATGCAGCAGCTGGCTACCGGCGTGGGCGATCTCAAGCGTGTGCTGAGCAACGTCAAGGACCGCGGCGGCTGGGGCGAAGTGCAGTTGGAGAACATCCTCGAGCAGACGCTGACGATGGAGCAGTACGCGCGCAGCGTGCGGGTCAGGCCCGACAGCGCCGAGGCGGTGGATTTCGCGATCCGCCTGCCGGGCCGTGGCGACGACACGGTGGTGTGGCTGCCGGTCGATGCCAAGTTCCCGCGCGAGGATTACGAACGCCTGATCGACGCGCAGGAAAAGGGCGACCTCGACGCAATCAAGACGTCGACGGCGCAGCTGGAACGCGCCATCCGCATCCAGGCCAAGTCGATCAGCGACAAGTACGTCTGCCCGCCGCAGACCACCGACTTCGCGGTGATGTTCCTGCCCACCGAGGGCCTGTACGCCGAAGTGATCCGTCGCGCCGGCCTGGTCGACCTGTTGCAGCGCGAACATCGCGTGGTGCTGGCCGGCCCGACCACCTTCACCGCCCTGCTCAACAGCCTGCAGATGGGCTTCCGCACGCTGGCGATCGAAAAGCGCTCCAGCGAGGTCTGGCAGGTGCTGGGCGCGGTGAAGAGCGAGTTCGGCAAGTTCGCCGGCATCCTCGAAAAGGCCGAGCGGCAGATCAGCACGGTCGGCAAGAGCCTAGGCGAAGCCAGCCGCAAGACCCGCACCATCGAACGCCGCCTGCGCGGCGTGGAAACCCTGGCCAGCGAACACTCCCAGGCGCTGCTGGACGATGCCGGCAACGACGACACCGCCAGCAGCAGCGACGACGACAGCAACGACGAGCAGGAATGATCCGCCGCCCAAGGCGACCCAACAAGCCACAACGTAGGAGCGCACCCGGGCGCGACCAGGCATTACCGATAACGCCCCATCGCGGCCAGGGCCGCTCCTACAAAACGCAGGCCTCCGGCATGGCTTCTTGCCGATAGCGAGCACGCCACGCAGACATCGCCACCGCGATGCTTGCAGCCACTTGGTTCAAGACGAGAGTGTCAACATGGCAACCCGATGGCTCCATGCAGTGATCTGCGCGCTGCTGCTGACCGCATGCAGCACGCCTCCGGCGACCAGGCCGGGCGCTGCGGCGGGCACGCCGCAGCCACCGCACGCCGGTTCCGCCGACGCTGCCGAATGCACGGCTAAGGGCGGGCAACTGCGTCCGGTCGGCCGCATGCAGACGGTGCGTTGCGTGGTGCCGTATGCCGATGCCGGCAAGACCTGCAGCGACAGCTCCGACTGCAGCGGTGATTGCCTGGCCACCAGCATCGTGCCGACCGGCACCGCGACATCCGGCACCTGCCAGCGCGACAGCGACCGCTTCGGTTGCCGCCAGGAAGTGATCGGCGGCTTGGGCCAGGCCGCGTTGTGCATCGATTGACGTCTTCGAACGTGGTGAAGCGCCTGCACGGGTCGATCAGCCGCTTGGTCCGTGCGCGTCGCTGGAGATCACTGCAAGCGCCATGAGCCAGCCGTCTCGCTCGCGCCATCGTGGCGGTTTATGCTCTCGGCTCTACCTGTCCAGGACGTATCGATGAGCCAGACGCTTTACGACATCCCGGTTGCCCGCATCGACGGTGAGCCCGCCACGCTGGCCGACTATCGCGGCAAGGTGCTGCTGGTGGTCAACGTCGCCTCCAAGTGCGGACTGACCCCGCAGTACGAGAGCCTGGAAGCGCTGTATCGCGACAAGCAGGCACAGGGACTGGAAGTGCTGGGCTTTCCGGCCAACGACTTCAAGGGGCAGGAACCCGGCAGCGAGGCGGAGATCGCGCAGTTCTGCCAGCTCACCTACGACGTGACCTTTCCGATGTTCTCCAAGATCGCCGTCACCGGTGCCGAGATCCATCCGTTGTATCAGCAGTTGACCAGCGCGCATCCGCAGGCCACCGGCGACGGCCCGATGCGCGAGAAACTGGCCGGTTACGGCATCGCACCCAACCCCGCACCGGGCGTGCTGTGGAACTTCGAAAAATTCCTGATCGGCCGCGACGGTCAGGTCATCGACCGCTTCGCCCCCGACGTGCCGGCAGACGATGCGCGCCTGCGTGCGGCGGTGGATGCAGCGTTGGCAGCGGCTGCCTGAAGCTCCTCTCCACCAGGACGAGACGCCACGCGTGCGCGCCAGTGGCACGCGTGGCCTGACGCAGCAAGCTGCATCCACCGTGTCGGTGCACGCATCGCGAAGGTGACTCAACAAGGACCCTGTCGATGCGTCTGCTCTTTGTCCTCCTGATGCTGCCTGGCAGTTCGTCATTGCATGCTGCGGAGCTTTGCCGCGACCTGCAGACAACCCCGGAAAGTAACGCTTGCTGGAACGAGCAAGTCGGCATCGCGCAGGCACGTCTGGATGATTATCTGGCGACCGCGCGCGACCGGGCCGTTTCCACATTGGGTATTGCCGCCGACGCTTTCGACAACGCACAGACGGCGTGGACGACGTACCGGGATCTTCAGTGCGGCAATGTGCAAACGCGCTGGCGCGATGCGACAGTCCGGCCGGCCAAGGTGGCGCGCTGCATCGTCGACCTCGACGATCAGCGCGCGCACGATCTATGGAAGCACTATCTCACCTATATCGACCGCACGCCGTCGATCAGGCCCGAACCGGAGTTGCGCGCTGGCAAGTGAGCTGGCAACTGCACCTTCGATCCTTCGGTCTGGATTGCCTGAGGCAAGCCTGCGCCTAGGCAGCCTGGTCCTTGGTGCCACTTCGCATGCTGTTGGCGGAAAAAAAAAGCCCGGGATCGCTCCCGGGCTTTCATAGTTACGCCAAACCGCACGCTAGATCGATCAACGAATCCACTGCGGGATCGGCATCGCATCCACCGGCACGGTGCTGTCCTTGTCCTCGCGCAGGTAGTCGGGCAACTCGTTGTCCTTCTGGCGATGGCTGCGCAGGTCGCGCACGATCTGGTAGTTGCGGCGCTGCATCCATGCATCGCGGGTCAGTGCGTATTCGTCCGGTGCCTGGTCGCGCAGCGAATCCAGCGACATCAGCTGCGCGCGCGTATCCACCAGCTGCAGGCCCTGCAGGGCGAAGCGCGCGCCGCTGTCGTCGACCTGGCGCAACGGCGAGAGCGGAATGTCGCCGCCCAGGCCGAAGGTGTCGCGCACCGTGCGTGGGCCGAACAGCGGCAACTCGAAGTAGCGCGAATTGCGCCAGCCCCACACACCCAGGGTCTGACCGAAGTCCTCGCTGCGGCGCGGAATGCCGGCTGCGGAGGCTGGATCGAACAGACCGGCCACGCCCAGCGTGGAATTCATCACGAAGCGGCCCAGCGACTGCATCGCATACACCGGGTGGCCCTGCAGCAGCTGGTTGACCATGGTCAGCGGCGTGCCGAGGTTGTCGAAGAAGTTGGTCACGCCCAGGCGTGCCGGACGCGGCACCACCTTGGTATAGCCGGTGGCCAACGGACGCGCCACGCCCCGGTCCACGGCCAGGTTGAAGCGGTGCATGCCGCGGTTGTAGCGCTCCCACGGATCGTAGGGTGGCGCATCACCGGGCTGGCCCGGTGCACCGTTGGCGCCGGCCTGCGGGGTGGTGGGGCCGTAGAGCGCAGCGTAGTCGTCCTCGGCCGAGGTGGCGGCACCTGCGGTCCCGGCGCTGGCATCGGCGCCGGTCTGGTCGGCCGGGGCTGCGGCGGTGGCCGGCAGGGCGTCCGGGGCGGCAAAGCCGGCAGTGGCCGGCTGCGCCGTCACAGCGTCGTCGTCGCGTACCGGCGCCGGGGTCGCGTCCGGGGCGGTCTCGGCCGCGGACGCAAGCGGCGCGGATTTCGGAGCGTGGCTGGCGCACGCACCAAGCAGCAGGCAGGCGGCCAACAGGGAAAGGGGGCGAAGCTGGGTCATGGGGTGGCGCTCAGGCCTGGAAATCGAAAGTAGGGGACAAACGGTAGGCGGCGCGTAATTCGTCCAGACCGGACGCCTCACCCACCACCGTGACGGGACCGGCACCTGTGGCGCGCAGCCGCGCCGCCAGTTCGGCCAGCATTGCAACGCCGGCACTGTCCAGGCGTTGTACACCCGACAGGTCCAGCGTGCGAATGCCGTCCAGTTGCGCAATCGCCTGCGGCCAGGCCGCCGTGACCGCGTCGCGGTCGAGCACGCCGGTCAGTGCCAGCGTCTGGCCATTGCGTTGCACGGAATCGTTACTTGCCATTGGCCGGTGCCGGACCGACCTGCAGATTGCCGCTACGCAGCTCTGCGGCGACCTTGGCAATGCCCTTTTCGCGCAGCGGGGCGTCGAACTGGGTCTTGAAGGTCTGCACGTAGGAGATGCCTTCGATCATCACATCGAAGATCTTCCACTGGCCGCCGACGTTACGCATCATGTAATCGACCGGGGTCGGGTCGTTGCCGGCGCGCAGCAGGTCGGTGGACACCTTGACGCCGCGGTTGCCCGGCAGGGCGCTCTCGGACTTGGCGCGGAAGGTCGGCTTGCCTTCGAAGTTGAGCAACGCGGTGCCGTAACGCTGCATCAGGTTGTCGGCCAGCGCATCGGCAAACAGCTTGACGTCCGCATCGGAGGCGCCACGGCCGTTGACGCCCAGCACCAGGCGGGCCGAGTAGTCGCGGTCGAAGGCCTTGTTCAATTCGCCATTGATGTACTGGCGCAGCGCGGCCGGGTTGCTGCGGAACTCGGCGCGGCGCTGGTCCAGCGTGCTCAGGATGCGGGTGCTGCTGTCGATGACGGTCTTGGTGGCCGCGCCCTGCGCAGGCGCGCTGGCGGCAGCCGGCTGCGCCAGCACGGTGGCCGGTGCGCACACCAGCAGGGTCGAGGCCAGGACAGCGGAGAGCAGGGTGGTTTTCATTGGTGCGGTTCCGTAGAGGGAGAAGCGGGCTGGGCAGGCGGGGCGGCCTGACCCTCTGCGGCGGATTTATCACCGCCGCCACTGAACATGTACTTGCCGACCAGCTGCAGCAGATCCACCGCCGGCTGGGTGAAGCCGATTTCTTCGCCCGGCTTGAGCGTTTCCGGGTCACCGCCCGGCTGCAGCCCGATATAACTCTCGCCCAGCAGGCCGCTGGTGAAGATGCCGGCCGAGGTGTCGGCCGGCAGATCCTTGTACTTGTTGTCCAGCGACAGGGTCACCACCGAGTCGAACCTGGTCGGATCCAGGCTGATGTCGGACACCTTGCCGATGGTCACCCCGCCGATCTTCACCGGTGCCTGCGCACGCAGCTGGCCGATCTGGCTGAAGCGCGCGGTCAGCGTGTACTGGCTGGAGCCGAAGCCCCAGCGCTGGTTGGTCGAGGCCACCGCCAGCACCAGCAGCGAGGCCAGGGTCAGCAGCAAAAAGGCGCCGACGGCGAATTCGAGTCGTGGTCCACGCATGGCCATAGTTATTCCACTCACCTAAACAACATTGCAGAAAGGACGAAGTTGAACATCAGCACCAGCAGCGAGGCGTTCACCACCGCGCGGGTGGTGGCGATCGAGGTGCCTTCGATGGTCGGTTCGGCGTGGAAGCCCACGTAGGCGGCGACCAATGCGGCGGTGCCGCCGAAGATCGCCGACTTGAGCATGGCCACGCCAAAGTCGTCCCAGAAGTCCACGCTGTTGCTCAACCCCGACCAGAATGTGCCGTTGTCGATGCCCAGCACGTGCACGGCTTCGAAATAGCCGCCGGTGATGGCCAGCGAACAGAACACGCCGGTCAGCAACGGTACCGTCAGCACCGCCGCCCAGAAGCGCGGCGCCACCGCCTTGGCGACCGGATCGATGGCCATCAGCTCCAGCGCCTTGATCTGGTCGGTGGCGCGCATCAGGCCCAGCTCGGCGGCGATCGAGCTGCCGGCGCGGCCGATGAACAGCAGCGCGGTCAGCACCGGTGCCAGCTCGCGGTACAGCGACAGCCCCAGCAGCGTGGACAGCGCATCCGACGCACCGTAGGTGGTCAGCGTGCGGTAGCCCTGCAGGGTCAGCACCAGGCCGACGAAGGCGCCGCCGACGGCGATGATCGGCAGCGACCGCGCGCCGACCTTGTAGATCTCGCGCACCAGCTCGGCGATGAAATCGCGCGTGGGCACCGAGCCGCGCAGCACGGTCAGCGAAAACAGCCCGGCGCGGCCGAAGGCGCGGATCGACTCGACCATGGCCATCAGGCAGCACTCCGGTCGCGCCGCGGCGCCGCATCGAAGGCGATCGGCCCATCCGGCTGGCCATGCAGGAACTGCTGCACCAGCGGATCGGTACTGTCCTGCAGCTGCTCCGGCGTGCCGGCGAACACGATGCCGCCATTGGCGATGACCACGGCCTGGTCGCTGATCGGCAGGGTTTCGTGCACGTGGTGGCTGACGATGATGCTGGTCAGGCCGAGGCTGTCGTTGAGGCGCTGGATCAGGCTCATGATCACGCCCGACGCGATCGGGTCGAGCCCGGTCAGCGGTTCGTCGTAGATCATCAGCGGCGGGTCCAGGGCCAGCGCACGCGCCAGCGCCACACGCCGCGCCATGCCGCCGGACAATTCGCGCGGCCAGGCATCGGCGGCGGCCAGCAGGCCCACCGCATGCAGCTTCATCTGCACCAGGCGCTGCAGCACCGGCGCCGGCAGGCGGGTGTGGGTACGCAGCGGCAGCGCGACGTTGTCGGCCACGCTCAGGTCGGTCAGCAGGCCATTGCCCTGCAGCAGCACGCCGACATTGCGACGCATCTCCAGCAGTGCACGGTTGCCATGCGGGATCGCGTTGCCGAACAGGGTGACCGTGCCGGCGACCGGACGCAGCTCGCCGGTCAGCGCGGCCAGCAAGGTGGATTTGCCGCTGCCGGACGGACCGAGCACGGCAGTGATGCTGCCGCGTGGCACCTCAAGCGAGACGTCGCGCAGGATCGTGCGACCGCCGCGATCGATGCGGACACCGGACAACTGCACGACAGGGGATGCGGACGCCGTCATCGAAGCCTTTAACAGAATTCCAACGCGATAGAGTAGCCGTCACACGGCTGAACATAACCGAACCGGTGCGTCCAGTATTATCGCATGACGCCTGCATCGCAGCGGACGCGTTGCAGCCGGCATGCATGCAACAAGCCGTCTCATGCATGACCCAACGCAATCTGCGAGCGCAGGGGTGTTGTGGCAGGTATGCCCTAGGTGGATGATCGGAGTTCCGGCCGACCACGAGTACGTAATGGATCTACTGACCCTGGAGCACTTTGCAGGCAGCGTCAATGAAACGTTCTCTGCCGCATTGAACGAAGGCGAGGTGCCATTCGTGCTGGTCGAGGCGCGGCCGCTGCCCACCACGCATGCCGTCCACCGGGCGCCCTTCTCGCTGCTGTTCCGCAACAGCTCGGCGTTCCTGTTTCCGCAGCAGACCTATCAGCTGCGACACACGCGGCTGGGCGAGATCGGCGTGTTCCTGGTGCCGGTGGCGCGCGAGCGCGACGGGTTTCTGTATCAGGCCGTTTTCAACTGAGTGCGTTCAACCGCGGTGCTCGGGAAAATGCCAGTGCATCTGCAGATGCGTCTGGTTGCTCATACCCGCGACGAAACCGTGGCGGACATACAGTCGTTGCGCGGCGGGGTTTGCGTGCAGCACGTGCAATGACAATCCGCATCCCGCCTCGCGCGCCACCGCCTGCGCGTAGGCGAGCAGTTGCGAGCCGATGCCTTGGCCGCGCCAGTCCGGCATCAGGCTGATATCCACCAGCGTATGTTGCGCGGCAGCGCGGTGCAGATACAGGCGCCCGATACGCAGATCCTTGGCCTGGACGATCAGAAAGTCGCCGCCTTCAAAATGTTGCTGGTAGTGCGCGCGCTGCAGCGCAAACTGCTGCTGAAGAAAGGCACGTTTACTCGCCTCCGGCCACGGTACCGGTGCCAGCTCGTCGCTGCGGGTGCTGGCATAAAGCGCCTGCAGCCACGCGATGTCGGCTGGCTGCTCGGGGCGCAGGGCAAGATCCACCGCGCCCCGATTAGCGGTAGCGCTCGTTACGAACTGCATCTTCATCGCCGCCTCTGCAACGCGCCCGGGTGACGGCAGCGCTCAGTTGAACGCCGGATAGTCGCCCTGCAGCGCGATGCAGAAGTTCACGGCCAGATAGGGCTGGCGGTTCTCGTGCGCCTGTCCGCTGCCGGTAGGCAACAGCATGGTCGGGGAGAATTGCTTGTCCGGCGCGACCGCCAGGAACGGGCGCTCGGTGTTGACGTTCAGCGACGACAGCGCCACACCGTTGGCTGGCGTGCCCGTCTTCTTGGTCACGTCCGGCTGCGAGAGTATGTTGACGCCATGCTGGTGCATCGGGATCTGCGTGCTGAGCAGGCTTTCCGACGCGGAGCCGAAGTTGCTACCCAGCGAGTGCGGGGTCAGGCCCGGCCCCGCGCCCTGCTGGCAACCGGCGCGTGCGGAAAAGTTCGGTAACTGGAAGGTGCTGTTACCGTTGCCGCCATAGGCCACGCCGAGCAGGGAGTACAGCGTGGTGTTCTGCGCGATCGGCAGTGTGGCGCCATTGCAGAACGCCCAGCCGTAGGGGTTGTAGTCGAAGCCGAACAGCTGGATTTCGCCGATATAGGGTTCGGTCATGAACAGAGTCTCCGATGAAGCGGATGCATACCGCGGCCTGCCGGCGCGGCGCGGGGATCAGGCCTGCTGCGGAAAGATGCCCGTGGTGGCGATGCAGTACTGCACCGTCAGTGTCGGCATGAGGTTGTCGTGCGGCTGGTTGCCGCCGGCAAACGAGGTGCTCTGCGTGGACATCGCCAAGGTGGTGCCACCGGTTGCATCGCTCACGTAGAACGTGCTGCCGTTGACCGCCGCCGGCAATAACCCCGCCGGTGCGGTCGCCGTCGCTGCGGTGGTGGTGGCCTGAGCGGTATGCGTGTGCGCCGGCATCTGCAGGTCCGTCAACGTCACCGTCTCGGTGCCGGCGTGCTGGGCGAGCACGTAGTTGCTCAGGCCCGGTCCCTGGCCCTGGTGGATCGGCAGGCGGCCGCGCAGATCCGGCACGCCGAACGTGCTGGTGCCATTGCCACCGTAGACAGTGCCGAGCAGGACGTACAACGGTTCGTATTCGGAAATCTGCAGCAACGAGCCGTCGCACGCCTGCCAACCCTGGGGAGTGCGGCCAAAACCGAACATGCGGATTTCGCCAATGAAGGGAGTACCCATGAAATTCTTCCTGGTCGATGGGGCGTCGTACGCAAGGCTGCGTACGCCGGCGCCCCCGGATACGGATGCGCCTAGCTGCGCGAAGGGAAGATGCCGGACAGCGCGATGCAGAAATTGATCGCGGTATAAGGCTGCAGGTTCGGATGCGCTTGGCTGCCGCCGCTGTTGGCGATCGTGGACTGGGACAGCGGCACCATCGCGCCAGGCGCGGCGTACAACGCGTGCGCAGTCCCGGAGGCGACGTTGTTGTTCGCGAACAGACGGCCTGTCGGTGTGCGGTTGTCGCCGTTGGCGCTACTGCAATCCATCAGGTGGCTGTGCGGGGGCAGGTTGTCTGCCACCAGCGTCACCGTCTCCGCGCCTGCCGCCTGGCCCATGGGAGCGGCAGGCGGCTGCCAGTTCGGATCCGCCGACGGCCCATAGCCCATCGGGGTGCGCCCACGCATGTCCGGCAAGCCGAACGTGGTCCTGCCATCGCCGCCGAAGCGCGTGCCGAGCAGACTGAACAGGGCCTGGTTCTGATTGATCGGCAGCAATTGCCCATTGCACTGCGCAAAATACTTCGGCGCGAATGCGAAACCGGTCAACATGATCTGGCCGATGAAGAACTCACTCATGCAGCTCTCCCTACGTAGGTGCGCCGCCGACCGACTGTCGGAGACTGACGTAGTCATACCTGCCGACATTGCATACCACAAGCCACCAAGATCCTAATTGAGATGAAGTATTAATTTTTCATTCTTTAACTGCCAGTCAGTTCCAGTTCAAATAGCGCTATAGTTGAATCACATGCCTCTTTAGGCATTGCGTTGCGCTGATCCGAGGCACCAGGACCGCTGCCGACGCCATTGGGGTGGCGTGCTTTTTCGGGGAAAACTTATGTCTACGACCTTCGCCGCCTCGGGTGGCGTGCGCCTGCTGCTGCGTTGGATGCTGGCGCTGTTGCTGTTGGCGACCTCTCACGTCGCCCTGGCTGCCTACTGCCCGACTCCGAAAAGCGCCACCGTCAACTCGGGTGGCTCGGTGTCCTTCGAAGTCGGCGACTGCGATGGCCCTTCCAATATCGGCATGACCGATCCCGGCGTACCCCCTGCGCATGGCAGTTACAGCCTGCCTGGTCAGAATCCTGACAGCACCGAACAGGTGACCTACACCAACAACGGCGATGGTGCGACATCGGACTCGTTCTATCTGTTGGACGAAGACAACAACCAGATCGTCTTCAACATCACCGTCAACCCCTCGCGCACTGCCAGCATCGCGGTGAGCCCGGCCAGCCTCAACGAAAATAGCGGCGCAGCGTTCACCTACACGGTGACGCTGAGCCAGAGCAGCAGTTCGGCGACCACGGTAAACCTTGGTCGCAGCGGCACCGCCACCAGCGGCACCGACTACACGGGTGCGCCGAGCAGCATCGTGGTGCCCGCCAACGCCACCACGGCCACCTTTTCCGTCACCCCGGTCGCCGATACCACGGTGGAGGCCGACGAGACGGTGGTGATCAGCGTGGCCAGCGGTAGCGGCTATGGCATCGGCAGTCCGTCCAGCGCCACCGCCACCATCGTCAACGACGACTTTCCGACCGCATCGATCACGGTGTCTCCGTCCAGCGTGCCCGAGGACGGAGCAGGCAATCTGATCTACACGGTCTCGCTCGACCAGGCTGCGCAGAGCGCGGTATCGGTCGCCTTCAGCGTCGGTGGCAGCGCGACCTCAGGCACCGACTACGCGGCCGTGAGTTCGCCGCTGGTGATCAACGCCGGCCAGACCACCGGCACCATCACCATCAATCCGACCGCCGATGCCACCATCGAACCGGACGAGACCGTGGTGATCAGCCTGGCTGCGGGCAGTGGCTACAGCGTGGGGTCGCCCAACAGCGCCACCGGCACCATCCTCAACGACGACCAGCCGGCGCTGTCGATCAACGACGTGTCCGTGAGCGAAGGCAACGCCGGCACCACCAATGCCACCTTCACTGTCTCGTTGAGCCAGCCGGCCGGCGCCGGCGGCGTCAGCTTCGATATCTCCACTGCCGATGGCACTGCCACTGCCGGCGTGGACTACGTCGCCTCCAGCCTGGCCGGGCAGACCATCCCCGCCGGCAGCAGCAGCGCCACCTTCACCGTGCAGGTCAACGGCGACTCGCTCAGCGAGCCCGACGAGACCTTCTTCGTCAACGTCAGCAACGTCACCGGCGCGACAGTGGCCGATGCGCAGGGCCTGGGCACCATCGTCAACGACGATGCGGTGCCGTCGCTGTCGATCGAAGATATCAGCGTGAACGAAGGCAATAGCGGCACCACCACGGCCACGTTCACGGTGAGCCTGAGCGCGGCCAGCGGCCAGACCGTGTCGGTCAATTACGCCACCGCCAACGGCACCGCCACCGCAGGGAGCGACTACGTCGCGCGGTCGGGCACGCTGACATTTCCGCCGGGTACCACTGCGCAGGGCGTGGCAATCACCGTCAATGGCGACACCGCGGTCGAGGCCAGCGAGACCTTCAGTGTCGGCCTGTCCGGTGCCAGCAACGCCAGCATCGCGCGCGCCACCGGCACCGGCACCATCGTCAACGACGATGTGGTGGTGATTGTCGGGCCGGCCACGCTGCCGGCAGCCACCGCCGGCAGCGCCTACAGCCAGAACCTGAGCGCCAGCGGAGGCACCGCGCCGTACACCTTCGCCGTCACGGCCGGTGCGCTGCCGCCCGGGCTGACCCTGAGCGCTGCCGGCGTGCTGTCCGGCACACCCACCGCCACCGGCAGCTTCAACTTCACCGCCACCGCTACCGATAGCGGCGGCAGCCCCACCAGCGGCAACCGCGCCTACACGCTGACCGTGGCCGGCGCGACGGTGACCCTGCCGGCGACCAGCCTGCCGGCCGGCACGGCAGGCCAGGCCTATTCGGGCGCGCTCACTCCGGCGACCGGCGGCATTGCCCCGTATACCTACGCCGTTACCGCCGGCGCCCTGCCGGCGGGCATCACGCTCAATGGCAGCAGCGGCGCCCTGACCGGTACGCCCGGCACCGTGGGCAGCTTCAGCTTCAACGTGACCGCCACCGACAGCACCAGCGGCACGCCATCGCAGGCAACGCAGAGCTACTCCCTGACCATCGCCGCGCCGCCGATCGTGGTTGCGCCGTCCACGCTGCCGGCCGCCACCCGCGGCACGGCCTACAGCCAGACGCTGAGCGCCAGCGGCGGCACCGCGCCGTACACCTACAGCCTCGGAAGCGGCACGCTGCCGGCTGGCCTGACCCTGGCCAGCAACGGCACGCTGTCCG
>NZ_QEZG01000034.1:0-234094 GCF_003993495.1 Xanthomonas sp. BRIP62418
CCCCTGATGCCCACCCCGCTGCGCCGCCGTCTCCGTCTGTTTCGCCGCTATGCGATCACCGCCACTGCGCTTGCGCTGGTGGCGATCGCGTTGTTGGTGGGTGCGGCCAGCCAGGCCTTGCCGTTGGCCGAGCAGCGGCCGCAGCAGATCGCCGCGTGGCTGAGCCAGCGCGCCGGCCAGCCGATCGGCTTTGATCGCCTGCAGACCGAATGGACCCGGCGCGGTCCGCTGCTGCGGCTGGAAGGCCTGCGGATCGGGCCGCATGGCGAGGTGCGGGTCGGCCAGGCCGAAATCCTGCTGGCGATGTATGCCGGCCTGTTGCCGGGCCACTCGCTGACCGAGGTGCGTCTGCGTGGTCTGGCGCTGACGCTGCAACGTAGCGACGATGGCGTGTGGTCGGTGCAGGGCTTGCCGGCCGGGCGGCGTTCGGACCCGTTGGAAGCGCTGCGTCGCCTCGGCGAGATCCAGGTGGCCGAGGCGCGCCTGCGGGTGGCCGCGCCGTCGATCGGCGTGGACACCACGCTGCCGCGTATCGACCTGCGCCTGCGCGTCAACGGCTCGACCGTGAACGTCGGCAGCCACGCCTGGATCGACCTGCAGCGCGCACCGCTGACCACGGTGATCGCGTTCGACCGCGACAGCGGCGACGGCAGCGCATATGCGCAGGCCGACCCGGCCGATCTGGCCGCCTGGGCGGCGTTGCTGCAGTTCGGCGGCATGCACGTGGACGGCGGCGGCGGACGCCTGCAGGCCTGGGCGCAGCTGCGCGCGCGCCGCATCAGCGCGGTCACCGTGAATGCGGATCTGCGGCAGCTGCGCTTGTCCGGCGCAGCGTTGCCCGGGGAGTCCGCGCGCCGCACGCTGCTATGGGAGCGGCTGCAGGCGCACGCACGCTGGCAGACCATCGACGGCGGTTGGCGGCTGGATGCGCCGCTGCTGCGGCTGGGCGCGGCGGCCAGGCCGCAGCGGCTGGACGGGTTGAGCGTTGCCGGCGGGCGGCGTTATGCAGTGGTGGGCAAACAGCTCGATGTTTCCGGCCTGATCGCGGCGGCGGCATTGAGCGAGCAACTGTCGCCTGGCTTGCGGCGCTGGCTGAGCCTGTCCCGACCACAGTTGCGCCTGGCCGATCTGCAGATTGCAGGCGAGCAGGGTGGCGCGGTGCGGGCGCAGGGCCGGATCGAGCAGCTGGGCTTCCTGCCGGTGGGCAGCGCGCCGGGCATCAGCGGCCTGCGTGGCCGGATCGATGGCGACGCGCAGGCGATTGCGCTCGATCCCGCCCCCGATGCCACGCTGCGCTTCGACTGGCCGGCCGGTTTCGGGGTGGTGCACGAGCTGCAGCTGGCCGGCAGCATCGTGGGCTGGCGCGACGGTGCCGGCTGGCAGGTTGCCACGCCGGCGTTGCGCGTACAGGCCAGGGACTACGGCGCCAACGTGCGCGGCGGGCTGTGGTTCCAGAACGATGGCAGCCGCCCGCGCATCCAGCTGGCCACGCAGCTGGACGATGTCGCCCTGCCGGTGGCGCGCAAGTTCTGGATCCGCTCCAAGATGAGCAAGGCGGCCATCGACTGGCTGGACACGGCGGTGGCCGGTGGCGTGATCACCGGCGGCACCGGCCTGGTCAGCGGCGATCTGGACGACTGGCCGTTCGACAACAACGATGGCCGTTTCGAGGCGTTTGGCCAGATCCGCGATGGCGTGATCCCGTTCAATCCGGACTGGCCGGCGATGGAGCAGGTGCAGGCCGACCTGCGCTTCCTCGGCAACGGCTTTTCCCTGCAGGGCAGGGGCGCGCTGGCCGGTGCGCCGATCGCGCGCCTGGAGGCCGGCATTCCCAGCTTCGCCACGTCAGAGCTCTACGTGCGCGCTTCCACCCAGGCCGATGCCGCGCAGCTGTTGGGCATGCTGCGCAAGAGCCCGCTGGAGCAGCGCTACGGCGACACCTTGCGCAATCTGGCGGTGTCTGGCCCGGCCGCGGTGAGCTTCGATTTGCTGCGTCCCCTGCGCACCCACGGCACCGGCGGCCACCTGCAGGGCACGGTCGCGCTGCAGGGCGCCAAGCTGGCCGATGCGCGCTGGAACCTGGCCTTCGACCAGGTCAGCGGGCATGCCGAGTACCGCGACACCGGCTTTGCCGCCGAGCGCCTGAGCGTGCAGCACCAGGGCCGCAGCGGCGAGTTGTCCTTGCGCGCCGGTGGCTTCGTGCAGGACCCCGCGCAGGCATTCGAGGCGCGCTTCGGCGCCACCCTGGATGCCAAGGAACTGTTCGATCGCGCGCCGCAGATGGAATGGCTGCGTCCCTACGTGCATGGCAGCGCACCCTGGCAGGTGGGCGTGGACGTACCGCTGCCGACCCCCGGGCAAGCGGACCCGCAGGCGTTGCTGACGTTGCGCTCGGAGCTGGTCGGCACCACCCTGGATCTGCCTGCGCCGCTGGACAAGGCAGCCACGCAGCCGCTGGATACGCAGGTCAAGGTGGCCTTGCCGGTGGGCGATGGCGACATCGACGTGGCCTTCGGCAAGCTGGTCGCGCTCAAGGCCAGCAGCCAGGGCAACCAGACCGGCGTGCGCGTGGTGATGGGCACCGACACGGTCAGCGAGCGTCCGCCGGCCAACGGCCTGGTGGTCACCGGCCGTACCGCCTCGCTGGATGCGATCGACTGGATCAGCCTGGCGCGCGGCAGCAGCGCGCCGGACACGCCGCCGCTGCCGGGCCAGCCGGCAACGCCGAAGACGGACGCGGTGCCGCTGCAGCAGGTGGATGTGCAGGCCGACAGGTTGCTGATGATCGGCGGCGTGTTTCCGCAGACGCGCCTGCGCCTGCGGCCGACCCGCGATGCGGTGGCGGTGACCCTGGACGGCCCGTCGCTGGCCGGCCAGCTCAGCGTGCCCAATGCCGATGGCGCCGCCGTGCAAGGCAAGCTGAGCACGGTGCACTGGCAGCCGGTGGCCGCACCGCCCGAACCGGCCGTGCCCGAGCCGGGCGACCCGCTGGCCGGTGCGTTGCCGGAGCCGGCCCGCCGTGCGGTGGCCGAATTCGACCCGGTCTCGATCCCGCCCCTGTCGCTGGACATCGACGACCTGCAGGTCGGCAAGATGACCCTGGGCGCGGCCACCCTGCGCAGCAGCCGGCTGACCGACGGCATGCAGGTGGACCAGCTGCAACTGCGCTCCAACGACCAGAACATCGGCCTGACCGGCGCCTGGCGCGGCAAGGGCGATTCCGCCAGCACCCGGCTGTCGGCGCGGGTGGACAGCCGCAATCTCGGCAACCTGCTGCAGAACCTCACCCTGGGCGGCCAGCTGCGCGGCGGCGAAGGCCAGCTGGAGCTCAACGCCGGCTGGCAGGGCTCGCCGACCGGGTTTGCGCTCGGTTCGCTGGATGGCAATCTCAAGATCGAGGTGCGCAACGGCCAGCTGCTGGAGGTGGAGCCCGGCGCCGGCCGCGTGCTCGGCCTGCTCAGCGTGGCGCAGCTGCCGCGCCGGCTGATGTTCGACTTCCGCGATTTCTTCTCCAAGGGGCTGGCCTTCAACAAGCTGGAAGGCCAGGTGCGCTTCGGCGAAGGCTTTGCGCGCACCGATGCGATCCGCATCGAAGGCCCGGCCGCCGACATCGCCATCCGTGGGCAGACCGACCTGCGCGCGCAGACCTTCGACCAGACCGTGGACGTGAACCCCAAGGCCGGCAACCTGCTCACCGTGGTGGGCGCGGTGGCCGGTGGCCCGGTCGGTGCGGCGGTGGGCGCGGCTGCCAATGCGGTGCTCGGCAAACCGCTGGGCGCGATCGGCGCCAAGACCTATCACGTCACCGGGCCGTGGAAGGATCCACAGGTGGACGTGGTGGAACGCGACGTGCGCGAGCGTGCGCCCGGCAAGCCGCCTGCAACGGGCGCGCCAACGGCGACACCAGGCACGCCCGGTCGGTCGCCCCGCTGACGCGTCCGAATGCGGGCGCGCTGGCGAGTGTCGGTGCCGGTCGTCGCGAGCGCTCAGGCCTTGCCGCAAGTGGATCGAACGCAGCACGCGCGCCAGCGGGCACGTCCCGCGCGCCGACGCAGCGATGTACTCAGTCGAGCGGACTGTCGCCGTCGCTGTCGGCGCGTACGAACATCGGCAGGCGCAGGCGCGAACGGTGGCCCTGCACCGGCGCCTGATCGGCACCGGCGACGCCACGGAAATAGCCGCGTTGCCATTTCTCGCGCGCGGCGGCCGACTGCGCATCCGGCAGGTCCTGCAGAAATTGCGTGCGGCTGCGCGTCCAGTCGACATGCTGCTGCGCCAGTTGCGGCGCCTCGGACAAGGGCTTCCACTGCGGCTGCACCTGCTCGATCAGCTGGCGCGGCAGCGGGAACAGATGGCAGAACGGTTCGCCAGCCGCAAAGCGCACCTGCCCGGGCCGGGTGAACTTCCAGTTCATGGTGAAGGTGTACGGGCTCCAGTCGGTTTCGACCAGCCCGCTCAGCGCGCCGATGCCGTCCTTGGGCCGGTTCAACGGCCCGGTGACGAACAGATCCATGCCGGTATCGGTACGAAACAGGCAGGGCACGTGGAAGGTCAGCACGCCGTAGCCGAAGTGGCTGATCGCCGGTGCCGCGGTGCCTGCATCGGCACTGATCCGGATCGCGTCCAGGCCATCGCGGCCGTCCCAGCTGGCCTCGAACCCGGCCTGGCACAGCAGCTCCCAGCCATGCGCATTGGCGATCGCCAGCGGCAGGCAGCGGTAGGCATAGCGCTGGTCGGTGGCGTCCATCCAGTCGCGCTCGTGCGGGGCGGGGCGGATGTCCAGCGTATGGCCATCCAGGACGTGGGCAATGAGCTTCATGCGCGGGCGTCGGCGTGGCGATGGGTCCGCGATGATAGCCGCGCGGCATGTTCAGCCGGACGACTTGTCTCCCCGGCGCGCGGGCCCCATCCTGACTGCATGACCGATAACGCTCTCACTCTGGCCGAAACCCGGCTGCTGCTTCCTTCCGGCCTGGACACCGGCCATCTCGACCGCACCTTCGGCGCCCTGCTGGGCCCGGGCATCGACTTCGGCGACCTGTACTTCCAGCATTCGCGACGCGAGAGCTGGAGCGTGGAAGACGGCATCGTCAAGGACGGTGCGCATTCCATCGAACAAGGCGTGGGCGTGCGCGCGATTGCCGGAGAGAAGACCGGCTTTGCCTATTCCGACGATATCCAGCGCGACGCCCTGCTGGAGGCGGCGCAGTCCGCACGCGCGATCTCGCGCGAGGGCGGCGCGCAATCCACCCGTTCGCTGGTGCGTGGCAATGGCCGCGCGCTGTACCCGGCCACCGACCCGATCGACGACATGGACAGCGCGACCAAGGTCGAGTTGTTGCGGCGTATCGACCAGTACGTGCGCGCGGCCGACCCGCGCGTCAAGCAGGTAATGGTGAGCCTGTCCGGCGGTGTGGACACGGTGCTGATCGCGCGCAGCGACGGCGTGCTGGCTGCCGACGTGCGCCCGCTGGTGCGCTTGAACGTGCAGGTGATCGTTGAACAGGGCGGACGCCGCGAGTCCGGCTACTCAGGCGGCGGCGGCCGTTACGGCTATGCCGACCTGTTCGCCGACGGCCGCCCGGAAGGCTTCGCCCGCGAAGCGCTGCGTCAGGCGCTGGTCAACCTGGAGGCGATTCCCGCGCCGGCCGGCGTGATGCCGGTGGTGCTCGGCCCGGGCTGGCCCGGCGTGCTGCTGCACGAGGCGGTGGGGCATGGCCTGGAAGGCGACTTCAATCGCAAGGGCACCAGCGTCTACGCCGGCCGCATCGGCGAGCGCGTGGCTTCGCCGGGCGTGACCATCGTCGATGACGGCACCCTGGACGGCCGGCGCGGCTCGCTCAATATCGACGACGAAGGTACGTCCACCCAGTGCACCACGCTGATCGAGGACGGTGTGCTGGTCGGCTACATGCAGGACACCCACAACGCGCGCCTGATGGGCGTGGCGCCGACCGGCAACGGCCGGCGCGAATCGTTCGCGCACCTGACCATGCCACGCATGACCAACACCTACATGCGCGCCGGCGAGCACGATCCGCAGGAGATGATCCGCTCGGTGAAAAAGGGCATCTACGCGGTCAACTTCGGTGGCGGCCAGGTCGACATCACCAGCGGCAAGTACGTGTTCTCGGCCACCGAGGCCTACCTGATCGAAGACGGCAAGGTCACCGCGCCGGTGAAGGGCGCCACGCTGATCGGCAACGGACCGGAGACCATGCAGAAGGTGCGCATGATCGGCAATGACCTGGCGCTGGACGAAGGCGTGGGCGTGTGCGGCAAGGACGGGCAGAGCGTGCCGGTCGGCGTCGGCCAGCCGTCGCTATTGATCGACGGCATCACCGTTGGCGGAACGCAGGCCTGAGATGCGGGGATTTGGGAATCGGGATTCGGGAATCGCAACGGCAGGAGCGGGATATCGCGTTTTTGAGCCTTGCGCCGCGTCGGTCTTGATGCCGCGAATCGGGATAAGAGCATCGGGAAGCGCAGCGGTAGAGGCGCGCAGCGTCTTCGGCGCGCAGGTGTCGCCGACCCAGGTTGCCGATGTTGGAAGCATGCTGCCGCGGTTGGCTGCGGCGGAGGCGCTCGTTGAGCAGTTGCGCGAATGCGGCCGCCAGGTCCTATTCGTCGTCTTCCAGATCCTGATCGTCTTCCAATCCCGAATCCCCACTCTCCAATCCCTGCGCCTGAGACAACTCGCGCAGTACCTGGAACAGCTCGCGGTAGGCACGCGGCGGCTTGTTCTTGGCGCGCTCGTGGATGGCGTTGCGCACCAGCTGACGCAGTTGCTGGCGGTCGGCCGCCGGGTAGGCTTCCAGCAGTTCGGCCAGCGCCACGTCGCCTTCGGCGAGCAGGCGTTCGCGCCAGCGCTCGACGCGGTGGATCGCGGCCACTTCGCGGCGCGCCGTGTCGCTGTTGGCATCCAGCGCATCGCGGATCGCGGCCAGCGTTTCGTCGTCCTCGCGGCGCATGTGCTTGGCCAGAAACGCCAGCTGTCGCTTGTGCGCGATATGCGAGGTGATGCGCTTGCTCTCTTCGATATGTGGGATCAGCGATTCGGGCACCGGCAACTTGGCCAGCTGCGCCGGGGTCAGCGCCACCAGCTTTTCGCCCAGGTCGAAAATTTCCAGCGCCTCGCGCCGCTGCTGGCTACGGCTGGCGCCGCGAAATTCACCGGTCTCTTCATCGCGTCCGCGCATTGCAATCCATCCAGAACAAGAAGTTATTCATCATCAGACAAGCCCGGCCATGGATCGCCGGGCTCTTGCGGAAGGATCCGCAATCAGGTCACTCGCACCATGAGACTAGGATAAAGCATTGAACGCACTCTCCTCCGAAACACCTGTCCACGACGACAGCCTGCAGCGCCTGGACGCGCTCACCGACATCGCCCAGCGCCTGCTCGAGCGCGCGCGTGCGGCCGGCGCCACCCAGGCCGAAGTGAGCTGCAGCGAAGAGCGCGGCCTGGACGTCAATGTGCGCCTGGGCGATGTGGAGACGGTGGAATCCACCCGCGACCGCGGCATCGCGGTCACCGTGTACTTCGGCAAGCGCAAGGGCAGCGCCAGCACTGCCGATCTGCAGGATTCCAGCCTGGAATCGACCGTTGCCCAGGCCTGCGCGATCGCCCGCTACACCGAAGACGATGTCGCCGCCGGCCTGGCCGACCCGGAGCTCATGGCGCGCGACTTCCCCGAGCTGGACAGCTGGCATCCCTGGGCGCTGGACGCCGACACCGCGGTGGACCTGGCGCTGGCCTGCGAGAGCGCCGGGCGCGATGCCGACGCGCGGATCAGCAACTCCGATGGCGCCTCGGCCAGCACCGGGCTGAGCCTGTCGGTCTACGCCAACTCGCATGGCTTCATCGGCCGCGAGCGCGGCACCCATCATTCGATCAGCTGCGCCTTGATCGCCGGCCAGGGAGACGGCATGCAGCGCGATGGCTGGTACAGCAGCGCGCTGGCGCGCGAAGACCTGGAGGCGCCGGAAGCGATCGGCCGCCACGCCGCCGAACGCACCCTGGCGCGGCTGCAGCCACGCTCGCTGCCGACCGGCCAGCTGCCGGTGCTGTTTGCGCCGGAAGTGGCGCGCTCGCTGGTCGGGCATCTGCTCGGCGCGGTCTCCGGCGGCGCGCTGTATCGCCGCGCCAGCTTCCTGCTCGACAGTGTCGGCAGCAAGCTGTTCCCGGACTGGTTCAATATCGAAGAGCTGCCGCACCTGCGGCGCGGACTGCGCTCGGCCGCCTTCGACGGCGAAGGCGTGGCAACCCGGCGTTCGGCATTGATCAGCGACGGCGTGCTGCAGCGCTATGTGCTGGGCAGCTACTCAGCGCGCAAGCTGGGCCTGCAGACCACCGCCAATGCCGGCGGCGTGCACAACCTGCAGGTCACCGCCAATGCCGGCGATCTGGCGTCGATGATCGCCGGCATGTCGCGCGGCCTGCTGGTCACCGAGCTGATGGGCAACGGGGTCAATCCGGTGACCGGCGACTATTCGCGCGGCGCCGGTGGCTTCTGGATCGAGAACGGCGCGATCGCCTATCCCGTCGACGGGCTGACCATCGCCGGTAATCTGCGCGAGATGTTCGCCGGCATCGAAGCGGTCGGCACCGACGTCGATCCGCGCTCGCACGTCAAGATCGGTTCGGTGTTGCTCAACCGCATGACGGTGGCAGGCGACAGCTGAGCGCGTCTGACCAGGCTGCTGCGCCCCTCACCCGGCGCGCGCGCGTCTTGCCGCCGTGCCTGGCGGCAGCCGGCATGCGCCGCAGAGACCATGTCTTCCCGCACTGGTGGCTGGCTGAATCGTTGCTATAGTCCGCCGCACCACAACCATGCATGGGGAGACATGATGAGCGAATTCGAGTCACACGCCGCACCGCCGCCGCCGCCGATCGGCAGCAGCACGCCGTCGGAGGAGCGCACCCTGGCACTGGCCGCGCATCTGCTCGGCATCCTGACGTCCTTCATCGGCGCGCTGGTGATCTGGCTGGTCAGCAAGGACGCCAGCCCGTCCAAGCCGTTCGCCACTGACCAGGCCAAGGAAGCATTGAATTTCCAGATCACCGTGATCATTGCCTATGTGGCTGCGGTGATCCTGACCATCGTGTCGTTCGGCATCCTGTTCTTCGTGCCGACGCTGGTGTGGATCGCCAATCTGGTGTTCTGCATCCTGGCCGCGGTCAAGGCCAACAACGGCGAGCATTACCGTTATCCGTTCACGCTGCGCCTGATCAAGTAATCCGGCGCAATGGCAATGCCACAGGCCCGGCAGCGATGCCGGGCCTGTGTCGTTTCAGGCGATGCCGCGATCAGTTTTGCGCCGGGGTGTTCTCGGCGAAGTACTCGTGGCTGTCGGCATTGGTGATCGCCTGGGCCGGGTTGCTGATCGCCAGGTTGCGCGCACCAGACTGGCCATACACGCGGTCCTGGGTGCCGGCCACCGCGGTGAAGTGGCTCATCTCGTGCACCAGCGTACCGGCCTTGGAGTCGGTGCCCTGGGTCGGCGCGCTCCAAAACGCGTTGCAGACGTAGATCTCGTACGGCGCATTGGCGTAGACGTACGCGTAGGCGCTGTCGGTGCAATCGCAGTTGATGGTGATCTGGCCGTTGTTCTGGTCCAGCGCGTTGTCGATGTTGACGAAGTTCGAGCTAACCCGGCTGTAGCGCGAGGCGTTGTAGGCGCCGAACCAGGTGGTGTAGCGCGCGCCGGTGCTGCCGGCATTGAGGTAGTTGCGCGCGTTCTGCGAGTAGGCGCGGGCCGCCGTGACCGCGCTGCCGGCCTGGCTGGTGCGGGTGGTGCTGCAGTTCAGGTAATTGACGCCGTTGACCACGGCGGTGGGACCGATCGCCATCCGGCGCTGCACGCCGCGGTTGACGCCGTCCAGCCACACCGTCAATGGCGCGCTGCCGGCCACCGCGGGCTTGCCATCGGCGGTCTTCAGCAGGCTGCCATCGGCCAGCGAGGCGTACTGCAGCGGCGAGCTGACCCGGATGGTGTAGTTGCCGCTGGTGGACAGGTCGTAGGCGGCAGCCAGGTCGACCACGCCCTGCACGGTCTGGCCCGGCTTGAGGATGGTGAAGTCGGCCGCCTTGGGCAGGCCGCGCTTGACCAGGCGTCCGGTATAGGTCACCGGCGCGCCATCGCGGCTCACTTCCAGGATGCCGTTGTCCAGCGATTGCAGCGGCAGCTGGTAGGTCGGTACGCGGGCGATCTGGCTGCCGTTATTGGTGACGGTCACTGCGATCTTGCCCTGGTGTCGCCCGGCCTGATCGGCGACCGGTGCCAGTTCAATGGTCAACGGGACCGGTCCGCGCACGGACTGTGCCTGCGCCGAACCGAGCACGCCAACAACGGCCAACGTACCTGCTGCAAACGATGCGAGAAAAACGTTCTTCACCAGTGACTCTCCATGTGGTCGGGGGATGTCCGCGGACGCGGGCAAGTCAACCTAGGCAGAGCGAGCAGACGCAACAAGAGAACCGATTGATGCTGTTTTTGGCCTACTGGTGATCAAGAAACGACAAAAGCGGACACCGATGGCGACAATTCACCTGAAAATTGCGTGGCTATCCACACTTTTCGGCCAATTTCTGAAAATGCGCGTGTGAAAATGTACGGAAAGAGAATTTACGTTCTGTGACGTAGCACATTGCCTGCGAGGCGGTGCGCGACAAAAACGCACCGTGCGCTGGCGCACGGTGTGCGCAAGGAGCGGTGTGATCGCTTGATCGGCGCCGGTAGCGAAGTGGGACGGGGGCGGTGCACGTCCGCCTGGCGTGCCGGGGAGGGTGGCCAGGCCACCGGTTGCTCTAGTGCGCGCGGTCCACCGCAAACCGGCCCAGCGTCGCCAGCGTGTCGCCGGGCGCGCCGTAGGGTTGCAGGATGTCGTACATGCGGGTGGCCAGTTCGGCCAGCTTGGCCTTGGCGCCGTCCATCCCGAGCAGGGCGGGATAGGTGGATTTGGCTTGCGCGGCGTCCTTGCCGGCGGTCTTGCCCAGTTGCGCCGAGCTCGATTCCACGTCCAGGATGTCGTCGCGGACCTGGAACGCCAGCCCCAGCGCGTCGGCAAACGCATCCAGGCGCTGCTGATCGTCGGCTGTGGCAGCACCGGTGAGCGCGCCCATGCGCACGGCCGCGCGGATCAGCGCGCCGGTCTTGAGTGCGTGCATGCGCTCGAGGTCGCGCAACGATTGCAGCTGGCCGGTGGCATCGATATCCAGCGCCTGGCCGCCGCACATGCCGGCAGCGCCCGCGGCGGTGGCCAGACTCTGCAGCCAGCCGACCCGCAGTTCCGCACTGACCGGGGCCGCAGCCAGCAGTTCGAACGCACGCGTCTGCAACGCATCGCCGGCCAGGATCGCAGTGGCTTCGTCGAAGGCGATATGCACGGTGGGTTGGCCGCGGCGCAGGGCGTCGTCGTCCATCGCCGGCAAGTCGTCGTGCACCAGCGAGTAGGCGTGGATCAGTTCCACCGCCACGGCGGGCGTGTCCAGGCTGTCCTCGTCGGCGCCGAACAGCGCGCCGGTTGCATACACCAGCAACGGGCGCATGCGCTTGCCGCCGCCCAGCACCGCGTGCCGCATCGCCGCGTGCAGTCGTTGCGGCGCCAGCGCCGGAGTGGGCAGGCAGGCTTCCAGCCGGCGTTCGGTACGGCCGATCCAGTGGTCAAACAACGCCGAACTCACTCAGCCGCCGTCCTGCGATGGCGGTTCGAAGGCTTCGGCCAGATCGGGGCGCGCGGGGTCGGTCAGCATGCGCACGCGCAGTTCGGCCTGTTCCAGTGCCTGCTGGCAGTCGCGGTACAGCCCGATGCCGCGCTCGTAGGCCGTGAGCGATTGCTCCAGGCTCTGGTCGCCGACTTCCATCTTCTGCACCAGTTGCTCGAGTTCTTCCAGCGACTGTTCGAAGCGGGCGACCGGGGAGGTTTCATTCAAGGATTTTTTGACCATCGCCAAAGTGTGCGGCGCGCAGGCAGGCGGGTCAATTCGCATTGGCGTGGTCGTGCCAGTGCAAGGACGCGCCGTTGGCCTGCAGCCAGTGGCTCAATGCAGCCGAGAGGATGCGGTCGCCGGCTGCCAGCACCTGGCCGTCGGCCCACAGGATCGGCAGGCGCGCGCGTTGCCAGGGCGGTAGATCCAGCGCCTGCAGCAGGTGCTTGAGCCGATGCGAATGCGCGCGCTGCGGCAGCACGATGCGTTCGCCACCCTGGCGTGCACGCACCAGCAGCGGTTGCGCGAAGCGCAGGCCGGCGGCGCCGTGCAACTGCAGGCAGGCGCCATCCGGCAGTGGCAGTGGGCTTGCGCCATCCCAGCACGCCTGCCACGACGCCGGCCAGGCGGCATGCGGATGCAGCAGGTACAGGCACTGGCGCCAGCGCCGCACCTGCACCTGTTGCCAGGCAAAGCAGGCTTGCCGATCCGGCGCGTCGTCGTCGATCTCCTGCTCCAGTGCGGCCACGCCGTGCGCAGGCAGCGGTGGCGCCTGCGCTGCAGCCACCCAGGCGCGCAGCAGCCGCGGCCGACGTGCGGCCGGCTGTGCACGCAGGATCCGCAGATCCAGCGCGCCGGTGGTGGTCAGCAGGCCGGGCAGTTGCGCGCTGTCCTCCTGCAGCAGCAGGTCGCTGGCATCGGCGCTCAAGCGCGCGCTACGCGCCAGTGCCTCGGCAGCTTGCGGCCAACGTTGCTGCAGCACGGGCATCAGCTGGGTGCGCAGGAAGTTGCGGTCGTGGCGGGCATCGGCATTGCTGGGGTCTTCGATCCACTGCAGGCCATGTGCCTGCGCATAGGCCAGCACCGCGGCGCGCGCGTGCTCCAGCAAGGGACGCCACAGCATGCCGGCCGCGAATGGACGCTGCGCGCGCATCGCGGCCAAGCCATCCGGGCCGGAAGCACGCAATGCGCGCAGCAGGAAGGTTTCGGCCTGATCGTCGCGATGATGCGCCAGGGCCAGCCATTCGCCGGGCGCCAGTGCCTCGGCAAACGCGGCGTGGCGTGCCTGGCGTGCCGCCGCTTCCAGGCCCAGGCCGCTGTCGCGCGCGACCTGCACGCGCGCGATCTGCAGGGGGACCTGCAGGGCGTCGCACTGGCGCTGGCAGTGCGACGCCCAGGTATCGGCATCGGCGTGCAGGCCATGATGCACATGCAACGCACGCACCCCCATCTGGCGATAACGCGACGTTGTTGCCAGCAGATGCAGCAGCACGCTCGAATCCATGCCGCCGCTGTAGGCGACTAGGACCGGGCCGGGCGGTGGTGCCGGTGGCAGCAATCCGGTCATCGATGCAGATGGCTTGCTGCGCCGCTGCGTCCGGGTGCGAGCGGCGACGACTGAGTCGTCGCTGCCGCCCGCGCTGCGCGCAGCCGGCGCATCAGCGCTTGGCCGCGGTCTCGAACGTGGCCGACTGCGGCAACGTCACCGGCACGCCGGCGCTGTCGCAGGTGCCGGCCTTGCACAGGCGCTCGCGCAGGCGCGGGGTGGCCTGGACGATGACGTGGTAGATCACGTTCTCCTCCAGCGTGCCGCGGAAGGCCGCGCTGCCCGGGCCGGTGGCCCAGATGCCGACGTCTTCGCCGCCATGGCTTTCGGACTTGGTCGGCACCAGCGATTCCTGCATGTAGCTGGGCGCCTCGGTGTCGACGTGGGTCAGGTCCGGGCGGCCGGCGGCCGGCTCGCTGCTGCTGGGTTCGTGCGGGTACTTCTTGGCGCCGGCCGGCTGCGCGTTGCTGGCGCCGGTGTAGCCGGGGCCGTTGGCGTAGCTCAGCGTGGTGTAGGGCTGGCCGGCCAGGTCGGTGGCCAGTTGGGTGCGGTCGCCTTCTTCGCCACCGGTGCCGCGCACCTTGCCCAGGATCGGGTTGCCACGTACCGGGTAGCCGACGAAGTTGAGCGTATGCGAATGGTCGGCGGTGACGATGATCAGCGTGTCCGGCGGCGCGGTCTGCACGGCGGCGCGCACCGCATCGGACAGCGACACGGTCTCATCGAGCGCGCGGTAGGCATTGCCGGCGTGGTTGGCGTGATCGATACGGCCGCCTTCGACCATCAGCACGAAGCCGTTCGGGTCGCGCGACAGCGACTGGATCGCGGTGCGGGTCATCTCGGTCAGGCTGGGCTCGCCCTGCGCGGTGCGATTGCGGTCGTGGTCGAACTGCATGTGATCCGGCTCGAACAGGCCCAGCAGCGCGGGCGCGCCGGAGGCCGCCTGCAACTGTTGCTCGTTCCAGACATAGGCGCCCTGCGGGTGCGCCTGTTTCCATTCGGCGACCAGGTCGCGGCCGTCCAGGCGCAGGCCGACCTTGTCGTCGTACTCCGGATCGCGTTCCTGCACGGTCTGGAACTGGCTGCGTCCGCCACCCAGCACCACCTGCGGGCCACGCCCGAAGCGCGCGCTGGAAAGCAACTGCTGGGCAATGTCCTGGCAGCCGGCGGTGCGGGCGGACTCGGGCAGGTCGGTATCGTTTTCCCAGTTGCGGTCCGGCGAATGCGCATAGGTCGCCGCCGGGGTGGCGTGGGTGAGCCGGGTGGTGGTGACGATGCCGGTGGCCATGCCGGCGCTGTCGGCCAGCTGCAGCCAGCTGAGCAGACCCTTGCCCAGGCTGTCGGCGCAGTCGCTGCGGTTGCCGCTGCTGACCCCGATCGCGCCCATGTGCGTTTTCACCCCGGTGGTGATCGCGGTCATGGTGCCGGCCGAATCCGGCGTCTGCGAATCGGTGTTGTAGGTCTTGCTGAAGGCGGTGGCCGGGAATTGCTCCCACGACAGCAGGTTCTCCTCACCCGGCCCGCCCTTGCGCTGGCCATCCAGGATGCGCGCTGCCGCCACCGTGGTCAGGCTCATGCCGTCGCCCAGGAACAGGATCACGTTGCGCGCGCGGCCTGCCATTGCGCCATTGCCGGCCGCGCGCGCCGCGCCCGAGCGGTACCACCATTGCGGCGTCTCGCCGGCCGGATGCGCCACCTGCGGCACCTCCACGCGCACGGCGGCAGGCGCGGATGCGCTGGTGCCGGCGCTGGAGGCGCAAGCGGCGACACACACGGTGGTCAGGGCGGCGAGGGCAGGCAGGCGGTAACGCATCGGCATCGAACTCGTGGCTGAATCGGCGCCTATTATGCCGGCATGCCTGGTGTCACACAGATGACACGCCGCTGTTCCAGTCGTGGCCTCGCGGGCGGCGCGGGCCTGGGCTATGGTGCATGCACTCTCCCCCCGGATGACTCGACGCATGACATTGGTCTCGGCCTGGTTGCGCATTCCGTTCTGGCAACGCGTGGTGGCCGGCTTCGTGCTCGGCGCGCTGGCCGGCTGGGCCATGGGCCCGGCGGCCGATGTGTGGTTCGGCCCGCTCGGTGACCTGTATGTCACCCTGATCAAGATGATCGCCATCCCGCTGGTGTTCTTCGCGGTGATCAATGCGATCTCCTCGTTGCACGGGCAAAAATCCGTCGCCGCGCTCGGCGGGCGCACCTTCCTGTGGTTCGTCATCACCGCGGCGTTGGCGGTGGGTGTGGGCCTGGCGGTGGGCACGCTGATGCAGCCCGGCGCCGGCCATTTCAGCCTGAGCGTGGATTCGGCCTGGAAACCGCGCGATGTCCCCAGCCCGATCAAGGTGCTGCTGGACGTGGTGCCATCCAATCCGTTCTTTGCGCTGACCGGCATCGGCACCAAGACCAATGCGGCCGGCGAAACGGTGCTGGCGGCCGGGCGCGGATCGATCCTGCCGGTGATCTTCTTCGCTGCACTGCTGGGCTTTGCGATGGTCAAGCTCGGCGAGCGCGTGGCCGAGGCACGCAAGCTCACCGCGCAATTGAGCGACATCATGATCCAGGTCACCCGCTTCGTGCTGGAGATGACCCCGTTGGGCACCTTCGGGCTGATCGCCAGCCTGGTCGGTAGCTACGGCTTCGAGAAGCTGCTGCCGTTCGGCAATTTCGTGCTGGCGCTGTATGTGGCCTGCGCGATCCATATCGTGGTGGTCTACAGTAGCCTGTTGTTGCTGCATGGGCTGAATCCGTGGAAGTTCTTCCGCGGTGCCGCGCCGGGCATGCAGGTGGCGTTCGTCAGTTCGTCGAGCTTTGCCGCGATGCCGGTGGCGATGCGCTCGATCACGCATAACCTGGGTGTCAGCAAGGACTATGCTGCATTCGCGGTGCCGCTGGGCGCCAGCATCAAGATGGACGGCTGTGGCGCGATCTTTCCGGCCCTGTGCGCGGTGTTCATTGCGCAGTACACCGGCGTGCCGCTGACCGCAAACCAGTACTTCGTGGTGTTGATTGCCTCGGTGCTCGGCAGCTTCGGCACGGCCGGCGTGCCCGGCACCGCGGTGATCATGGCCACGGTGGTGCTCAGTGCGGCCAACCTGCCGCTGGAAGTGATCGGTTACCTGTACGCCATCGACCGCATCCTCGACATGATGCGCACCATGACCAACGTGACCGGGCAGATGCTGGTGCCGGTGCTGGTGGCCAAGGAGACCGGCCTGCTCGACAAGGCGGTCTACGAGTCGGCATCGACCAACGTGGGGCTGGAAGATCCACTGGCCGATCGCGCTCCGACGCAGCGCTGAGCGCCAGCGATGCGCATCGGGTCTCCCACGCTGCGCGATCGCCTGCAGCAGTTGCCTGAGCTGGAGAGCGTCGACGGCGTGTTCGTGCAGCGGTCGTTGGCCGACGACCCGTTCGAGCAGCAGTATCTGGAGGTTCGGCGCAAGGAAGGCCGGCTCTACACCGATGCACAGGTACGCAGCCTGCCGCGCCCCGGCGGCAAGCTCGGCGCCAGTCTGGAATGGCAGGTGCGTGCGCTGTCCAGCGCCTTGCTGGTCCAACATCTGCGCGCGCAGGCAGGCGAGGGCGCCATCGCCGAACTGGGCTGCGGCAACGGCTGGCTGTCGCAGCTGCTGGCGCAGTCGCTGCAGCGCGATGTCTGCGGCATCGACGTCAACCGCACCGAACTGGCCCAGGCCGCGCGCGTGTTCGGCCACGACCAGCGCCTGAGTTTCATCGCCGCCGACATCCAGACCCTGGCCCTGCCGCGCGATCTCTTCGACCTCATCGTGATCCCGGCCTGCATCCAGTATTTCGCCGACCCCGCGGCATTGGTCATCCGCCTGCTCGCCCAACTGCGCGACGGCGGCGAGCTGCACATCCTCGACAGCCCGCTGTATGCGGATGCGCACGCCGCTGATGCAAGCGCGGCGCGCAGCCTGCGCTACTTCACCGAGCTGGGTGTTCCGGCGCTGGCCGCGCACTACCACCAGCACACCTACGCCAGCTTCGACCGCTTTGCGGTGCAGCGCCTGTTCGACCCGCGTCGCCCGGGCGCGCGCCTGCGGCGGATGCTCAAGCTGCGGCAGCCGCATTTTCCCTGGTTGTGCCTGCGCAAACAGGACAACCTGGACGCGCTACGCCCTGAGTAAAGCATCCGCGCTGCCGGACCACGCATCGGGTGTTTGGTCGTGCGCACCCGCGTCCCACCCGCATGGCACACTGCCAGCTCATCCATTGACGAGGGCGGGCGGTGATTGGCCAACAGCGTGATCTGACATTTCGTTTTCTGGCCGAGCCCAGCGACGTCAACTTCGGCGGCAAGGTGCATGGCGGCGTGGTGATGAAGTGGATCGACCAGGTCGGCTTTGCCGCGGCCAGTGGCTGGAGCGGGCACTACTGCGTCACCGTGGCGGTGGGCGGCATTCGCTTCGTGGCGCCGGTGCGGATCGGGGATCTGGTCGCGGTATCGGCCAAGCTGGTCTACACCGGCCGCACCAGCATGCACTTTGCCATCGACGTGCGGGCACGCAGCCCGATGGGTGGCGATTCCCGGCTATGCACGCATTGCATCATCGTGTTCGTGGCGATGGACCCGGACGGCATCACCCCGGTGGCAGTGCCGTCCTGGCAGCCGGGTACGCCGGAAGACCAGCGCCTGGCCGAATACGCGCTCAAGGTGATGGAGCTGAGCAAGGGCATCGAGGACACCATGGCGCATTACCAGGCCGACACCTCGCGGTAACCTGCGGCGCGCGCTGCGCTGCGCCGTTGGCCCCGCCATGCGCGAGGTGCGACAGGTAGCCTGATGCTCGCTGCCTGCTACTTGGCACGGCGATGGATGTCACCCGCTGTCATGCAGCGGTCATGGGGCCTGCGGGACGCCCACGCGCGACGACGACGCAGCAAAAAGGCCGCGGGATCGCCGCGGCCTCTGTCATGCAATCGACGCAATGTCCACCAGTGGGTCAGAGCACCCGGCGTGCCTGGATGAACTTCTCGCTCCAATAGCCGCTGGCCAGCGAATCCACCCGCACGTCCTTGCCGCGACTGGGCGCATGCAGGAACTTGCCATCGCCGACCACCAGACCCACATGGTCGATGCGGCCGCGCCTGCCGAAGAACACCAGATCGCCGGCCTTGAGCGCGTTGGGGTCCTTGATCAGCTCGGCAGACTCGTCGCGTGCGATGTCGCGCGAGACGCGCGGCAGGTCGATGCCCAGGGCGGTCTTGAACACATAGCCGACCAGACCGCTGCAGTCGAACCCTTCGGTGGACTCGCCGCCCCAGACGTACGGGGTGCCCAGCAGGGCCATGGCGCGTTGCAGGATCACCTGGACACGGCTGTCGGCCACGGCGTTCTGGGCGGCGTTGGCCGCACTCTGGGACACGTCGTAATTGGCCAGCAGGCGGCTGAGGTCACCGGCGAACATCGCCGAACGGTCCATCAGCGGGATGGCGTCGTTGGCGGCCAGATGCGGAAGCAGGGCGGCCAGTGTTGCGGTGGCAGCGGCGTCGGCGCGGCTGCGGGTTGCGGCTTTCTCGGCGGCGACGGTGCTGTCCGGCGGGGCCGTCTGCGGAGCGGATGCGGTGCCGTTGGCGGTCTGTGCCAGGGCGGGAAGGGCTGCGAGCCAAAGAGCGGTGGCGCATAGCAGGCGGAGCGGTTTCCGGGGCGGAAGCGGTGCGGCGCCAGTGATGATCTGTTCGTCGTTCGTCACGCGGGAATCACAATTCTGCTGTCGATGCGGGATGATGCCTTGGTGAAAGAATCGTTACGTTCAAAAAAGGTTAAATTTCCGTTTTATGAAATGTGATACGCGTCACATATCAGGGCAAAACCCGCTTTGAGCCTGAATAATGGTCACGCCAGTAGGCGCCATCCAGGAAATCCAAGCGGACGGTACCGCCGGTGGTGGGGGCGTGCACGAAGCGGCCTTCACCGACATAAATGCCGACGTGGGTCACGTTGCCGCTGGAGCCGAAAAACACCAGATCGCCGGTGGTCAGTTTCTCCTGGGGGATGCGGGGTCCCTGCACCGCGGCCAGTTCACGCGAGGTGCGTGGCAGCGCAAGCGCCAGCACGTCCTTGTAGACATAGGTGACCAGCCCGCTGCAGTCGAAGCCGGTCTCCGGCGTATTGCCGCCGAAGCGGTACGGCGTGCCGACCAGGCCCAGCGCACGCATCAGGATGTTGTTGGCGGCGGCCGGATTCGACGGCGGCACCTGCGGCCAGACCCGCGGTGCCGGCGGCTTGGTGGCGGCCGGTCGGCGGACCGGCGCCTGTGCGCAACCGCCCAGCAGCACGAGCAGGCCCAGCAACGAACTGGCCGCCACGCGGCGGGCGCGGGCGGCGAAAACTGGCGTGATATGCATGGAGCCGGGATAATGGGCGGTTCGAAAGGTCGCCATGATGGCGGCGCACCCGGCGGCCGACAAGCCGTCCTCCACCGTCTGCCACCGGGCAGCCTATCCAGAGCCAGGCATGAAGATCGAAAAAGACAGCGTCGTCCGCTTCCACTACACCGTTTCCGAGCTCGGCCAGGAGCCGATCGAGAGCTCCAAGGAGCGTGACCCGTTAGCGATCATGATCGGCCACGGCAACATCATTCCGGGCCTGGAAGCGGCCATGATGGACAAGGAGGCCGGCGAGAGCTTCGGCGTGGACGTCAAGGCCACCGAAGCGTATGGCGAATACCGCGAAGGCCTGAGCCAGCGCGTGCCCAAGAAGCACTTCGGCGCCACCAAGCTGGTACCGGGCACCCAGGTGGTGCTGCAGACCAACTTCGGCCCGCGCGCGGTGACGGTGCAGAAGGTCGGCATGAGCGTGGTCGACGTCGATCTCAATCACCCGATGGCGGGCAAGGACCTGCACTTCGACGTGGAGATCATCGAAGTGCGTGAAGCCACCCAGGAAGAGCGCGACCACGGGCATGTGCATGGCGAAGGCGGCCATCACCACTGAGCGCAGCCGTTATACGGTCTGTGAAGCGGGCGGACCGATGCGGGCAATCGGCAACATCGGCATGCACCGCGTGGTGATGCCGATTCGCCCGCGCCGGTCGTGTTCGCCCGGCCAGCGTTTGCTGGATGTGTTTCTGCGGCCCGCCATTTCGGCGGGCTGCTTGCATGGTGCGCGCCGCGATCGCCGCGCCGTGCTGTCCGGGCCGCGATGAGCCCGCGCGATCTTCTGCTGCCCGTTGCAGCCAGCGAGCGCATGGTGGTGCTGGATGTGCTGCGCGGTTTCGCGCTGCTGGGCATCCTGCTGATGAATGTCGAAGCCTTCGTCGGTCCGCTCGATCTGGCGATTACTGGCGTGGAGCCTCATTGGCATGGTGCCGACCGGGTTGCCGATGCGCTGGTGTACCTGTTCGTGCAGGGCAAGTTCTACACGCTGTTCTCGCTGCTGTTCGGCATGGGGTTTGCGGTGATGGCGCAGCGCGCCGCGCAGGCCGGGCGCGGGTTGGTCGGCCCTTATCTGCGTCGCACCGGTGCGCTGCTGGCGATCGGGCTGGCGCATGCGCTGCTGCTGTGGTCCGGCGATATTCTGGTGACCTACGCCTTGCTCGCCTTGCTGCTGCTGGCCACGCGCGCGGTGCCGACGGTGACGCTGCCGTGGTTTGCCGTGCTGGTCTACTGCTGCGCGCCCGGGTTGATGTTGCTGTACGGCGTCGCGGGCACGTTGACGCAGCTGGACCCGGCATCTGCAGTGGAATGGAAGGCCGCAGTGGCCGACGCAGCGCAACAGGCGGCAGCCAACGTGCAGGCGCAGCGCGCCGCCTTCGGTGGCGGCAGCTATGCGCAGGCCACGCTGCAGCGCTGGCATGACCTGCAGCAGGCGATGACCGGGCTGAGCATCAACGGCCCGGCGATGCTCGGCATGTTCCTGCTGGGCAGCTGGTTCGTGCGCAGTGGTGCAATCGCCGCGCCCGAGCGCTTTCCGCGCCTGTTCCGGGGCTTGCGCTACGGTGCGCTGCCGCTCGGGCTGGGCGTGATGGGGGTGAGTTACGCGCTGGAGCCGTGGATCGATCCGGCGCGCCTGGATCTGCGCCTATCGGGTGCCTTCGCGCTGGCGCTGATTGCCGGCCCGCTGATGAGCCTGGGCTATGCGGCGTGGGTGGTACGCCTGGCGCCGCGCCTGGCATGGCTGGCGCCCGCCGGACGCATGGCGCTGACCAACTACCTGATGCAGTCGTTGGTGTGCACGTGGATCTTCTACGGTTACGGGCTTGGCTACTTCGAACAGCTGCCGCGCGTATGGCAACTGCCGTTCGCGCTGGTGCTGTTTGCGCTGCAGGTGGTGCTGAGCCAGCTGTGGCTGCGCTGGTTCCGCTTCGGGCCGGTGGAATGGCTATGGCGCAGCGTGACCTATCTGCGCGTGCCGCCGATGCGTCGCAGCAGTGCGCGCGTGGGGTAGTGCGCACATGAGCGGCGCGCCTGTCGATGTGGTGGTGGTCGGTGCCGGCGCCATCGGCCTGGCGACCGCGCTGGCCCTGGTCGAGGCGGGGCGACAGGTGCACGTGCTCGATGCCGGTGCGGTGGGTGCGGCAACCTCGTACGGCAACTGCGGCACCATCACGCCGAGCCATGCGCCGCCGCTGGCAGCGCCGGGCATGATCGCGCAGGCGCTGAAGTGGATGCTGACGCCGGACGCGCCGCTGTATATCCGGCCACGCCTGGATCCGGCGCTGTGGCACTGGTTGCTGCGGTTTGCGCAGCGCTGCAATACGCGTCACTGGCAGGCCAGCGCGCAGGCGCGCGCGGCGTTGCTGGGCGATGCGCGACACCGCTTCGACGACTGGGTCGAGCGCTATGCGCTGGACTGCGAATTTCGCAGCGATGGGCTGGACTACGTGTTCGGCGACGCGCGCCGCTTTGCGCAGTATCGCCACGAATGCGGCGTGCTTGCACAGTGGGGCATCCAGGCCGAGATCATCGAGGGCGCCGACTATCTGCGCCAGGACCCGGCATTTCGCGCAGGCATTGCCGGTGCGATCCATTTCCCCGGCGATGCGCATCTGCGCCCGGAGCGCTACACCGCAGAACTGGCAAGGGTGCTGCGTGCGCGCGGTGCGGTGATCCAGGCGCAGTGCCGCGTCGATGCGGTGGTGCCGGACGCACGCGGCGCGTGCGTGCACACCGAGCGCGGGCGATGGCGGGCGCGTGAGGTGGTCATCGCAACCGGCCCGTGGTCGCCGGTGCTGGCGGCGCAGCTGGGGTTGCGCTTGCCGGTGCAGGCCGGCAAGGGCTATTCGATCACCTATACCGCCCCGGCATTGATGCCGCGCCGCCCGGTGGTGCTGAAGGACCGTTGGGTGTTCGTGGTGCCGTGGCGCGATCGTCTGCGTATCGGCAGCACGATGGAATTCTCCGGACGCGACACCCGCCTCAACCCCACGCGCCTGGCGGCGCTGGAGCGCGCAGCGGCCGATTATCTGCATGCGCCGGCCGGCCCGGCCGTGATCGAGCGCTGGTATGGATGGCGGCCGATGACCTGGGACGACGTGCCGGTGCTGGGGCCGGTGCCGGGGCGTCCTCACGTCTGGCTCGCAGCCGGGCATGGCATGCTCGGCATCAGCATGAGCACTGCAAGCGGACAACTGATGGCCGACCTGATCACGGGCCGCGCACCTGCGCTGGACCCGCATCCTTACCGGGCGGAGCGATTCGCGTGAGTGCCCGTTACGACTACGACGTGGTGATCCTGGGCGGCGGCTCCGGTGGATTGGCCGCTGCGTTTCGCGCGGCCAGGCACGGTGCACGCGTGGCAGTGATGGAGCCGAACGAATTAGGTGGCACCTGCGTCAATCTCGGCTGCGTGCCGAAGAAGGCGATGTGGCTGGCGGCCGATCTGGCCGGCAAGATCGAGCTGGCCGGGGCGCTGGGTTTCGATGTGTCGCGACCGACATTGGCCTGGCAGGAACTGGTCACGCACCGGCAGGGCTACATCAACAACATCCACGCCAGTTATCGGCGTCGGCTCAATGAAGATGGCGTGGTCATGATTCCGCAGCGCGGCGTGCTGCAGGATCGCCATACCATCATGGGCGGCGATGGCGTGCCCGTTACCGCCGAGCATATCGTGATCGCCACCGGTGCGCATCCGCTGCGGCCGGACATCGACGGTGCCGAGCACGGTGAGGTGTCCGACGATTTCTTCAATCTCTGCCATGCGCCTGCGCAGGTGGCGATTGTCGGCGGCGGCTATATCGCGGTGGAGATCGCCGGCCTGCTGCAGGCGCTGGGCAGTCGCGTGCATCTGTTCGTGCAGGGCGATCGCTTGCTGGAGCGCTTCGATGCCGAGCTGACCCTGCAACTGGCCGACAACCTGCGGCACCTGGGCGTGCGCCTGCATTTCGGTTTTTCCACCACCGGGCTGGAACGCGATGCACATGGCAAGCTGCGCGTGCACGGCCATCCCGCACACCCCAGCGAGCAGGGCAACGACGTCTTCGACCAGGTGTTTTTCGCCACCGGCCGACGCGCCAACACAGCGGGGCTGGGTCTGGAAGCGGTCGGCGTACGCCTGGGCGACAAGGGCGAGGTGATGGTGGACGAAGGGCAGACCACCAGCGTGCCGAACATCCATGCCATCGGCGATGTCGGCGGCAAGGTCGGGCTGACGCCGGTAGCGATCGCGGCGGGTCGCAAGTTGATGGACCGCCTGTTCGGCGGGCAGCCGGATGCACGCATGGACTACGAAGGCGTGCCGAGCGTGGTGTTCTCGCATCCGCCGCTCGGGCAGGTCGGACTGACCGAGGAGCAGGCGCGCGCGCGGCACGGCAGTGCGGTACGCATCTACCGCAGCAACTTCCGTCCGATGTTGCATGCGCTGGCCGACGCGCCGCAGCGCAGCCTGTTCAAGCTGGTCTGCGTGGGCGAAGAAGAGCGCGTGGTCGGCGTGCACCTGCTGGGCGAAAGCGCCGACGAAATGCTGCAGGGGTTCGCGGTGGCGGTGAAGATGGGGGCGACCAAGCGCGACTTCGACGAGACCGTGGCAATCCATCCCACTTCGTCGGAAGAGATCGTGTTAATGCACTGATGCACTGTGCATCGATGCGGCTGTTGTGGCCGGACCAACGAGGGCATCAGTCCCTTGCCTGATGCCGGTACTGACGTCGGCCCCTGCGTTTCACAACGTGTGGCAGCCCCACGCAACACCGCACGCTAGTTCTGCACCCGACGTAAGTGCGCTTGACGCAGGCCAGGGCCCTGCGAGCGAATAGATCAAAGCCCCTCCCTTCGGGAGAGGGGTTGGGGTGAGGGTCCGGCACAATCGGCGCGTCAATCAACTGCCGATCTGCCGTCCACAGCCGGTCATGCCTCATCGCTGGCATCCTTGCGCGATGTCCAAGCCCCGCAAACCAGTGACGCTTCCCCCTGCCGGCCCACCTGCGCGCGCCGGCTCCCACGGCGCGGCGCTCTCCAGCGAACAGGCGCGACTGCGCATCCTGGCCGCGATTCGCGCAATTCCTTCCGGTCAGGTCGCAGGCTATGGCGAGGTGGCTCTGCGCGCCGGCCTGCCCGGGCGGGCGCGGCTGGTGGCCCGCGTGCTCAGCGGCAATGACGATCCGCACCTGCCCTGGCACCGGGTGCTGCGCAGCGATGGCCGGATCGCATTGCCGGACGGCTCGTCCGGCTACCGTGAGCAATGTCGGCGGCTGCGTGCCGAAGGCGTGGCGGTCGAGCAGGGCCGGGTGCGCCGCGCCAGTGCCGCGCAGCGGCTGGATGCCGCCGTGTGGGGACCTTCATAAGCCTGACGTTATGATGGTTGGCATTCCGAAGGATGCCGTCATGCCCCAACTGCCGCCCGTCACCAAAGCGTTGTTGATCGCCAATATTGGCTTGTTCCTGCTGCAATGGGCACTTGGCGACCTGGGCGCCGGCGTGCTGCCCTCCGATGCGGCGCTGTCGTCGCTGATGCTGTGGCCGATCTCCAACGGCTTCGATGCGTTTTCGCCCGGCGCCAGCTTCATGCCGTGGCAGTTGCTGACCTATGCATTCCTGCATGGCGGCTTCAACCATCTGTTCTTCAACATGCTGGCGCTTTTCATGTTCGGCGCGGCACTGGAGCAGACCTGGGGCCAGAAGCGCTTTCTGACCTACTACCTGGTGTGCGTGGCCGGTGCCGGCGTGTGCCAGTTGCTGATGGCCTGGTTCACCCAGAGCGGGGCGCCGGTGGTAGGTGCGTCGGGCGGTGTGTTCGGCCTGTTGCTGGCCTACGGCATGCTGTTTCCGAATCAGCGGGTGATGTTGCTGTTTCCGCCGATCCCGATGAAGGCGCGCACCTTCGTGATCGTGTTCGGTGCGATCGAGCTGTTCCTGGGCGCAACCGGCTGGCAGCCGGGCGTGGCCCACTTCGCGCATCTGGGCGGCATGCTGTTCGGCTGGCTGATGATCCGTTACTGGCGCGGGCAGTCGCCGTTTGGCGGCAGCGGCGGCAGGAAGGGCGGTGGCAAGGGGCGCAAGCCGCCGCTGCGCGTGGTGCGCTGAGGTCCGGCAGCGCATCGCCTCGTAGGAGCGGACCTGGCCGCGACGGCGGTTTACCGGTAAAGCCTTGTCGCGGCCAGGTCCGCTCCTACGACCAGGGTGTTTCAGGCTGGTAGGCAGATCGATAAACGCCGGAGACAAAAAAAGAGCGCGGATTCCGCGCTCTTTTTCATTGCCTGCCACCGTGCGTTGATGGCCAGTGACGTCCTGGCGCCTGAATCAGCGCCAGATCTTCAACTGCTCGGCATCCACGCGCTGCATCGGCTGGCCGGCCTTGCAGCTGAACGCCGCACCGAACTCGGGCAGGTTGGACAGCGGGCCGTTGGTGCGCCACTGGCCCGGTGCACGGATGTCGGCGCTGGCGCGCTGCACCGCTTCGTTTGGCGACAGCTGCTGGGCCCACAAGCCGGCCCAGGCGGTGAAGAAGGCCTGCTTGTCGGCCTCGGTGGCGGCGGGCTGTGCCTTGCTGAAGGCCTGCCAGGCCAGTTCGATACCGGCCAGATCGGCCAGGTTTTCTTCGGCGGTCTGCGCGCCGTTGACCTTGACGTTGGGCACGCCCGGATACGGGTAGGCGCCAAACTGCTCGGCCACCTTGCCGGTCAGCAGGGTCCAGCTGGTCTTTTCGGCCGGCGTCCACCAGCTGCGCAATTCGCCCTTGGCATCCACCAGCGAACCCTTGGCGTCGATGGCACGGGTGATTTCGTGGGCGACCAGCGCGCCGTAGGCGCCGTACTGCGCGGCCGGCGTGCTGCCGGCGGTGAGCACCGGCGGCTGCAGCACGGCGGCAGTGATGATCAGGCGGTTCTGCGCGATGTCGTAGGCCACTGCCGGCTGCTGCGGCAGCACGTCCCAACGACGGTCGGCGTTGCCCTTGCCGATGCGCTTCATCTCCTCGCGGTGACGCCAGGTCGAGGCGATCAGCATGTTGCCGCCGAAGCTGCCGCGGCCCATCGGCTGCACGGTGTAATCCAGATCGCGACGCGGCGCGCCGACTTCGATCTTCATCGCCGACAGCTTGGCCTTGGCTTCGGCCACTACCTCACCGTTGCCCCAGCCGGTGCGCTCCAGCGCGGCCAGCTGCGCGTCGCGCATCTGGTCGGCGATGGCTTCGGCCTGGCGGCGCGTGTCGCTGCTCAGATAGCGCGCCACGTATTCGCGGCCGAGCATCGGGCCGGCGGCGATGTTGATCGCGTCCAGCACCTGCTGCCAGCGCTGCGGCGGCAGGGCATCGCCACGCAGCAGACGGCCGCGGAACTGGTACTCGGCATCGTGAAAGCTCTTGGACAGGTACGGCGCCATCGCATCGCCCACGCGCCAGCGCAGATAGGCCTTCCACTGTTCCGGCTTGATGCTGACGATCATGCTGTCGAGCTGCTTGAACATGGCCGGGTCGGCCATCGACACCAGGTCGTCCTTGACGCCCTGCGCTTCCAGGAAGTCGGCCAGGCGCAGGTTCTTGTACTGCTTGGTCAGCTCCTTGGTGGCGATCGGGGCGTAGTTGTTGAACGGGTTGTTGATGCCCTGCACCGACTGCGCGCTGCGTGCCAGCGCGGTCTCGATCTGCAGCACCGAGGCGGCATCGGCGTCGAGCTTGTCGGCGGCGGTGCCGGTGAGCGCCAGGATCTGCTTGACGTAGGCGCGGTAGCGGCCCATCAGCGCCTGGGTGTCGGCATCGGTGCGGGTGTAGAAGGCCGGGTCGGGCAGGCCCATGCCGCCCTGCATGAAGTAGCCGATGTGGCGGTCGAGCGCCTTCAGGTCCACGTCCGGGCCGAAGTTGAAGCCGACCGGGATGCCGACCTGGTGCAGTGCGGCGATGGAAGCGGGCACATCCTTGGCCTTCTTGATCGCATCGATGCGCGACAGCAAGGGGGCGATCGGATTGGAGCCGTCCTTTTCCACGGCGGCCTCATCCAGGCCGCTGGCCCAGAAGTCGCCGAGCAGTTTCTGCACGTTGCCCTGCGGCGCCTTCATCGACGCATCCAGCAAGTCGCGTTGCTGCTGCAGCGCGCGCTCGGACAGCTGGCCCAATGCGGTGACGGCACCAGCCTGCGGCATCGGGTTGGCCTTCAGCCAGCCGGCGTTGGCGTAATCGTAGAAGTTGGTGCAGGCCGCCGAGACGGCCGGGGCCTTGGGGGCAGCCTTCTTCTTGCGAGCGGCGTCGGCGTCGGGGGCGGACAGCAGCGTGATCAGGCTGAAGCCAAGAGCGAGGGCAAGCGGACGAATGGTGGGCATCGAGAAGACGGGTGGCCAGATTGAAGTCGGCGGAGTTTAGCAAGGCTGCGTGCTGCGCAGGCATGTGTCCGCTGCCGTTCGTCTCCGCTGCTGGGCGTTTGCGTGAACGCGACAGGCCCGCGTGTGCGGGCCTGTGCGGTCAGTGGTGGGTAGGTGGAAGCGCTTGCAGCCGGTTACCAGATCACCACGCGGTCCTTGTCCGGGCGCACCATCGCATCGCCGGGCTTGCAGGCGAAGGCGTGGGCGAACTGCGGCATGTTGGACGGCGAGGCGTTCGCGCGCAGGTTGTCGGGGGCATGCAGGTTGCTTGCCAGATCGACCAGTTGCTGCTTCTCACGCATCTGCCCGCGCCAGCTGAGCGCAAACCCCAGGAAAAAGCGTTGATCCGGGGTGTAGCCATCGATGGCGGCTGCCCGCTCGGGATGCGCCCGCAATGCCGCCTGTAGCGCGTCGTAGGCGACATTGGTGCCGCCCAGATCGGCGATGTTTTCGCCAAGGGTGAGCTTGCCATTGACGTGCAGGTCCGGGTGGTCGGGCAGTGGAGCGTAGGCATCGAACTGTCGAACCAGGGCGTCGGCCCGCTGCTCGAATACCTTGCGATCCTGTGGCGTCCACCAGTTCACGTTGTTGCCCGCACCATCGAACTGGCTGCCCTGGTCGTCGAAGCCGTGCATGGCTTCATGCCCGATCGTTGCACCGATACCGCCATAGTTGAGGGCATCGTCGGCCTTGGGGTCGAAGAACGGTGGCTGCAGGATGCCTGCCGGGAAGTTGATGGAGTTGGCGCTGGGGTCGTAGTAGGCGTTGACGGTCTGCGGGGTCATCGCCCAACGGGTGCGGTCGGTCGGCTTGCCGATCTGGGCGATGTCGTAGCGATAGTTGAATGTGGCCGCCGCCTGCAGATTGCGGTGGTACGCGCCGGGAACGATCTCCAGCCCGGACCAGTCGCGCCAGGTATCGGGGTAGCCGATCTTCGGCTGGAAGGTTTGCCACTTGGCCAGGGCCTTGGCCTTGGTCTGCGCGCTCATCCAGTCGACGTGTTCGATACGCACCTTGAGCGCAGCGCGAATGTTGTCCACCAGCTCGCTGGCGCGCTGCTTGGCTTCGGGGGTGAACATCCTGGCCACATACAGCTGGCCTAGGCCTTCGCCCATGCTGGTATTGACCCTGCGCAGCACGCGCTTCCAGCGGGGTTCCTGTTCCGGTTGCCCGTGCAGCGTCTTGCCGTAGAACGCAAAGTTGTTGTCGGCGAAGGGCTTGCTGAGGTCGCCGGATGCATCGTCGATGGTATGGAAGCGCAGGTAGGCCTGCCACTGCGCGATCGGAGCGCTGGCGAGCTGGCGGTCGAACTCTGCGAAGAAGCGCGGATGCGACAGCGAGAAGCCGGACCCTGCGTCCACGCCCTGGGCGGCGAAGAAGCGCGTCCAGGAGAAGTGCGGCGTCAGTTTGTCCGCTTCGGCCAGGCTGACGAAGTGATACTGATTCTGCGGTTGACGTGCCTCGACCCGGCTCAACGTAGCAGCCGCCAGGCGCGTTTCCAGCGCAAGCACGTCGTTGGCTTGCGCACGCGCTGCGTCTTTGGCAATGCCGGTGAGTTCGAGCGACTTGGCGATGTAGTCCAGATACGCCGCACGGATGGGCGCGTACTCGGCGGCGCTGTAGTACTCCTTGGTCGGCAAACCCAGGCCGCCCTCGGTGGCAAAGGCAATCTGCATGTCCGCCGTGTGGAAATCGGCGCCGGCGCCGAAGTAGAAGACCTGCGCGTCGCCCTCTGCGTAGCGGCCGGTGATGTAATCGGCGACCTGCCTGCCGGAGGTCAGCGCGGCGATGGCTTCCAGTTGCCGACGGATCGGTTGGTCACCCGCAGCCTCGATCGCGGCTTCGTCCATGCCCGACGCATAAAGCATGCCGATCTTGCGGGCCACCGGATCGGCCTGTGCGCCTGCTTGCTTGGCTGCGGCTTCAGCGATCTCACGCTGCACGAGTTCGCTTTGTTCAGTCAGGATGTCGCTGACGCCCCAACTGGTGCGATCTGCCGGTATCGGGTTGGCCTTGCGCCATTTTTCGTTGACGAAGTTGTCCAGGTCCTGGCACGCGCTTGTTGTCGGATCCAGTTCGCCGATGTCCAGCGCCGACTTGGATGGGGCGAGGGTCGCCGCAGGCGCCAGCGTGTCCGGCGTCTTCGTGGCGCTGCCGTCGTCGGATGCACGCTTGCAGCCGGCCAGTGCGATCAGCAGGCTGAGGGCGAGTGTCGAGGTCTTGATGGCTGACATGGCGGAAATGGGCAGGAAGGAGCGCCGAGGATAGGCGGGCGCTGCCGTGCCGGCACGCAGGCTTGAGCTTTATTGAGACTTGTTTTGAAGGCGACGAGGGGTGGGGCACCGATGCCCGATGGCATGGCCCGAAAAAGGAACAAGAGTGCGCCGTGGCAGGCCGCCTGAGGGTGTAAATGGCAAGGGGAGACGCAAAGAGAGGCGGCCTGCGTAAGTTGCGCCACCTGCAGCAAGCCGCGTCCGATGCGCGATGCACGTCTTGAATCTGCCACCTGCAGGCGTAGCGCGCGATCTTGGCGGCATCACATTCCACTGCCGCAAAACAAAAGGGGCGACGATCTCTCGATCGCCGCCCCCCGTTGTTTGCAGCTACCGTGCAATTACCAGATCACCACCTGCTTGTCGCCCTGGCGCACCATCGGATCGCCGGCCTTGCACGAGAACGCGGCGGCAAACGCCGGCATGTTCGACGGCGCGCCGATGGCGCGGAAGTTGGCCGGTGCATGCGGATCGGTCTTCAGGCGCACCACCAGTTCTTCCGGAGTGAAGTTGCGGCGCCACACCGTGGCCCAGTTGAGGAAGAAGCGCTGGTCACGGGTGATGCCGTCGGTCTTGGGATCGTCCTTGCCGGCGGTGGCGGTCTTCATCGCGTCGTAGGCGGTGTTGAGGCCGCCCAGGTCGGCGATGTTTTCGCCCAGGGTCAGGTCGCCCTTGACCTTGTCGCCGGCCGGGGTGCGATAGCCGTCGAACTGCGCGACCAGCTTGCCGGTGCGCGCCTTGAACGCGTCCAGGTCCTTCTGCGTCCACCAGCCCGGATCGGCGATGAAGTTGCCGTCGGCACCGAAGCGGCTGCCCTGGTCGTCGTAGCCGTGGGTCATCTCATGCCCGATCACCGCACCGATGCCGCCGTAGTTCATTTCCTCCGGCGCATTCGGGTCGAAGAACGGCGGCTGCAGGATCGCGGCCGGGAACACGATCTCGTTCTGCAGCGGGTTGTAGTAGGCGTTGACCGTCTGCGGGCTCATGCCCCATTCGGTCTTGTCCACCGGCTTGCCGATCTTGGACAGGTTCCACTTGTAGTTGTACTCGGACGCGGCCATCACGTTGCCCAGGTAGCTGTCGCGGCTGGTGGTCAAGCCGTTCCACTCGCGCCACTTTTCCGGGTAGCCGATCTTGGGCGTGAAGCTCTCCCACTTGGCGATCGCCTTGGTCTTGGTCTCCGGGCTCATCCAGTCCAGCTTTTCGATGCGGGCCTTCAGCGCAGTGCGCAGATTGGTCACCAGGGTTTCCATCTTGGCCTTGGAATCGGCCGGGAAGGCGACCTTGACGTACATCTGGCCCAGCGCTTCGCCGGTCTGGCTGTTGATGGTGGCCAGCACGCGCTTCCAGCGCGGCTTGATTTGCTTCTGCCCGCGCAGGGTCTGGTTGTAGAACGCGAAATTCTCATCGACGAACGGCTGGCTCAGGAACGGCGAGGCGCCATCGACGGTGTGGAAGCGCAGGTAGGCACGCCAGATCGCCGGATCGGTGTCGGCGATCATCTTGCTCACTTCCTGGTGGAAGGCCGGGATCGCCAGCGAGAACATCTCCGGCGTGGGGACGCCCTGCGACTTGAAGAACTCCGTCCACGACCAGTTGGGCGTCAGCTTGTCGGCTTCGGCCGGCGAGATCGGGTTGTAGGCCAGTGACGCATCGCGCGACATCTGGGTGCTGGTCTTGGAGACCTTGGCCAGACGGGTTTCGAACGCGACCACCTGCTTGGCCTGCGCGGCGGCATCGGCCGCGGCCACGCCGGACAGTTCCAGCACCTTGGCCACGTGCGCCTGGTAGGCCTCCAGCTTGGCCTTGTTGGCGGCGCTGGTGTAGTACTCCGGGTCCGGCAGACCCAGGCCACCCTGCATGGCGTAGGCGATGTTCTGGCTGGACTTCTTGAAATCCGCCTCGGCGCCGAAGCCGAACAGCTCGTTGTTGCCCTTGGCCGCGCTGCTGCGCAGATAGTCGACCAGCTTGGCCTGGTCGCTGATGGCGTCGATCGCGGCCAGTTCCGGCTTCAGCGGCTCGATGCCCTGGGCATTGATCTTGGCCTCGTCCATGCCGGTGGACCACAGGTCGCCGACGATCTTCTCCACGCCGGTGGCGCCGGTGTCGGCTGCGGCCTGTTCGACCAGCTGCTGCTGGATCGCATTGGAGCGCTCGTCGAGCATCTCGAACGCGCCCCAGCTGGTGCGATCGCCCGGCACCGGGTTGGCGGCCAAAAACTTGGCGTTGGCGTAGGCATTCAAATCCGTGCAGGCATTGCCGTTGGGGTCCAGATCGGCGGCGGTGAACTGGTTCACGGCCGGCAGCTTGCTCTGGTCCAGGGTCAGGGTCTTGGGCGCCGTCTGGGTGGTTGCGGCGGTATCGGCCGCGGGCGCGGCCGGCGCGGCGTCTTCGGATTTCTTGCAACCGCTCAAGGCGGCGGCCACGGCCAGGGACAAGGTCAACAAATGAGGTGTACGAATCACAAAGGGCTCCAGGAGCAGATGTGGGACGCCCCGTCGCCGGGGCTGTGGCCGGCACTCTACGCCTCGCCAGCCGGATGGCATGGTGTCGAAGGTCATGGGTGCGGCGTGTGTAGAGGGGCTAGCCCGAGGTTGCCCGGATCGGCGACAGTGCTGCGCAGGGGCTGTGCACAGCGGCAGGCGGGCGTTTCGCGTTCCTGATGTGCCGATTCCGCGGCGTATGCCTGGTCGTCTGGCCTGCCCGTCGATGTCGCTGGCCAGCGGGCAGACAGAGATCGAGATGGCCACTGCTGCCCGAATGGCCTGGCTGCGCAGGCGGTGCTATATACAAGCGCATGCCTGCCGCCTCCGAACCGTTGGATGCCCTGATCATCGGCGCCGGCCACAACGGCCTGGTCTGCGCCGCCTATCTGGCCAAGGCCGGCAAGCGGGTGCTGGTGCTGGAAGCGCGAGACGTGGTTGGCGGCGTGGCTGTCACCGAAGAATTCCACCCGGGGTTTCGCAATTCGGTGGCGGCGTACACGGTGTCGTTGCTGCAGCCCAAGGTCATCGCAGACCTTGCCCTGGAGCAACATGGCCTGCGCGTGGTCGCGCGTCGCCTCAACAACTTCCTGCCGCTGCCCAATGGCGAGTACCTGCTGGCCGGCGCGGGGCGCACGGCTGTGGAAGTCGGCAAGTTCTCCGCACGTGATGCAGCTGCGCTGCCTGCCTACGAAGCGCGTCTGGAGCAACTGGCCGATGTCCTGCGTGCGCTGGCATTGCAACCACCGCCGGATGTCAGCGATGGTGGATGGTTGCGCGCGTTGCCGCAGCTATGGCGCGCAGGCAAGCTCGGGCTGCAGCTGCAGGGATTGCCGCTCGCGTTGCGGCAGGAGCTGCTCGACCTGTTCACCATCTCGGCCGCCGAGTATCTGGATCGCTGGTTCGATAGCGCGCCGATCAAGGCACTTTTCGGCTTCGACGGCATCGTCGGCAATTACGCCAGCCCCTACACACCGGGCACGGCCTACGTGTTGTTGCACCATGTATTCGGGCAAAGCAACGGCGTGAAAGGTGCCTGGGGCCACGCCATCGGCGGCATGGGTGCCATCACCCAGGCGATGGCCGCCAGTGCGCGCGCATCTGGCGCGAGCATTCGTACCGGCTGCGCGGTGGAACGTGTGCTGGTGGAGCGGGGGCGTGCGGTCGGTGTGGTGACTGCAAAGGGCGACACGATTCGCGCCTACCATGTGGTCGCCAACGTCAATCCGAAACTGCTGTATCAACGCTTGATGCAGCCAGAAGATGTCCCTGCGGCAACACGGGAACGCATGGCGCATTACCGCTGCGGATCGGGCACGTTCCGCATGAATGTCGCGCTCTCGCGGCTACCGGATTTCACTGCGTTGCCGGGCACGGGCGATCATCTGACCGCCGGCATCATCCTGGCTCCTAGCCTGGACTACATGGATCGCGCCTGGCAGGACGCGCGCACCTCGGGATGGTCGCGCGAACCAGTGGTCGAACTGTTGATTCCCAGCACCCTGGACGACACCCTGGCACCGCCCGGACAACATGTGGCCAGCCTGTTTTGCCAGCACGTGGCACCGCAACTGCCGGATGGCCGGCACTGGGACGATCATCGCGAAGAGGTCGCCGACCTGATGATCGCCACGGTCGAGCGCTACGCGCCCGGATTCGCCGCCTCGGTGGTGGGCCGGCAGATCCTCAGCCCGCTCGATCTGGAGCGTATCTTCGGATTGATCGGGGGCGATATCTTTCACGGCGCCCTCAGCCTCAACCAACTCTTCAGCGCACGCCCGATGCTGGGGCAGGGCGCCTATCGCGGCGCGATGCCCGGGCTGTATCTATGCGGGTCCGGCACGCATCCCGGCGGCGGGGTGACCGGAGCGCCTGGGCATAATGCGGCGCGGGTGATACTGGGTAAGTAACACCTGTCCTTAAGCGCTTTCTACTCTGCGAGCGTAAGAAGCCCCGGAAGCCGGGGCGATAGAGAAATTCACTACCTGACCGTCAGCCGGTTGTCGCTACCGCCATTCAGACCGCCTCGCTGGTCATTCAGCCAGATCCTGTGTTTTCAGTTATATAAACCGCGCTGCCACGGGCTGGTCAAGTAGCCGTTGGGCCATGGGCCGTCTCCACACATTCCCTGCCCCCATGTATCGCAGAAGTCAGCGCGCAACTGCTGCGAAACTTCGGTGTAGGCGATCGAGTTCACGTTACGCGTATCGCATTCATAGCTGATGACGACACGCTTGACGGTCGATGTCGTGCCCTGATGCTCAGTCTGATTACTGCAATACAGGATGCTCTGGCCGACCAGGTTTTCGTTAGCGTCGAACCACATCCAGGTACGGCCATACTGAGTCGCTGCGTTTGCTTCCTTGGTGACAGCAAGCCCGCTCATCGCCACAAAGACCGCTGCCAAAAGTACTGTCTTCATTCAACTGGCTCCTTGTTGTGCCCCAACTCCCTTGAGGCATGGGTTGTACCTTTTCCTTATTAGCCCCGGAAGATGGGCGACTTGTCGCTACAGGGTTGCAGATGGGACCACTCCTTTCTTTCATTTCCAGAGAGTCCGCTCACGGTGTTGCTTAGTCGTTTTTTCAGCTGGAAATTCATGGCTGAATCGAATTATTTTTGTAAAAAAAAGCTGCAGAGTGACCGTGATTAGGGTTTGTAGTAATCCAATAAGTCACCGGAAGCGTCACAACGACGCTTCCGGTGGTCGCGATCAGAAGTCGTAAGATGCAGACAGACGAACATAACGTGGAGTGTTGTAGCTATAGTTTTCTAGGCCGATTCCATAAGTGTTTGAAATTAGGCCGGGATCTGTCTCATAAACTCCGTCGATACGAGTGACGGCGCGATCATTAAGTACGTTGAACACCTGAAGTCCGAGAGCAAATTTGTGCTCGGCGAACGAAGGGCGATATGTGACGCCCAGGTCCACGTTCTTGATCCAGGGGGTCCGGCCAGCATCACCGGGGCGCGAGGGCTGACCACCGCAATAGTGATAAGCCGATCCGTAGCTGATCGGATCCGGATTTTCTGGATCATTGAAGTAGCCAAGGCAGGAAACTGGCGTACCTGACATGACGCGCAGAGTGGCTGATGCCATCCATTCGGGCGTGATCTGGTATGCGCCGAACGCTTTCAGCTGATGGCGGCGATCGTTTGCCAGACTACCGCCCGCGTAATACATCAGCGCCGCAGCATCCCAGTCCTGTGTTTTGGAAACGTCAGATTGACCGATGTCAGACTTGACTTGACCTTCGGTATTGCCGTAGCTGTGTGACCACGTGTAATCGATGCGGCCGTACCACTTCTCATCAAACGGATGTTCCAAGAAAAGATCAACCGCAATGTAGCTGCGCTTAGCTTTATCAGTGAAGCCCCAGTCGGATTGAGACATCTGTAGCTGGGTAAAGCCCGATCCATCGCGATTTGCAAGATTATAGGTATTGGTCTTGCCTGGATTGAAAATAACGCAATACGGAGTATCGATGGTCCTGGGATCAATTCCTTGCGATGCAAGTTTCAGGTCGCCACGTGCGGTGTAGTCATCGTTGTGCATGTCGCAGACGTCGTCGATTGCCGCTTCCAGCTTCCGATACGTTGCCTTGGCGCCGGAGTTCCAACTTTCGCCAATTGTCTTTTCAAAGCCAAGAATCAATTCATCCTGGTACTGCGACTTCAAGTCGCTTGGAGCAAATGCCCCTGGATTGGGTGCTTGACCAAATTCGCCGTTGGCCGAAACCGGTCCCGGCCCGAACGGCGTCAAGCCAGTTGGTTCGCCGTTGGCGTCGATGCCGGTATAGGTGAAATATTGATCGGTATAGGTAGATGCCGACGCGCCGCGGATGGCAACGCTATTAGGAAGCGCCAGGTAGTAACGGCCGAGATTAGCGAATATCTTCAACGATGAGTCGCCAAAGACATCCCAGCTCGCTCCTAGACGTGGAGCCCACTGGTCACCGCTATCCACGTAGGCGACATGATCACTGTTGAAGTTGGTGAACTGGTCGTTGCGGATGCCCAGCGTCAGCAGCCAGTTGTCGTTAACCTGCCAGCGATCTTCCAAGTAATACGCTTTTTGCTCCACTGCCATGCTTGTGGTTGTGGTGAAAATACGTTGTTGGGCGTAGAACCCGTTGGAGCCAGCTCCGGGAGCACCGACGCCCAGTCCTGGACGTACTGGTGTCTGCTCTGTGAGAGCGCGTCCATAGATCCATTGGTAGCCGGGACCGGTGGTGCGTACGCCCTCGTCATAGGCATTGAAGTACATGTTGTCCACGCCGGCAGTGATGTCGTGGTCGCCCAATCGGTAATTGAGCTCCAGACGCAGGCTGCGCGTCTTGTTGATCGGATCGTCAGCTTTCACCCGGTTGGTCGCCTGATTATTGCGGATTGGCGTACCGCCATTCAGTGCAGGGTTCTGGCTAGTAACGGTGCCCAGAAACGGTAGGCCAGAGACAAATGGGTTGAATTGCTGATTATGCTGGGTGCTGCGTCCCCATGTAGCGTTCAAGGTCAGATCGTCCGTCAAGTAGCTTGTGTACTTGAAGATGTCGTAGCTGTCTTTGATCTTGAATGTGTCTGGATAGGTACCGGTGCGATCGCCACTCACTAGGCCATCGTAATCGAACGAGGTGTAGTAGCCACTACGGCGATCAGTGTTTTGAACGCGCGTGTATTCAAGGATGTTGCTGTCGTTGATGTTCCAGTCGACTTTTCCGTAAAACTTTGGCGTGCTGTATTCGTAATTATTGCGAGCCTGGATGCTTGCATTGCTGGCGTTCGTCCCTAAGCCATCAACTTTTTCAGTTTCACCAGCCACAAAAATAAACAGCTTGTCTTCGATCAGCGGGCCACCTGCATATGCGCTGTAGACAGTACGCGTTTGCTTGTTATCCTTGCCTGCGCGATACAGAGTGCCAGGTTGGTCAGGGGTGTCGTACTCGTATCCATCAGGGAGTGTTCTGTTCGGATACCACACGTCACCACGCGAACTCGCCAGCGAATCTGGCTCCCAAACGGCCTGCACACCAAAATGCCACTCATTGGTGCCGCGCTTGCCGAGCTGATTGATCACGCCGCCCGTTGAGCGACCATATTTGGCGCTGTAGCCACCTGTATAGGTTTCCTGCTGGTCGATAGCGCCGTAGGGCAGGCTGACGCCGCCCAGGTTGCTCAGCGGATTGCTGACGTTGAAGCCATTGATGTAATACGCGTTTTCGGTGACGCCCGAACCGCCGAAAGACACGACGGAGCGCGAGCCGTTATTGAATGCACCGGCACCTGAGACAGCACCGGGAGCAAGCAACGCGATTGCTTCAGCACTACGACCCAGCGGAAGCGTTGCAAGCTGCTGGGACGTGATCACCGAACGCGAGCTGGTGGAGCTGACGTCGATCTTCGGTGCATTGGCGGCGGTGACGGTAATTGCCCCTAGCGTGGTTGCATCGGCGTTTCCGCCAGAGGCAGCTGCGCCAGCAAAAGACACCTCAGTGCCGGATCCGACGCGCAACTGCACATTCTTGCGGGTGTCGACGACCTGATCGCCACGCTTCAAGGTCACGGTGTAAGCGCCGACCGGCAACGAGCCGAGGTTGTAACGGCCATTGGCGTCGATGGTGATCGTGCGGCTGAGGCCGGTGTCGCTCTGCACGACGATGGTGCTACCGGCTTCCGAGGGAGCGCTACCGTAGATGCTGCCGGTCGTGCTCTGTGCGTAGACCGCACCGTTGGCGAGACAGGCGCCGAGCACGACTGCCAGAGCAGTGCGCTTGAGGGCGTGGCGACGAAATTGATTGCTCATTCCTAACCTTTCAGCTGGGTATCGGGAGAAGTGGCGGTCATCGGAGAGTCAGATGGCCTTAACCCGAACGTAATGAATCTGTGGGCTCGGTCGCAAGCGCTTTGAATGATTCGTTAATGAAAAGGGTGAGATCCGCACCGAATATGCGGATCTGCGCACAATTCACCGGGCATGCGAATGAGGGCACACGTCACTTGCACGAGTATTCATTTTTGTCAGTGCGTGCGATGCGGCATGACATCGAATCAATCAACCGAATGCGGCATTCGGGCTGTGCCCCTCAATAGAGTGTCGCGCCTGGTTGAATGGTTTCAGCTGAAACATGACGCAAAAAAGACCCCGTCGGACGGGGTCTTTTCGATGCGGGGGTCAACAGGCCTCAAAACCGGACTGTCGTGCCCAGATAGAAGAACCGTCCGACGTTGTCGTACAGCGCAGAGGTGAAGTCCGAGCCAAAGTAGTTACGCGGCGGATCCTTGTCGAAGGCGTTGTCGATGCCGAGGTAGACGTCGATCTTCGAGCCGGGGAACTGATAGCCGAACTGGAAGTTGTGATAGGTGTACGAGCCGTTCCTGATCGGGCTGGCCGAGCCCGGATTGCTGTTGTAGCTTTCCGGTGTCACGCGCAGGTTGCCGTCCACGTAGTTCATGTCCCACGAAGCGCGCCATTCGTTCCAGTTGTACTTGGTCTGGAACTGCGCGCGCCAGCGCGGGTCGGTCACGTAGGTCACGTACTCGTCGTACTCGGCCGGAAAGTCCTGGAACACCCATTCGCGCGACTGGATCAAACGGGTGCCGACCAGGCGCAGCACGGTGTTGCCTTCGCCGAGCTGGAAGCGGTAGTCCATTTCCAGATCCACGCCCACACGCCGCGAGCGTGACAGGTTTTCATTGAGCGCCTGCCAGCCGATGATGCTGTGCTCTGGATAGATGCGGCCCTGCGGGTCGGTGAATCCACCCAGCGGGGCGCGCTGCACGAAGCCGCAGAAGCTGTTGTCGATGCCACCTGGATTGTCCACGCAACGCGTGGCATTGGTCTCTGCGGTCACGGTGCCGATCGCGTCCTGCAGGTCGATGCGCCAGTAGTCGATCGACATGCCGAAGCCTTCGAAGAACTCCGGTTGCCACACCAGGCCATAGGACAGGCTGCGCGCACGCTCCGGCTTCAGCTCCGGGTTGCCGCCGCTGACGCCGGGGCGGGTGGAGGTGAAGGTGTCGATCCAGCCCACCGGCACGCCCAGCGCGCTGCAGTTGGCCTGGCGCAATGCCACGTCGCCCGCGGTGCCCGGGCGGTTGGTGTTGGTCGGCAGGTAGTTGCAGGGATCGTTGATGGTCGCGAAGTTCTCGCTCTGCGAGTCGTACAGCTCGCCGATGCTGGGCGCGCGCACCGCCTGTGCCAGCGTGCCGCGCAGACGCAGCGAGGGGATGATGGTCCAGTCCAGGCCCACGTTCCAGGTCTTGGTCGAGCCGATGCTGTCGTAGTCCGAATAGCGGCCTGCCACGTCCAGCGCCAACCGGTCCACCCCCGGCAGGCCGGCGAGCAATGGAATGGTGCTCTCGACGAAGATTTCCTTGACGGTGTACTGGCCACCGCTATTGGGGATGGCGTTGAGGAAGGTCGCGCCCGAGGCCGCCAGCGGATCGGTGATCTCCTCGCTCTGCTCCTTGCGGTACTCCACGCCACCGGCAAACCCGATGTCGCCGGCCGGCAGCGACAGCAGGTTGCTGTTGGCCACCGATGCGCTAAACACGGTCTGCTGGATCTTGGCCTGCGAGCGCGCGGTGGTGTTGAACCACGCCGCTGCTTCCGGGGTCACCGCGCCGTTGCCGAACACACTGAACGGCACGCAGCCTTCGCGCGCCAGGGCCGAATAGACACGGTTGGTGTGGGGGTTGATCGCGCCCGGATCCAGCGTGGTGCGGCAGACGATGTTGCCGCTAGCATCGCGTGCGGCGTCGATACCAGCTTGCCAGCGCTCATTGATGCGGTTGTTGAGGTTCAGGCGGTCGACCGTGGTCTTGCCGTAGTTGGCAGACACGTCGTAGCTCCAGTTGTCGGTGAAATTGCCTTCGGCGCCGAGCACTGCGCGGTAGGTCTTGCGCTCGATGTTCTCGCCGCGGCGGCCGGCATCGACATTGAAGCGGTTCATCAGGATCTGGGCGGCACCGCGCGAATCCATCAGCGCACCGAGTTCGGGGCTGATATACGGATTCTGGCGACGCACGCGCAGCGAGCTGTCGAATGCCGGCTGGCCGAAGAATTCCGAATCGGTCTCGCTGTACTTGCCCTCGAAGAACAGGCGATGGTTCGCGCTGATCTCGAAGTTGATCATGGTGTTGACGCTCTTGCGATCGAAGCCGGGCTGCAGGTCGGCAACCGCATTCAGATCGACGAAATCGCAATCCACGCACGAGGTATTGCTGACCACCGGGCCGTTGTAGCGATTGCGGCGGAAGCTGCCGTCCTGGTTGAACAGGTAGCGGTTGCCATAGCTGGCCGGGTTGCGGAAATCGAAGGTGCCCAGGTTGAAGGTGCCGCCGTAGGACGTGGAATGATTGCCGCCCGGGCCGCTGAGCACATTCTGCGGATTGCGTTCGCTCGGCGGTTGGCTCGGGTCGAACGCGGGGTTCGGAACCGACACCAGATATTCGCGGCCGATGGCGCGGTTGCCGCGACCGAAGCGGTCCTGCTTGCTGTATTCGCCGGACACCGCGATGTTGCCGCGGCCATCCGCAAAGTCGGTGCCTGCCGAGAAGCTGGCGAAGGAGCGGTTGTAGTTGCCCTCGTCGGCCAGGCCGGTCTGCGCACGCGTCTCGAAACCGGTGAAGTTCTTCTTGAGGATGAAGTTGACCACGCCGGCCACCGCATCGGCGCCATACACGGCCGAGGCGCCACCGGTGATGACTTCCACGCGTTCGACCCATTCCACCGGAATGGTGTTGACGTCCACCGCGGTCGAGCCCGGGCTCGAACCAACATGGCGGCGGCCGTTGACCAGTACCAATGTGCGGTCCACGCCCATGCCGCGCAGGTCGAGCAGGCCCAGCCCGGCGGTGCCGATGAAGCGGGTGGAGTTGCCCAGCGTGTAGCTCGGTGCCAGCGCGGGCATGCGTGCCATCAGATCGCTGATGGTGGTCGCGCCGGTGGCGCGGATTTCCTCGGCGCTGATCGCAGTGACCGGCGAGGGCGTGACAAAGCCGGTACGCGCAATGCGCGAGCCGGTGACGGTGACCTTGTCCAGATCGGTGGTGCCGGGCGCGACTCCGCTTTCCGACTGCGCGGCGGCGTGGCCGGCAGAGGCGGCCAGCACGGCAAACAACGCGGTGCTCAAACGATGACGCTGGGTGTGTTGCGGAAGACGACTCGACATGACCTTGCGGATTCCTCGCTGGGATTTGGCGAAACAGTCGCGCTCGCTGAGCGCTGGCTGAACTGGAATTCGAACGTAACAATTCCTTAATCATGTGTCCACATTTGTGAAATTTGTCATTGGTCGACACGTGCGTGAGTCTGCGGCGCGCCTGGCTGCTGACGGCTTGCAACGCGTCTGCCTGTGGCCGGACTGGGTAAACTGACGACCTTTCCAGCGCTGCGGCTGGCGATGCAGCCATCGCTGCGGCGCCAGCACGAGCAATCAGGCAGACAATGACGACGATGGTGCAACGCGCTTCAAGCAAGGCGATCGATCTCTCCCGGAGCGCATGCGCATGACCGGCGAACGCAGAATCCCCGCGCATGCGGTGCAGGGCGCGTTGGCGCCGCATCCGCGGATCCGCAATGTGATCGCGGTCGGCTCCGGCAAGGGTGGGGTGGGCAAATCCACCACGGCGGTGAATCTGGCGCTGGCCTTGCGTCAGCAGGGCGCACGCGTGGGCGTGCTGGACGCGGATATCTATGGGCCGAGCGTGCCGGCGATGCTGGGCCTGAGCGGGCGGCCGGACAGCCCGGACAACAAGTCGATCGAGCCCTTGCGCGCGTTCGGCATCGAGGCGATGTCGATCGGCTTGCTGGTCGACCAGGACACGCCGATGATCTGGCGCGGGCCGATGGCAACCTCGGCGCTGACCCAGCTGTTCAACGACACACTGTGGGACGACCTGGATTACCTGCTGATCGACCTGCCGCCGGGCACCGGCGACATCCAGCTGACCTTGTCGCAGAAGATCCCGGTGGCCGGTGCGGTGATCGTCACCACGCCGCAGGACATCGCCACGCTGGACGCGCGCAAGGCCTTGAAGATGTTCGAAAAGGTCGAGGTGCCGGTGCTTGGCATCGTCGAGAACATGGCGGTGCATACCTGCTCCAGCTGTGGTCACCGCGAGCACCTGTTCGGCGAAGGCGGCGGCGAGCGCATGGCCGCGCAATACGGTGTGCCCTTGCTCGGGTCGTTGCCATTGGCGATTGCGATCCGCGAGCAGGGCGATGCCGGCCAGCCGATCGTGGTGGCCGCGCCGGAGTCGGCGGCAGCGCGGGCCTATCTGGCTGCCGCCGCGCGGCTGTCCGAGGAGCTGGGCAAGCGCCCGCGCGCCAGCATCCCGATTTCGGCGTCGTTGCTGTAGCGCGCAGGCCGGCCGTTGGTGCCGGCCGCTTGCTAGAATTCGCTGCCTTTCGCGCGGGCCGCTCGGCCTGCCGCCTTTCGTCTTCAAGGAACACCGCATGAGCATCAAGAGCGACCGCTGGATCAAGCGCATGGCCGAACAGCACGCGATGATCGAGCCGTTCGAACCCGGGCAGATCAAGCACGATGCCGCCGGCCAGCGCATCGTCAGCTTCGGCACCTCCAGCTACGGGTACGACGTGCGCTGCTCGCGCGAGTTCAAGATCTTCACCAACATCAACTCGACGATCGTCGACCCCAAGCACTTCGACCCGGGCAGCTTTGTCGATATCGAATCGGATGTGTGCATCATCCCGCCGAACAGCTTTGCGCTGGCGCGGACGGTGGAATACTTCCGCATCCCGCGCGACACCCTGGTGGTGTGCCTGGGCAAGAGCACCTATGCGCGTTGCGGCATCATCGTCAACGTGACCCCGCTGGAACCGGAGTGGGAAGGCCACGTCACGCTGGAATTCAGCAACACCACGCCGCTGCCGGCGCGCATCTACGCCAACGAAGGCGTGGCGCAGATGCTGTTCTTCCAGTCCGACGAAGTCTGCGAGACCTCGTACAAGGACCGCGGCGGCAAGTACCAGGGCCAGACCGGCGTGACCCTGCCGCGCACCTGATGCCGTGGTGCGGCCGCGCCTTCAGCAGGTGGCGGCCGCCCGCTCGCGGTAGCGCAGCAGGTGGCGTACGCCCGCGGCGATCAGCAACGCCGGCCACCAGGTCGACACCAGGTGGCCCACATCGAGACGGGCCAGCTCGAGGTTGTCCAGCAGAAACAGCGTGCCCAGCGTGATCAGGAACAGGGCAGGGATCAGGCGGTAGTGCATGGTGGCGTCCTCGGTAGGTAGGAGGCCATGCTGCGCGCAATGCGCCTGCCGATCAGGTGCCGGAAGTCAACACGTGCGAATGACAAACGTCATGTCGGCAACGGCGACTGCCAGTCAGGGCACCAGTTGGCGAATTAGCCGCCAGCCCGCAGCGCCGCGCAATCAGGGCTAGTCGCTTGCAAGACAGCGAGGCAAACCAGGGAATCAACAGCGCCTGAAGCCCGCTCTCACGATTCCCCAATCCCGATTCCCGATTCCCGACTACTTGCCGCGCCCAAACAACATCCCCACACCGCAGGCGACCAACGCCGCCGGCCACCAGGTGGCGATCAGCCGGCCAAGACTGACATTGGTCCAGCCCAGGTTGTTGGCCAGGAACAGCAGGCCGACGAGGATCAGGATCAGTGCGGCGACGACATTGGATTTCATGCGGGAAGGTGGTTGTGAGGCGGGCGCCTATCGTAGCCGCTGCGCCCATGCAGCGACACGCTGCTGCAGCGTATCGGGGTCGAAGCGCTGCGCGCTGCCGCTGCCCCACACCGGGCCGGGCCAAGCCGCATCGCCCGGATGCCGGCCGACCAGGTGCACATGCAACTGCTGCACGATGTTGCCCAGCGCGCCGATATTGAGCTTGGCGACGCCGGGCTCGACCCGCAGCAGCTGCGAGAGCTGATTGATCTCGGCCAGCAACAGGCGCTGCTGGCCGCCGTCCAGATCGATCCACTCGCTGGCATCGGCCACCCGCGGCACCAGCAGCAGCCATGGGAAGCGGCTGTCGTCCATCAGCCGCACCTGCGACAGCGGTCCGTCGGCGACGAACACGCTGTCGGCGGCCAGCCGCGCATCGAGCTGGAAGCCGCTCGCCTCGGACATGCCTGCTGCGACCTCGCTCATCCCAGATGCGCTTCGAAGAAGCCCAGGGTGCGTTGCAGCGCACGCTCGGCGCTGTCGGCGTCGTAGTGGTTCGGGTCGATGCTGCGGTTGAAGGCGTGGCCGGCGGGATACACGAAGGTCTCCATCTGCGGCAGCTTCTCGCGGTGGGCCTGGATCGCCTCGGGCGGAATGCTGCTGTCCTGCTCACCGAAGTGGAACATCACCGGTGCGGTCGGAGTTTCGTCCAGCAGCTGGGTGTTGCGGCCGCCGTAATAGCTCACCGAGGGCAGCCCCAGGCGGATCGCCGACAGCAGCGCCACCGAGCCGCCCCAGCAATAGCCCACGGTGCCGACCTTGCCGGCGCGGCTGAGCAGGGTGGCAGCGGATTTGACCACCTCCACCGCGCGCTCCAGGCCGACCGCATTGGCCAGTGCCAGACCGCGCTGCAGGCTCTCCTGGTCGTAGGGCAGTTGCACGTCCTTCTCTTCCAGGTCGAAGAAGGCCGGCGCCAGCACTTCGTAGCCGCGCGCGGCGTAGTCGTCGGCCACCGCGCGGATATGTTCGTTGACGCCGAAGATTTCCTGGATCACCACCAAGCCGCCGCGTGGGCTGGTGGTCGGGGTGGCGTGCCAGGCGGCGACCTGGCCGTCGGGGGTGTCGAGCGTGGTCCAGTGACCCATGGGAACTCCTGCTGCGGTAAGGGGGAAGGCGCGCATTATCGACCGGATCGGCGGCGCTGCAGGTGAGGGACTCGCTAAGATGAGATTGCTTGCCCGGCGCGCGGTTCAGAGCGCTGCCTGCGCGCCGCTATAATTGCTCCACTCAGGCCCCAGGCCGCTCCGTTCCCAGGCTCCTGCTTCCATGTCCCAGCTGAACCCCAAAGTCGGCTTCGTCAGCCTTGGCTGTCCGAAGGCGCTCGTCGACTCCGAACGCATCCTCACCCAGCTGCGCGTGGAGGGCTACGACATCGTGCCCAGCTACGACGCCGCCGACGTGGTGGTGGTCAATACCTGCGGTTTTATCGATTCGGCGGTGACCGAGTCGCTGGACGCGATCGGCGAGGCGATGAACGCCAACGGCAAGGTGATCGTCACCGGCTGCCTGGGCAAGCGCCCGGAGCAGATCCGCGAGGCCTACCCGCAGGTGCTGGCGGTGTCCGGCCCGCAGGACTACCAGAGCGTGATGGAGGCGGTGCATGCGGCACTGCCGCCGCGCCACGACCCGTTCGTCGATCTGGTGCCCGACTACGGCATCAAGCTGACCCCGCGCCATTACGCGTATCTGAAGATTTCCGAAGGCTGCAACCACCGCTGCAGCTTCTGCATCATCCCGTCCATGCGCGGCGACCTGGCCTCGCGTCCTGTGGATGAGGTCCTGCGCGAAGCCGAGCGGCTGGTGCGCGGCGGGGTCAAGGAATTGCTGGTGGTCTCGCAGGACACCTCGGCCTATGGCGTGGATCTGAAGTATGCCGAGCGCCCGTGGCGCGACCGCATGTACCAGACCCGCATGAAGGCGCTGTGCGAAGGCTTGTCGGAGCTCGGCGTGTGGACGCGCCTGCATTACGTGTATCCGTACCCGCACGTGGACGATGTGATTCCGCTGATGGCCGAAGGCAAGCTGCTGCCGTATCTGGACATCCCGTTCCAGCACGCCAGCCCGCGCATCCTCAAGCTGATGAAGCGCCCGGGCGCGGTGGAAAAAACCCTCGAGCGCGTGCAGCGCTGGAAGGCGATGTGCCCGGAGATCACGGTGCGCTCCACCTTCATCGTCGGTTTTCCCGGCGAGACCGATGCCGAATTCGAATCGCTGCTGGAATTTCTGGATCAGGCCCAGCTGGACCGCGTCGGTGCGTTCGCCTATTCCCCGGTGGAAGGCGCCAGTGCCAACGCGCTGCCGGATCAGGTGCCGGAGGAGCTCAAGCAGGAGCGCCTGGCGCGCTTCATGGCCCGGCAGGCGGAGATCTCTGCCGCGCGGCTGGAGGCGAAGATCGGCAGCGTGCAGCAATGCCTGGTCGACCTGATCGAAGACGATATCGCGGTGGCGCGCTCGCGCGCGGACGCACCGGAGATCGATGGCCTGGTACATATCCAGAACGGCGGCGAGCGCGGCTTGAAGGTCGGCGACCTGGTCGACGTGGAAATCACCGACAGCGACGAGCACGACCTGTTCGGCGATGCATTGCCGGCCAATGTCGCAATCCAGCAGGGACGTCCGTTGAATCTGCAGATGGTGTAACTGGGCGCTGGTCCTTGCACATCTGTCGGTAGGAGCGCACTTGTGCGCGATGGGGCCTTATCGATAACGCCCCATCGCGCACAAGTGCGCTCCTACACGCAGGTCAGCAGAGTGCGATCACTCGCTTACTGAGTGGCGTAATCCACCGACACCACCAGGAAGGTGTGCTTGCCCGACGGCAACTGCGCTTCGAACTCGTCGTCCACGCGTTTTTTCAGCAAGGCACGCGCCAGCGGCGAGTCGATGCTGATCCAGCCGCGCGCGGCGTCGGTTTCGTCCGGGCCGACGATGCGGTAGCGCAGCAGCTCGCCGCTGGCGGCATCTTCCAGCTCCACCTGCGCCCCGAAGAACACCGCCCGCGGGTCGGTGGGGGCGGCGTCCACCACGCGCAACGCTTCCAGCCGTTTGCTCAGGTAGCGCACGCGGCGGTCGATCTCGCCGAGCTGCTTCTTGCGATAGGTGTACTCGGCATTCTCCGAGCGGTCGCCCTCGGCCGCGGCGGCGGCCAGCGCACGCACCACTTCCGGCCGACGCACGCGCCAGAGCTCTTCCAGCTCGGCCTTGAGCCGGGCATGGCCGTCGGGCGTGATCAGTGCAGTGCTTTTTTCGGCAGGCGGGCGCCAGCGGCTCATGGGCGGGTGTGTCGGACGGCAGGGCCGCGATGCTAGCGCGCATGGCCGGCTTGCGCATCTGCCGCCGCACGGCGAAGCTTTGCGCACCTCGGACACGGACGTTGTCATGTTGCTGATGCCGCTGCACAAACCCTGGTCGCGCCAGAACATTCCCTGGGTGACCCTGCTGCTGGTGCTGATAAATGTGGTGGTCTACCTGGGCTATCAGCGCAAGGACGATGCGCTGGTCGAAAACGCGGTGCGCTATTACGTCGAATCCGGTCTGGGTGCATTGGAGGCGCAAGCGCACCTGCGTTACCTGGAGCAGAGCAACGACGCCAAGCTGCGCGCAGCGCGCCGGGCCAGGCTGGACAGTGTGCCGGCGCGCCAACGCCTTGCGTATCTGGCGCACCTGACGATGCACGACGTGGCCTTCGCACAGGCGTTGCGCAGCGGCGCATTGTTCGAGGACCAGGCGCGCTTGAGCGAATGGCGCACATTGCGCGCCCCCTACGATGCACGCCTGTCCAGGGTGTTCACGCTGCGGCATCTGCAGCGCAGCTCCGAGTGGTCTCCCGCGAGGATGCTGACGGCCACCTTCCTGCATGGCAGCTTCGATCATTTGCTGGGCAACATGCTGTTTCTGCTGGCGCTGGGCACCTTGCTGGAAGGGGCGATCGGCAGCGGCTGGTTCCTGCTGCTGTATCTGCTCGGCGGGTTCGGCGCCAGCGCGGCCAGCCTGTGGTGGCGCTGGGGAGCGCCGGGCGGTGGCCTGGGCGCCTCCGGTGCGATCGCCGCCTTGATGGGCGCGTTCTGCGTGGTCTGGGGCCGGCGCAAGGTGCGCTTCTTCTACTGGTTCTTCGTGGTATTCGACTACGTGCGCGGTCCGGCGATCCTGCTGCTGCCGCTGTGGCTGGGTTGGGAGCTGTACAGCCTGTTCTGGAACGACAACGGCGACGTCGCCTTCGAGGCGCATGCCGGTGGCCTGATCAGTGGCGCGTTGCTCGGCGTCGCGTTGGTGCTGCTGCGGCGCACGCGTGAGTCCTTTATGGAGGAAAACGAGGCAGTGCTGGTGGACGATCGCTGGGAGCGCGCGCAGCGACATCTGGGACGCATGGAAAACGCGGAAGCCGAGCGCCTGCTGGCGGAGCTGGCCAGCGAGCAGCCGCATCGTCTGGACGTGGCGCTCGCGCGCTACCGCACCGCGCGCAATGCCGGTCGCAGCCAGGACAGCGTGCGGCATGCGCAAACGCTATTGCAGCTGCACACCCATCACGCCGAACAGACGCGCAACCAGCTGACGGTGGCTGCCGAACTGAGCAAGGCCGGGATCGACTACGCGCCATCGGTCCGCATGGCGCTGATCGCCACCTGCCTGCGCAATGGACTGCTGGCCGATGCCGAACGTCTGTTGAAGGAGGTTGGGCTGGATGTGCCGCGCGATGAGCTGGCGCAGCACTGGTTCGTGCTGGCCTTGCGACACGGCGAGTTGCAGGACGGCGCGCAGCGTACGCGCCTGTTACGCCATGTACTGGATCAGTTTCCCGAGCAGGGGCAGGCCGGCAAAGCGCGCTTTTTGCTCGAAAACGGATGAGTGGTTTCTGCGCGATCCGTGTTGCCAACGCAAGCGGTGAGGGCATCGCGCGCTCGACTCACCGAGCTTTGACCTGGCATTTGACTGCACTTGAAAGGCACTGCTACGCGAGGTCCGGGTTGCTGTTGTGTCTTCTGCCTCGAGCAGAATTATCTAGCGCGGATGGATGAGTTGCAGAGCGGTGGATCTGCAGCCTGGCTGCAGGGCCCTTACCCGCCCACCATCGCAGGACACGCCGCAGGTACGTCCCTGTAGGCTCTTGCGCGGCATCCATGCCGCGTAAGGTCCCGCGATGGTGGGCGGGCAAGGACCAGTCGAGATGGTCGGTCTGTAGGGCTGCGAGCAGTACACGTCGCGCGACGGACCGATGGTGGAGCATCTGAGCTGCTCCTTAACAAACTTTGTTGGCTGCTCAGGCTGGTTGGATCGCCACTGCTTTCAACACGGCTTCCAGCTTCGCGCGCAGTGCATCATCGTCGCAGTGAGCCAGTGCGTCTTGCAGTACCTCGCGCGCCTGCTCGTCGCGGCCGAACCGTTCGGCCAGCAGCAGGCCCGCGTCCAGTGACCAGGCCGGCATCATCCGATCGCGCGGCCATGCGGCGATGGCCGCAAGCAGGCCATCGGTCGCCAGCTGGAACTGCCCGGCCATCTTCGCGCGCTCGGCCAGCAAGGTGGCTTGCTCAGGCGTCAGCGGGGTGAACGTGGAGTCGCCATCCAGCGCTTCGCGCTGCAACCCGAGCGCGCGACGCTCCTGTCTTTCCTGCAGCAGACGATTGATGTACTGGCGGGTGTGCTCGCGCAGTTCGTCGTTGCGACGGTGTTGGCGCAGCAGGCGCTGATACAGCTCGTGCACCGCCAGGCTCACCGCACGCGAACGCACCGCCGCGCGCAGTGTCTGGAATGCTTCATCGGAATGGCCATCGCGCACGTACTGTTCTGCTTCGTCGAGCAGGCGCTGATCCGGGTCTTCGCGCTCGGACGCCGCGCCGCCGCTGGGAACGTAGCCCAGTTCTTCGTGGTACTGGTACACCAGATAACCCATCAGGTGGAAGCTGGCGAACAGGCTCCAGATCGAGGCAATCACGATCGTCGCCTCGCGCACGATCGGCGGCAGAGACTTCACCGCGATGAAGATCGCAGCGGTAGCGCTGCCCTGGATCACGTACAGCAAACCGTATGCGGCCAGATACGGCCAGCCGATGCGCAGAGCCATGTCGATCGACACGGCCGGGTTGAGGGCGCGGCGCAGGCTGCCGTCGATGGCCAGCGCAATCATCATGCCCGGCAGCAGCAACTGCACCACTAGGTACGCGATGGTCAGGCCGGGCTTGCCCGCCAGCACGCCTGCCGCACCGATGATGATGCCCAGCGCAAACGCCAGCAGGATCAGCCGCAGCACCGCGCTGTCGAAGCTGTTGTAGCCCAGCCGCGGAGCATCGGCTTGCCCGTCGGCGGTATGGCGCAGGATGTCGAAGGCATAGGTGTAGGTGGCCATGCCGAGCACTCCGGCAATCACCAGTTTCAGGATGCCCGGCAGCACCAGCAGCGCGCTGCACAGCGTCAGTGCAATCAATGCGTAAAGCGCCGAGCCGCGCAGCGGATAGCTGGCAATGGCAGGAATGCGGGTCCAGAACGGTGCCGGCGCGGTCTGCGCGGCCACCTTGCGTGCGCGAAAACGGTCTTCCATGACGCTCCCCAGGCGTGTGATGTGAACGGATTGTGCGGTGGCGCGTGCCGTCGCGCAATTGGGGCAGGGCGAATCAACTGAGTCTGGAATGGCCATTGCTTGGCGGCATGTCGCCGGCACGGCCTGGATATTTGCTGGCCCGGCCGGGCAGGTGTCAGCGCCGGCATTGCATCGGGACGTGTTGGGTCGCCGATAGCGTGATGCGTGTATCGACAGGCCGCCGATGCACTATGTGCGTCATTGCCTGACGCGCCGGCTGAGCGGTAGGTAACATGGTGGCCCGCCGCAATCCTTGCGGCCCATACGAGCGACCGGGCGCGCCGCGTCCCGGCACTGCCATCGCGCGCATCACAAGGAGTGTCGCTTGAATCCATCCGCCACCGGCAACCCGCAGGTCCGCATACGCAGCATCGATGTGCTCTCGGACAATTGGTACGTGCTGCGCAAGGTCACGTTCGATTTTCAGCGCAAGGACGGCCGCTGGCAGACCCTGTCGCGCGAGGCCTACGATCGTGGCAATGGCGCCACCATCCTGCTGTATAGCCGTGCCAGGCAGACGGTGATGCTCACCCGCCAGTTCCGCTTGCCGACGCTGCTCAACGGCAACCCCGACGGCATGCTGATCGAAGCCTGCGCCGGGTTGCTGGATCAGGACGATGCGCTGACCTGCATCCGCAAGGAAACCGAAGAGGAAACCGGCTACCGGATCGACAACGTGCGCAAGGTGTTCGAGGCGTTCATGAGCCCGGGCTCGGTAACCGAGCGTCTGTATTTCTTTGTCGGCGAATACTTCGACGGCGACAAGGTCGGCGAGGGCGGCGGGCTCGAAGAAGACGGCGAGGAGATCGAGGTGCTGGAGCTGTCCCTCGACTCCGCGCTGGCGATGATCGCTACCGGCGAGATCGCCGATGCCAAGACCATCATGCTGCTGCAATACGCCAAGTTGCATGGTGTGCTGGGCTAACGTATCGCGCGGCGACCAGCATGTAAGTCAGCCAGTTCCGCGCGTTGGCACCTGGGCTCGTGCTTAACGGACGCGTCTCAACACCTTGTCGCGGTGTTCTGGTGGACTGCCGCTATGGCAGTTATGGCCGTCTTGAGCTAACGACAAGACGGCTTGCTGTCCATTCGGACCGGTTTCCTGGTTGATCCGAAATCCATACATATTCGGGTCGAGCGAGAGATCGGAGACGTCGTCGCGCGAGAGAATCAGGCACTCGTCTCCCATTTGATCGAGCCACCAAGGCCCGCGCTCGGTAGTGCTTGCTGTGCCGCGTTGCGTCTTGGGTGCGATACATGTCGTCTTCAAAATATAGTGCCGGCTTTGCTTGTTTCCTTTGATGGCTTCAAGCCAAAGTTCTGCGCGGACGGCCTGGCACTGCGTGTTGTTTGGGTGCAGCTTGCCGACATAGTGGCCAGCGAGCAGGTGCTGCCTGCTCGCTGGCCACGCGGTGGGTGGGTCGTCTTAATGTGCCTTCTGCTCAGCGATCACTGATTCGGTCCTGGAAAGCAAGAAGAGTGACGTGATGGCGGCTGCGTATCCTTGCATCTTGCGGGTCTCCTGACTGTGCGGATATAGCGTTGCAAGAGCCTGCTTGCATATGACCTCGGGCTGGTAACGCCTGGTGGCAAGCAATCAGGCAATCGCCCAACCACAGTTGTGTCACTGCGATCAGCGCTTCCCGCCAAAGATGCTGCCGAAGATGCCGCGCACGATCTGCTGGCCGATCCTGTTGCCGATCGTACGCGAGGTCTGCTTGGCCATCGTTTCGAGCATGCCCTGGCGGCGGCTGGTGCCGAACACCGCGTCCTTGATCGCCTTGCCGAAGCCGCGGTCTTGCACATCGTCCTGTTCGCGCGTGCGCGCCGGCGGTGCGGCGTTATGTTCGGCGACCTGCTCGACGCGCCGCGCCAGCAGCTCGGCGGCCGATTCACGGTTGATCGCGGTGTCGTAGCGGGTGCCGACCGGGCTGGCGGCGCGCACCTGCGCGCGCTCGGTCTCGCTGATGGCACCCATGCGGCAGCGTGGCGGGGCGATCAAGGTCTGCTGCACCGGCGCCGGCACGCCCTTGCCTTGCAGTGGTGACACCAGTGCCTCGCCGGTTCCGAGGCTGGAGATCGCCGTGGCCACATCGAGCCTGGGATTGGCCACGAAGGCCTGCGCCGCGGTCCTGACCGCCTTCTGATCGCGCGGGGTGAACGCACGCAGGGCATGCTGCACGCGATTGCCCAGCTGGCCGAGGATGTTGTCCGGAATGTCGTCGGGAAACTGCGAGCAGACATACACGCCCACGCCCTTGGAGCGGATCAGCCGAACGACCTGCTCGATCCGCTGCACCAGTGCGGCCGGCGCGTCGTCGAACAGCAGGTGCGCTTCGTCGAACACGAACACCAGCTTGGGTTGTTCCAGATCGCCCACCTCGGGCAAACGTTCGAACAGCTCCGACAACAGCCACAGCAGGAAGGTGGAATACAGCTTCGGCTTGAGGACCAGATGGTTGGCCGCCAGGATGCCGATCACGCCGCGGCCGTCCGGCGCCACGCGCATCAGGTCGGCCAGTTCCAGCGCTGGCTCGCCGAAGAAGTGCTCGCCGCCGTCCTGCGCCAGGCGCAGCAGGGCACGCTGGATCGCCGCCACCGACTGGCTGGAGACCAGACCATAGCTGGTGGACAGTTCCTTGCGCTCCTGGACCACCAGTGCGAGCAGTGCGCGCAGGTCGTCCAGGTCCAGCAACAGCAGGCCACGGTCGTCGGCCAGCTTGAACACGATGTCGAGCACGCCGGACTGGGTGTCGTTGAGTTCCAGGATGCGCGCCAGCAGGGTAGGGCCCATCTCGCTGACGGTGGTGCGCACCGGATGCCCGAGCTGGCCGTACAGGTCCCAGAGCACCACCGGGCTGGCGGCCGGCGCGTAGTCGGCGATGCCGATATCCGTGGCGCGCTGCAGCACGCCGGCTGCGCCATCGCCGGCCATCGCCAGGCCGGCGACATCACCTTTCACGTCGGCCAGGAACACCGGTACGCCCAGGCGCGAGAAGCCTTCGGCCAGGGTCATCAGGGTCACGGTCTTGCCGGTGCCGGTGGCGCCGGCCACCAGCCCGTGGCGGTTACCGAAGCGTCCTTCCAGCACGACCGGGATGTCGTCGGTGACGCCTTTGCCGAGCAGGAACGAGGCCATTGCGCAGGTCCGGTGGGAAAAGCCGGATTCTAGCGGGCAACGTGGCTGGCCAAATCGCGCGGGGGCGACCCCGCACTTTGGTCGGCCGGTCCGCTGCCAATCGCCAGCAGGCAGTTCGACGCCGCCGCCGGTTTGCCAGCCGCTGACCGCCAGTGCCCGCGGGCATTCCACGCGCCGGGCGCAACGGCCAAGCTAACGGCCCACTGACCCTGCTGCCCCCGCCGCCTTGCCCCGGTGTTGTCCCGGCGGCTACCCTGCCTGCCTTTCCGCTGTACTGCCTACGATGCCGCTCGCTCATTTTGGTTTGCGCCCATGGCCGGTTCTGGTCGTGGTGGCGCTGATGTCTGTCGTCCCCGCTGCCCACGCCATTTCCAAACGCGACACGGAGAAGGCGGCCGTGCTCGATGCCCGCATGGCCGCCGCCGAAAAGCGTTATCGCGATGCGCTGGTGCTGGTGAACAACTCCGACCCCAAGGGCACTGCCGAAGGCGATGCCGCGCTGGAAGACATGGAAGACGTCATCGACGCCTGCATCAAGCAGCGCGGCTGCCTGGTCGCCAATCAGCTGGCCACCTACAAGCGCCTGCTGAAGGCGCGCGCCGATGCCGATGCCCCGGCCGCCGAGGATCCGGAAGACGACGACACGCTGCTGCAGGCGGACCCGGACCACCTCGGCCCGGCGGCCAACGGCGTGCCCGAGGCGGCGCGTGCGGCCACGTTGCTCAACGACCAGCGCCACGATTTCGACAAGATGGTGCAGTACAACCCCGCGGTGCAGGCCGGCATCCGCCGCTGGCTCACCGACATGCGCCCGGCGCTGCTGACCAGCTACGAGAACTACAGCAACCTGCGTGGGGTGATGTGGCCGGAATGGCAGAAACGCGGCCTGCCCGAGGCGCTGCTGTTCGGCATCATGGCCAAGGAATCCAACGGCAAGGTGCACGCGAGCTCGCGCGCCGGTGCGGCTGGGTTGATGCAGTTCATGCCCGCCACCGGGCGTCGCTTCGGGCTGGGTCCGGACGGCACCGGCTTCGACACGCGCTTTGATGCACGCAGCGCCGCCGAAGCCAGCGCCGCCTACCTCAACGAGCGCATGGCCGGGCTCAACCGCAACATCGAACTGGCGCTGGCCGCCTACAACGGGGGCGAGGGCCGCGCCGCGCGCGTGTTCACGCAGAGTGGCGGGCGCGGGTTCTGGGAGCAGGACGTCTACAACCAGTTCCCGGCCGAAACCAAGGACTACGTGCCGATGGTGATCGCGGCGGCCTGGATCTTCCTGCACCCGCGCCAGTACGGCGTGGACTTCGCCAAGCTCGACGCGCAGCCGGCCACGCTGAAGCTGGCCAAGTCCACCACCATCTACGAGCTCACCATCTGCCTGGGCAGCATGGGCACGCGCGACGGCTACATGCGCGCATTGCGCAACCTCAACCCGCGCTACGAATCCGATGGCTGGATCCCGGCCGGCACCGTCATCAACGCCACCAACCGCATCGCCAGCCTGTACACGCGCTACTGCGTCAGCGGCCCGCGCGCGGACCTGGCGCGCACCCTGATCACCGCCGACCTCAACAGCGCGATCGTGCGCAGCAGCGGCGCTCCGGAGTACGTGCCGAGCGTGGCGGTGGGCGATGTCAGCCCGATGGCTGGCGTGCCGACCACCGTGGCCACCGGCCAGCCGGCGATCGCCAAGCCCAAGGCCAGGCAGGCGCGCAGCTACACTATCGCCAGGGGCGACACGCTTGGCCGCGTCGCGCAGAAATACCAGTGCGAAATCAAGGAACTGGCCAAGGCCAATGGCCTGAAGGCGCCGTCGTACGCGCTCAAGCCGGGGCAAAGCATCAAGCTGGCCGGCTGCGATCGCTGACCAGCGCTTGCAGTCCCACGTCGGGTAGAACACGGCCAGCCGCATTAGCGAGCTGCGCTGGGCGGACGACCCGGAAGAGCGGTCGTCGCCCCCGTAGGAGCGGACCCGGCCGCGACGAGGCAGTCCCGGTAGCTTCATCGGCGCAGGCAAGGCAGTTCCGAATCGGAGGCCGGAGTCATGAAGGCGCAAGCCCCAAGCCTCACTGCGAATGCCACGTCGCGGTCGGGCCCGCTCCTACAACCGCATCGTTCTTGTTGGGAGCCGGAGTGGGCATCGGTCTTGTAGCGAGCGAGCCTGGCGGCGATGACACCGTCACGGCGGCGTTTCGTCGCGGACCCATGCTCCTGTATCGGAGTAGGCCATCGAGCTGACCAGCGGCGATCGTCGGCCAGCGCAGGCAAGCCTACCGCATCGGGCCACTGCGCCGGGCTGCGCCGGGCTGCGCCGTTGTAGGAGCGGACCTGGCCGCGACGAAGCAGTCCCGGTAGTTCCAACGCAGGCGAGGACGCTCTACATCGAAAGCTGGGAGTGCGACATGCGCCTGCGCAGTGAACGTCGTCGAGAAGGCCCTGTCGCGGTCAGGCCCGCTCCTACGAGGGCGTCGCTGTTGCATCACTTGCAACCGAAGCGGGCAATCGCAGGCGCGCGGCGGTGATCAGCCCACCTGGCGATGGGCGAGCGCTTGCCCCAGGCGCACCGATGTCTCCGCGGCAAGTCTGCCATCGAGCTTGGCGACACCTGGCGGCAGCAGCACGATCACGGTCGAGCCGTAGTTGAAGCGCGCCATCTCCGCAAACCGCTCCAGCACGATGCCCTTGCCGCGATAATCGGTGCGCGTGATGCGATCGCCATAACGCGGGATCTCCACGCCGCTCCACACCGTCTCCACGCCCGACACCAGCAGCGCACCCACCATCACCGAGGCCATCGGCCCGAAGTCGGTGTCGAAGTGGCAGACCAGACGCTCGTTGCGCGCGAACAGCCGCGGCACATTGCGCACCGCATCCGGTCCCACGCTGAACAGGCGGCCGGGCACATGCACGGTTTCGCGCAGGGTGCCGGTCCACGGCATATGCACGCGGTGGTAATCCTTGGGCGAGAGATAGACGGTGGCAAACAGGCCATCGGTGAACGGCTGCGCGGCTTCGGCGTCGCCGAGCAATTCGGCGGCAGTGAACGACTGCCCCTTGGCCTGGAAGATGCGGTCGTTCTCGATCGGGCCGAGCTGGCTGATGCGGCCGTCGGCAGGCATCAGCAGCGCCGCAGGGTCGGCATCGGGCACGCGTGCGCCCGGCTTCAACGCGCGGGTGAAGAACGCATTGAAGGTGGGATAGGCGCGCGGGTCCGGCTCCAGTGCTTCGCTCAGGTCCACACCGAACTTGCGCGTGACCGTGTCGATCAACCATTGCTTGGTGGATGGCGTGTCGGAATAGGCCAGCGCGCGCGCCAGCGAGGACAGCACCCGGTGCGGCAGCACGTAGGTCAGGGAAGTGACGAGACTCACGGAGCGGTTACCTTGGTCAGTTGCTGGAGGTCGGCGGCGATCGCCTTGGGGTCGAGCGGGGGACGGATCAGCCCGGCCAGGCGGCCCTGCGGGTCGAGCACGGCGATGCCGGCGGAGTGATCCATGCTGTAGTCGTTGGGATTTTCCGCAAAGCCCTTGCCCGGCACCTTCTGGAACACGAAGCCCAGCGCGGTGGCAAAGCGCTGCAGCGCCGGTACGTCGGCGGTGGCGGCCAGGGTGTCCTTGTGGAAGGCATGCGCGTAGTCGCCCAGGCGTGCCGGCGGATCGCGCTGCGGGTCCACCGACACGAACAGCACGCGCGGGCGCAGGCCATCGGGGATGGTTTCCCATTGCTGTTGCGCCACCGCCAGGTCCGTCAGCGTGGTCGGGCAGACATCCGGGCAGAAGGTGAAACCCAAAAACACCAGCGTCCAATGTCCCTTCAGCTCGCCGGGCACCAGCTGGGTGCCGTCGGACTGGCGCAGGCTGAACTGCGGCAGGGTGCGTGGCTGCGGATAGAAGGTGATGGTCCGGGTGGGCGGCCACGGCGAGCTGGGCGCGGCGCCGAGGAACTTCTGGCCCAGCAACAGCCCCAGGCCGGCGGCCAGCGCCACCAGCAGCACGATGCCGGTATTGCGATTGAACATGGCGGTTTCCAGTGCAACGGACGCTCATGATACCGATCCGACCTCTATAATCGGGGGCCGATTCCTCTTTAGTTGTTGCCATGACTGCCGCCGCGGCCGACGAACTGCACACCATCATCGACCTGATCCGCTACGGCACCAGCCGTTTCAATGCAGCCGGTCTGACCTTCGGCCATAGCTACGACAATGCGCTGGACGAGGCCACCCAGCTGGTCCTGCACAGCCTGCATCTGCCGCACGACCTGGGCCCGGCCTATGGCCAGGCGCGTCTGCTGCGTTCGGAAAAGGAGCAGGTGCTGAGCCTGTTCGAGCGCCGCATCAACGAGCGCGTGCCGGCGGCGTACCTGACCGGCGAGGCCTGGTTCGCCGGGCTCAGTTTCAAGAGCGATGCGCGCGCGCTGGTGCCGCGTTCGCCGATCGCCGAGTTGATCGAAGCCGGCTTCGAACCCTGGCTGGGCGGCCGCGAAGTCACCCGCGCGCTGGATCTGTGCACCGGGTCGGGCTGTATCGCCATCGCCATGGGCCACTACAACCCGCAGTGGGACGTGGATGGGGTTGACATCAGCGACGACGCGCTGGCGTTGGCCGCAGAAAACAAGGCGCGCCTGCATGCCGACAACGTCACCCTGCTCAAGTCGGACCTGTTCGCCGGGCTGGGCGGCCGCCAGTACGACCTGATCGTCACCAATCCGCCGTATGTCACCAACGACGAAACCGACGCGCTGCCGCAGGAGTATTCCTACGAGCCGGAGCTGGGGTTGCGTGCGGGCGACGATGGCCTGGATCTGGTGCTGAAGATCCTGCGCGATGCGCCGCAGCACCTCAGCGAGGACGGTCTGCTGATCTGCGAAGTGGGCGAGTCCGAGCAGCATCTGATCAAGCTGCTGCCGGAAGTGGATCTGGCCTGGGTCGAGTTCAAGGTCGGGCAGATGGGCATCTTCGCGGTCGAATGCTGCGAGCTGATCGCGCACGGCGCGCGCATCGCCGAGCTGGCCAGTGCGCGCTGAGTCGTCCACAACGCGGCCGCAGCTGGGCGATCTGCTGTTGCTGCTGCCGGTGTCCATCTTCGGCGTCGGCATTCCGCTCGGCCTGATCGACGTGGTGTACCGCCTGTTCGACCCGATGTACGGCGGTCCCTGGCAACAGCGCTGGTTGAGCGCGGCGGCGGAGATCGGTTTTGGCCTGATGGCGTTTTTCGGCCTGGTCTCGGCCTGGATCGTGGTGGTCAGTCCGGATGCGGCATTGCGCGCGCATCGGCGCCGCACGCTGGTCGTGGCGCTCGGCCTGCTGGTCGGCGTCGGCGTTGCGCTGTACCTGCTCGCCGATTGGCTGCTCGGTGGGCGTCACGGGCTGGATGTGTTCACGCTGGTGTTCAGCGGCCTGTTCGCGGTGGCGCCGATGCTGGTGGCGGTACGTCATCTGCCGCGCCTGCTGCGCGCCACGCCACCTGCTGCAATGTTGAGAGGATGCCGTCATGGGCAGTAACAGTTTCGGCCGCCTGTTGACGGTCACCACCTTCGGCGAGTCGCATGGGCCGGCGATCGGCTGCGTGGTCGACGGTTGCCCGCCGGGCTTGGAGATCGCGCCGGAAGACTTCACCCACGATCTGCAACGGCGTGCCTCCGGCAAGAGCCGGCACACCTCCGCACGCCGCGAAGCCGACGACATCGAGATCCTGTCCGGCGTCTATGAAGGCCGCACCACCGGCACGCCGATCGGCCTGCTGATCCGCAATACCGATCAGCGCAGCAAGGACTACAGCAACATCGCCCAGCAGTTCCGTCCCGGGCACGCGGACTACAGCTATTGGCAGAAGTACGGCATCCGCGATCCGCGCGGCGGTGGGCGCTCGTCCGCGCGCGAGACCACCATGCGCGTGGCCGCCGGGGTGATCGCCAAGAAGTGGCTCAGGCAGCGCTACGGCGTGCTGGTGCGCGGATTTCTATCGCAGCTGGGCGAGATCCGCCCGACCGGTTTCGACTGGAATGCGGTCGAGGACAATCCGTTCTTCTGGCCGCATGCCGAGCAGGTGCCGAAGCTGGAAACCTACATGGACGCGCTGCGCAAGTCCGGCGATTCGGTCGGTGCGCGCGTGGACGTGGTGGCCGGCGGCGTGCCGGCGGGCTGGGGCGAGCCGATCTACGGCAAGCTCGATGCCGAACTGGCCGCCGCCCTGATGAGCATCAACGCGGTCAAGGGCGTGGAGATCGGCGACGGCTTCGCCAGCGCCGCGCAGAAGGGCACCGAGCACCGCGACCTGATCACCCCGGAAGGCTTCCTCAGCAATCATGCCGGCGGCATCCTGGGCGGCATTTCCACCGGCCAGGCGATCACCGCCTCGATGGTGCTCAAGCCGACCTCCAGCCTGCGCCTGCCCGGCGCGACCGTGGATGCGGATGGCGCAGTGGTCGATGTGATCACCACCGGCCGCCACGACCCCTGCGTCGGCATCCGCGCCACCCCGATCGCCGAGGCGATGATGGCATTGGTGCTGATGGACCAGGCCTTGCGTCATCGCGCCCAGTGCGGCGATGTCGGCGAGGTGGCGCCACGTATTCCTGGTCAGGTCGATGTCTGAAGCAACGCGCCCGAAGGTGTGGGTCAGCCAGCCGCTGTTCGACGATGTCGTCGCGCAGCTGGGCGAGCATTTCGAGCTGACCACCACCGAGCGCGTCACTGCGTATTCGCCGGCCGACCTGGCCGCGCGGCTGGCATCGCTGGACGGTGCCTTGATCACCCTCAACGAGCGTGTCGGCGCGGCGGAAATCGGCTCCGCGCCGCGGCTGCGTGCGATCGCCAATGTCGGGGTGGGCTACAACAACCTGGATCTGGACGCACTCAGTGCGGCCGGCATCCTGGCCAGCAACACGCCGGATGTACTGACCGAGACCACGGCCGATCTCGGCTTTGCAGTCCTGATGGCCACCGCGCGCCGCATCACCGAAGCCGAGCGCTGGTTGCGCGACGGGCAGTGGGGGCAGTGGTCGTTCAAGACCATGCTCGGCGCCGATATCCACGGCAGCACGCTGGGCATCCTGGGCATGGGCCGGATCGGGCAGGGCATCGCCCGCCGTGGCGCGCACGGCTTTGGCATGCGCGTGCTGTATCACAACCGCAGCCAGCTGCCGGCCGCCACCGAGCACGCGCTCGGCGCGCGGTACGTGGACTTCGACACGCTGCTGGCGCAGTCCGATCACCTGGTCCTGGTGCTGCCGTACACCAAGGAGTCGCACCACATCATCGATGCCGCCGCGCTGGGCAAGATGCGCGCGAGCGCCACGCTGGTGAACATCGCGCGCGGCGGCCTGGTCGATGAAATCGCGCTGGCCGATGCGCTCGCCAATGGGCGCCTGGCCGCTGCCGGGCTGGATGTCTATGAAGGCGAACCTGCGGTCCGTCCCGAACTGCTGGCCCTGCACAACGTCGTGCTCACCCCGCATATCGGCAGCGCCAGCCTGGCCACGCGCCGCGCGATGGTGCAGCTGGCGGTGGACAACCTGATTGCCGCGCTGGGCAAAGGCCCCAATGCCGGCCATCCGCCGAGCGCGCTGAATGCCGATGCGGTGGCCGCTGCCAAACAGGCCGGCGTGCGCGATGGCGAAGCGACCAACACCGGCGCCGGCAAAACCACCACGACCAAACGATAGGGAACCTCCGCCGCCAGCTTTGGAGGTTCCCCGAACCCACTGCGCAAGCGCGTTCCCCTCTTTCCCCATTCGATAAAGACAATCTCATGAGCAACGAAAACCGTCGTTTCAACGTCGCGGTCGTGGGCGCCACCGGCGCTGTCGGCGAGACCATGCTGAGCATCCTGGCCGAGCGCAACTTCCCGGTCGCCACCCTGTACGCGCTGGCCTCGGCGCGCTCGGCCGGCGGGCAGGTCGAGTTCAATGGCGGCAAGGTCGATGTGCTGGATCTGGCCGACTTCGACCCCACCGGCGTGGACATCGCGCTGTTTTCCGCGGGCGGCAGCGTGTCCAAGGAGTACGGCCCCAAGTTCGCCGCCGCCGGCGCGGTGGTGATCGATAATTCCTCCGCGTTCCGTTACGACGACGACGTGCCGCTGGTGGTCTCGGAGGTCAATCCCGAAGCGCTGAAGCAGCGCCCGCGCGGCATCGTCGCCAACCCCAATTGCTCGACCATGCAGATGGTGGTCGCGCTCGGCCCGATCCACCGCAAGTACGGCATCGAGCGCATCAATGTGGCGACCTACCAGTCGGTCTCCGGCGGCGGGCGTTCGGCGATGGAAGAACTGGGCAAGCAGACCAGCGAGCTGCTGAGCTTCCAGCAGATCGACCCGCAGCGTTTCCCGGTGCAGATCGCCTTCAACCTGATTCCGCATATCGACGACTTCCAGGACAACGGCTACACCAAGGAAGAGATGAAGCTGGTCTGGGAGACGCGCAAGATCCTGGGCGATGACAGCATCCAGGTGAACCCCACCGCCGTGCGCGTGCCGGTGTTCTACGGGCACTCCGAAGCGGTGGCGATCGAAACCCGCGACAAGATCACCGTCGATGATGCGCGCGCGCTGCTGTCCGCATCGCCCGGCGTGGAAGTGGTGGACGAGCGCAAGCCTGGCGGCTACCCGACCCCGGTCACGCACGCGTCCGGCAAGGACGCGGTGTTCGTCGGCCGCATCCGTGAGGACCTGTCGCATCCGCGCGGCCTGAACCTGTGGATCGTCTCGGACAACATCCGCAAGGGCGCCGCCCTCAACGCCGTGCAGCTGGCCGAGCTGGTCGCGCAGGAAGGCTGACCACGGGTAGCCGTAGGAGCGCGCTGGCGCGCGATGAAGCTGTCCCGGTGAAGCCTCATCGCGCACAAGTGCGCTCCTACCAGCGCGCTGCCGATGGCCTGCTGCATGGATGTCGCATCGCGGTATCGCCACGGCATGCGCGCTCTGCGCGGGGGGCGCCGACTTTTTCGCCCATGCAGCGGCTATATTGATGCCCATGAAACATAGGGGCGGGGGCGCGATGCGTCCGATACAAGGGATAGGTGCGCTGCTGCTGATGGCCTGCAGCGGCGCTGCGATGGCGTTGGGCCTGGGCGATATCCGGGTGCTGTCCCGGCCGGGGCAGCCATTGGTGGCCGAGATTCCGGTCATCTCCAACGAGCCGGGCGAACTCGACAACGCACGCGTGGCGCTGGCATCGGCCACCACGTTTGCACGGGTCGGCCTGGAGCGCCCGCAGGGCCTAGTCAGCAACCTGCAGTTCCAGTTCGCGCAGGACGCGCGCGGGCGTGCGGTGATCCGCGTGACCAGCAGCCAGGCAGTGGACCAGCCGGCGATCAACTTCCTGATCGAGGTGGAGTGGGGCCAGGGCCGGCTGGTGCGCGAGTATTCCGCACTGGTCGATGCGCCCAATACCGCGGCTGCGATCGCCGGGCCTGCCATCGAGGCGCCGCGCGCCGGGGCCAGCAATGCCATCGCACGTGAGTCGGCCGCCGCGCCCGCAGCCGTTGCCGGACGCGCCGGGCAGACTGCTGACGCAGTGGCGCCCGGCACACGTTCCGGCACGCGCGCAGCCGCGCCGGCGCCGGCCGGCGATGCGCTGCCGGCGGTGCGCTCGGGCCAGACCTTGTCCGAAATCGCTGCCGCCGTGGCCCGTTCCAACGGGCATTCGCTCGACCAGACCATGCTGGCGTTGCTGCGCACCAACCCGGATGCCTTCATCGACGGCAACATCAATCGCTTGAAGCAGGGTGCGGTGCTGCGCACCCCGCAGGAAGATGCGCTGGCGCAGGTCGGCGCTGCCGAAGCGGCGGTGATGGTGCGCGAGCAGGCCGCGCAGTGGCGACAGGCGCGCGCGGCGGTTCCACAGCCGGCCGAGGCCGGTGCCACTGCTGCAACGCCGGCACCTGCCGCAGCTGTTGCGACGTCGGCAGGTGCCGGCGCGCGGCTCGAGATCGCCCCGGCAGTGGCGAGTCAGACCAACCAGGCCGGCGCCACGTCCGGCACCAGTGCCGAAGGCGAGGGCGACATGGCGGCCAACCAACAGTTGCAACAGGCCAGGGAAGACATCGCCACCCGCGATGCGGAATTGCAGGATCTGCGCACCCGCGTGGCCGATCTGGAAAAGCTCAAGCAGCAACAGCAAGCCTTGATCGCAATGAAGGATACCGACCTGGCGGCCGCGCAGAAGCGCTTGTCCGAAACGCCGGCCGTGGCGCAGCAGGGTGGCGGTTTTCCACTGTGGTTGATCGGCGGGCTGGTGTTGATCGTCGCGGCGGTCGTCGCCTGGCTGGCGGCACGCCGGCGCAAGCCCTCGCCGCTGCCGCCGTTGCCGCAACGTCAGTTCGACATCGTGCCTGCCGGCGCCGCGGCAGACGCCGTGGCGCTGCAGGACGATGCACAGACCACCGTGCCCAGCGAGCACGATGTGCTGCATGAAACCGAATTCGAGCAGGCGGATCTGCGCGAAGACGAGCGCGCCTACCAGGCGCAACAGCCGCTGTCCGATGTGTTGCGTCGCGAACCGCTGCTGTCCGAGCCTGTCGCAGCGCCGCTGGTGGTTGCCAGCGAGGATTGGCGCTCGCTGCGTGCGACGCCGCCAGCGCCTCCGGTGGTGCAGCCGGAGTTCGTTGCGCCTGAGGAGCCGGTGCCGGAGCAGGTGAGGTCCGCGCCTGCGGAGCTTCCATATGGCCAGCCGCAGGACGTAGACGCCACGCGCGCCGGCACCGATCGCGCGCCGGGCGTGCCGCTTGCCTCGGTCGCCACGCAGGACAGCCCGGAGATCGAGCCGGTGCCAATCGCCCCGGCCGCTGCGCCCAGCGCGGTGACCACCAGGGGGGTCGTCTCTGCAGGCCGCGATCGTCTGGAACTGGCCGTGGCCTACATGGATCTCGGCGACACGGACACCGCGCGTGGCTTGTTGCTGGAGGTGGCTGCAACCGGCGATGAGGCCACCCGCGCCGAAGCCGCCGAACTACTGGAGCGGCTGGCATGAGCCCGGCGCTGGACAGCCTGGCCGCCGCACAGGCCGCCGCACGCGAGCGCCGCATCGATTACGTGGAATTTGCCTCGCTCGATCTGGATGCCAGCCGCGCGTTTTTCGAAACCGTGTTCGGCTGGCAGTTTCAGGCTTATGGTCCGGATTATCTGGCCTTCAATGACGGTCGTCTGGACGGTGGTTTCTATCGCGCCACTGCGGCAGCGTCGGCAGATGCGGGTCCGCTGATCGTACTGTATGCCGACGCGCTGGAGCCCATGGGCGAGCGCGTACGCGCTGCCGGTGGCGAGATCGTCAAGCCGGTGTTCGGTTTTCCCGGCGGCAGCCGGTTTCATTTCCGCGAGCCGGGCGGTAACACGCTGGCGGTGTGGTCCGAGCGCGCCGTCGGCTAGTCCGCGCACGCTCCATCGATTCGACAACAGGCAGGTTCCGATGCGTTACGCGCTGGGCGTGGAGTACGACGGCAGCGAGTTCCAGGGCTGGCAGCAGTTGGGTGAGCAGGGCGGGCCGAGCGTGCAGGCCAGCCTGCAGGCGGCGCTGTCCTCGGTGGCCGATGCCCCGGTGCAGGTGGTATGCGCAGGCCGCACCGATGCCGGCGTGCATGGCGAGTGCCAGGTGGTGCATTTCGACAGCGATGCGCACCGCGCGCCGCGTGGCTGGATGCTGGGCACCACCGCGCGCCTGCCGCCCTCGATCGCGGTGCGCTGGTGCGTGCCGGCGGCCGCCGACTTCCACGCGCGGTTTTCCGCGCGCGCACGCCGTTACCGGTATCGCCTGCTCAACCGGCAGATACGCCCGGCGCTGTATCGCCAGACCTTGAGCTGGGAACGCCGCCCGCTGGATGCCGATGCCATGCACGCGGCCGCGCAGGCGTTATTGGGCGAGAACGACTTCAGCGCATTCCGCAGCGTGCAATGCCAGGCCTTGCACGCACGCCGCAACCTGCAGGCCATCAGCGTGCAACGCATCGGCGAGGTGGTGGAGGTGCAGGTCCAGGCCAATGCATTCCTTCATCACATGGTGCGGAATATTGTTGGCTCGCTGATCCTGATCGGAACCGGGGAACAACCGGGCGACTGGATCGCGACGTTGCTGGCCGGTCGCGACCGCACGGTGGCCGGGCCGACAGCGCCGCCACAAGGTCTGGTCTTCATCGGGCCGTTGTATCCCGCAGAGTGGCATCTGCCCGCTGAGGTAACCCAATGAATCGATCGCTGTACCGCACCCGTATCAAGTTCTGTGGCATGACCCGCGCCGGTGATATTCGACTGGCCGGCGAGCTGGGTGTGGACGCGGTGGGGTTCATTTTTGCGCACGGCAGCCCGCGCCGCGTGGCGCCGGCCGAGGCGCGCGCAATGCGTCAGGCCACCGCGCCGATGGTCGATGTGGTGGCCTTGTTCCGCAACAATTCCAAGGAGGAAGTGCGCGAAGTGGTGCGTACCGTGCGCCCGACCTTGCTGCAGTTTCATGGCGAGGAAGACGACGCGTTCTGCCGCAGCTTCAACCTGCCGTATCTCAAGGCCATACCGATGGGCAGCACCGGCATGAACGGCGAGGACGCCAACGCGCGGACCTTGCAGCTTGCCTATCCCAATACCGCCGGTTTCCTGTTCGACAGCCATGCGCCCGGCGCCGGTGGCGGTACCGGCAAGACCTTCGATTGGTCGCGGCTGCCGACCGGCCTGCATCGCCCGTTTCTGCTGGCGGGCGGCATCACCGCCGACAACGTGTTCGATGCGATCGTGGCGACGCTGCCGTGGGGCGTGGACGTGTCCAGCGGCGTGGAGCTGGCGCCGGGGATCAAGGACGGCCACATGATGCGCAAGTTCGTCGAAGAAGTGCGTCGGGCCGATTGTCACGAGATGGGGTGAGTTGGGGGGGCGGGAATCGGGAATCGGGATTGGGGAATCGGAGCGGGCAGTCTGCTTCGTTGTTTTGATTGCCCTAGATCTTTCGCTTCTCTGATGATCGATTGTTCGGTCGCTGTTTCGCCGACCACTGAGCGTTCCAATTAAACGCTTGCGGCATCCATGGTGTGCTGTTGATCCTCTGAAAGTGCATGACGGAGCCAGCCGGCGAGCTGTTCGATGCGCGGATCGGGGTTGCGCCTTGCGGCGCACAGCACCCAGCGGCCGCACGTCGGCGTAAAGCCCCAGGGCGCCAGCAGGCGCCCGGCGGCCAGGTCCGCGGCAACCAGCGGTTGCGGTGCGATCGCCACGCCCAGGCCGGCCGCGGCCGCCTCCAGCAGATAGACCAGATGTTCGAATTCGGTGCCGAAGCCCAGCGCCTCGGGTGCCAGGCCGTGGCGTTGCGCCCATTCCGGCCAGGCCTGCGGGCGCGAACGGGTGTGCAGCAAGGCGTGGTCGAGCAGGGCGATCGCCGCGCTGCCATCGAGCCGGGTGGCCGATGCCAGCTGCGGGCTCAGCACCGGGCCGATCCACTCCACGCCCAGCTCGTGCACCTGCCACTCGCCTGGCCACGGCGGGGTGTCCAGCAGCAAGGCCGCATCCAGGCCATCCAGGTCCGGACCGGGCGCCTGTTCGTTGGCCGACAAGTGCAGGCGCAGCTGCGGCAGATCCCGCTGCAGCCGGCCCAGCCGCGGGATGACCCAGCGCGCGAGCAGGCTGCCGGAGCAGCCCAGCACCAGCGGCGCCTCGCTGGTGGGGCGCCGCAACGCTGCCCAGGTGTCGCCGATCAGCGCAAAGCCTTCGCCGGTGGCATCGCGCAGCCTGGCGCCGGCAGGCGTGAGCACCAGGCCGCGGCCCTGGCGGGTGAACAGCGCCGTGCCCAGCGCCTGTTCCAGCGAGCGAACGTGCCGGCTGATGGCGCCATGGGTCACGTGCAGCTCCTGCGCGGCCCGGCTGACGCTCTGCAGACGTGCGGCGGATTCGAACGCGCGCAGCGCTGCCAGCGGCGGAAGCAGTGTGCTCATATGTGAGTCCAGATCACAGGTTGCGGCAATCTTATCGATTTATCGCACGCCGTGGCTGCGCTACAGTAATGCCTCATGTACGACCGCATCGCTGCAGAGGATTCCCATGTCGGCCCAGCCCATCAGTGACTTTTACGCCTATCCGGACGCTGCCGGCCACTTCGGCAAGTTCGGTGGCCGATTTGTCGCCGAGACCTTGATCGGCCCCTTGCAGGAGCTGTCTGCCGCCTACGACCAGGCGCGCCAGGATCCGGCCTTCATTGCCGAATACGACAAGGATCTCAAGCATTACGTCGGCCGGCCCAGCCCGATCTATCACGCCGAGCGCCTGAGCCGCGAAGTGGGCGGCGCGCAGATCCTGCTCAAGCGCGAAGACCTCAACCACACCGGCGCGCACAAGATCAACAACACCATCGGCCAGGCCTTGCTGGCCAGCCGCATGGGCAAGACCCGCATCATTGCCGAGACCGGCGCCGGCCAGCATGGTGTGGCCAGCGCCACGGTGGCCGCCCGGCTGGGCCTGGAATGCGTGGTCTACATGGGTGCCACCGACATCGAGCGGCAGAAGATCAACGTCTACCGCATGAAGTTGCTCGGTGCGACCGTGATACCGGTGACCTCCGGCTCGGCCACGCTCAAGGACGCGCTCAACGAAGCGATGCGCGACTGGGTCACCAACGTGCAGGACACCTTCTACATCATCGGCACCGTGGCCGGCCCGGATCCGTATCCGCGCATGGTGCGCGACTTCAACGCGATTGTCGGCCGCGAAGCGCGCGCGCAAATGCTGGAAGATTTCGGCCGCCTGCCGGATGCGCTCAGCGCCTGCGTCGGCGGCGGCAGCAATGCGATCGGCCTGTTCCATGCCTTCCTCAACGACCCAGGTGTCAAGATCTACGGCGCCGAAGCGGCCGGCGACGGCATCGCCAGCGGCCGTCATGCGGCGTCGATCGCCGCCGGGCGCCCCGGCGTCCTGCACGGCAATCGCACCTATGTGATCTGCGACGACGACGGCCAGATCACCGAAACCCATTCGATTTCTGCCGGCCTGGATTACCCGGGCGTGGGCCCGGAGCATTCGTTCCTGTCCGACAGCGGGCGTGCGGTCTACCAGGGCATCACCGACGACGAAGCGATGGCCGCCTTCCATCTGCTGGCGCATACCGAAGGCATCCTGGCCGCACTCGAATCCAGCCATGCAGTGGCGCAGTCGATCAAGCTCGCGCGCGAGATGCCCAAGGATGCGCTGATCCTGTGCAACCTGTCCGGCAGGGGCGACAAGGACGTGCACACCATCGCCGCACGCGAAGGCGTGCAGGTCTGATGCCGCTGCGGCGCGTCACCGTGACCGCGCTAGCCGACCAGCCAGGCGAACAGGACCTGCTGTTCGCCTGGCTCGACCGCTGGGCGCCGCAGATCCGCATGTGTTCGGAAAACAGCGGCTGCGGCTGCTGCCTGGACAGTTTCGACCTTGAGGTCGAGGCCCAGGCATTGACCGAATTGCCGGCCACGATGTACCAGGACATCCATTGAGGCGGTCGCACCGCCTCTAACAATTGCAAGGTCTTTCAATGCGTCGTATCGACGAAACCTTCCAGCGTCTGCGTGCCGATGGCCGCAAGGCGCTCATCCCCTTCATCACCGCCGGCGATCCGTCGCTGGAAGCCACCGTGCCGGTGATGCATGCGCTGGTGCGCGCCGGTGCCGATGTCATCGAACTCGGCGTGCCGTTTTCCGACCCGATGGCCGACGGCCCCACCATCCAGCGCAGCTCCGAGCGCGCGCTGGGCCGTGGAGCCGGCCTGGCCTATGTGCTGGAAGCGGTGCACGAGTTCCGCCGTGAGGACGCCACCACGCCGGTGGTGCTGATGGGCTACCTCAACCCGATCGAGATCCACGGCACCCGGCGCTTCGCCGAAGCCGCCGTCGCTGCCGGCGTGGATGGCCTGCTCCTGGTCGATCTGCCGCCCGAAGAGGCGGACGAGACCCGGGCGATCTTCACCGAGGTCGGCCTGGCGCTGATTGCGCTGGCGTCGCCGACCACCAGCGAGCAGCGCCTGGACATGCTGTGCAGCAGCGCCCAGGGCTATCTGTACTACGTCAGCTTCGCCGGCGTCACCGGCGCCTCGAACCTGCTCGACACCCATGCCGCCAGCGACCGCCTGCGCCAGCTGCGCCGCCGTGCCGGCGCCCCGGTGGTGGCCGGTTTCGGCATCAAGGACGCCGCCAGCGCCGCCGCCATGGCCGTCGACGCCGACGGCGTGGTGGTCGGCAGCGCGCTGGTCGCGGCACTGGCCGAAGCCACCGATGTCCGCAGTGCCCGCGAACGCGCCGAGGCTTTCCTGGCCCCACTGCGGCAGGCGCTCGACCAGGCCTGACACCACAGCCTCTCTGCGCCTTCGGGCGAGAAGGGTACAGCTGGCGCGCCACCGGCACGCCAGCCTTGGGGCGGCTGCGCGGCAAGCGCGGGCCGGGCCACTCGGGCCCGCATTTAGCCTGCGCGCTACCTCGGCTTTCCCGCAGCGCGTTAGACTGTCGCCCCTCTGCGGCCCACATGGCCGCCCTGCATGGATTGTCATACACGCATGAGCTGGCTCAGCAAATTGATGCCCTCCGGCATCCGCACCGAGAACACCCCGGCCAAGAAGCGCAGCGTCCCCGAGGGGCTGTGGGAGAAGTGCAGCAACTGCGGCAGCGCGCTGTACGGCCCCGAGCTCGAGGAGAACCTCGAGGTGTGTCCGAAGTGCGACCACCACATGGCGATCCGCGCGCGCGCGCGCCTGAACTCGCTGTTCGATCCCGACACCGCGACCACCGAGATCGCCGCGCAACTGGGCCCGGTCGACGTGCTCAAGTTCAAGGACCAGAAGCGCTATGGCGAGCGCATCAAGGCCAGCCAGAAGAGCAGCGGCGAGTACGACGCGCTGATCGCCATGCGCGGCACGCTCAAGGGCAACCCGCTGGTCGCCGCCGCATTCGACTTCGCCTTCATGGGCGGCTCGATGGGCTCGGTGGTCGGCGAGCGCTTCGCGCGTGCGGCCGAAGTGGCGCTGGAAGTCGGCTGCCCGTTCGTGTGCTTCTCCGCCAGCGGCGGGGCGCGCATGCAGGAAGGCCTGTTCTCGCTGATGCAGATGGCCAAGACCTCCGCCGCACTCGGGCGCCTGCGGGAAGCCGGCCTGCCGTACATCTCGGTGCTGACCCATCCCACCACCGGTGGCGTGTCGGCCTCGTTCGCGATGCTGGGCGACATCAATATCGCCGAGCCGCATGCGTTGATCGGCTTCGCCGGCCCGCGCGTGATCGAGCAGACCGTGCGCGAGACCTTGCCGGAAGGCTTCCAGCGGTCGGAGTTCCTGCTCGACCACGGTGCCATCGACCAGATCTGCGACCGCCGCGACATGCGCGACCGCATCGCCGATCTGACCGCGATGATGATGCGTCAGCCGCATCCGCAGGACGCGGCCGCATGAGGCCAGTGGTTGCGCGCTGGCGCGACACCGTCGCACGCGCCGCTGCGCGTGCGTCCACCCGTAGGCAGGAACACCGCAACGCATGAGCAGTCGCAAGTATTTTGGAACCGACGGCATCCGTGGCCGGGTCGGGCAGGGCGTGATCTCGGCCGATTTCGTGCTGCGGCTGGGCAATGCGCTCGGTCGGGTGCTGACCCAGGGCCGCAGCAAGCGTCCGCTGGTGCTGATCGGCAAGGACACGCGGATTTCCGGTTACATGTTCGAAGCCGCATTGGAAGCCGGGCTGGTCGCCGCCGGCGCCGACGTGCAGCTGATCGGCCCGATGCCGACCCCGGCCATCGCCTTCCTGACCAATACGCTGCGCGCCGACGCCGGCGTGGTGATCAGCGCCTCGCACAACCCGCATTACGACAACGGCATCAAGTTCTTCTCCGCCGAAGGCGAGAAGCTCGACGACGCCACCGAAGCGGCGATCGAGGCCGCGCTGGACGAGCCGTTCCACACCGTGGAGTCGGAGCGCCTGGGCAAGGCGATCCGCACCCGTGATGCGATCGGTCGCTACATCGAGTTCTGCAAGGCCAGCGTGGCGCGCGGGTTCACCCTGCACGGCCTGAAGATGGTGCTGGACTGCGCGCATGGGGCGACCTATCACATCGCGCCGATGCTGTTCCGCGAGCTGGGTGCGGACGTGGTCGTCATCGGTGCCGCACCGGACGGGCTCAATATCAATGCCGGTGTCGGCTCCACCCATATCGACAACCTCGCCGCCAAGGTACGCGAGAGCGGTGCGCAACTTGGTATCGCCTTCGACGGTGATGGCGATCGCGTGCTGATGGCCGACGACCAGGGCAACCCGGTCGATGGCGACGACCTGCTCTACGTGCTCGCGCGCTCCTGGCAGGCCAGCGGCCGGCTCACCGGCACCGTGGTCGGCACGCTGATGACCAACTACGGCCTGGAACAGGCGCTGGCTGCACGGAACATCCCGTTCCAGCGCGCCAAGGTCGGCGACCGCTATGTGCACCAGGCGCTGGTCGAAGGCGGCGGCACGCTGGGTGGCGAAACCTCCGGCCATCTGCTGTGCCTGGATCGCGCCACCACCGGCGATGGCATCGTCAGTGCGCTGCAGGTGCTCGAGGCCCTTGGCCGCGATGGGCAGAACCTGCGCCAGGCCCTGAGCAGCCTGAGCAAGGTGCCGCAGAAGACCGTCAACGTGCGGCTGGATGGCGGTGCGGCCAAGGCGATCGTGGAGGCCGCCGGCGTTCAGCAGGCACTGCAGCAGGCGCAGGCCGCCGTGCACGGCCGGGGACGTGCGTTCCTGCGTCCGTCCGGCACCGAGCCGGTGGTGCGCGTGACCGTGGAAGCCGACGACGCCGGCCTGATGCAGGACACGCTCGACCGTCTCTCCGGGGCCGTGCGTGACGCGGCGTGAGTCGCTGATCATTGGTGTGTGCGTGGTCTTTGCCAAGGCCGCGACGTTCTACCTGTTGTATCGCCTGCTGTCCTGAGCGGCAGGCCTTCCTTTCGACTTCCCGACTTCAAATGCAGATATCCGTATGAGCGCCCGCATCCCGACCCTGGACATCACCCGTTTCGACAGCGACCGCGACGCTTTCGTCGCCGAGCTCGGCGCGGCCTATCGGCAGTGGGGCTTTGCCGGCATCCGCAACCACGGCATCGCGCAGGCCGACATCGACGCGGCGTACGAGGTGTTCAAGGCGTTCTTTGCGCTGCCCGAAGAGGTCAAGCGTCGCTACCACGTGGAAGGTAGCGGCGGTGCGCGCGGCTATACCGCGTTCGGCGTGGAAACCGCCAAGGATTCCAAGCATTTCGATCTGAAGGAGTTCTGGCATATCGGCCGCGAAATCCCGGACGATTCGCCGTACCGAGCGGTGATGGCGCCGAATCTGTGGCCGGAAGAGGTGCCCGGGTTCCGTGAGCGCGGCTATCGCCTGTACCAGCAGCTGGACCACCTGGGCTCGCGCGTGCTGTCGGCGTTGGCGCTGCATATCGGCCTGCCGCAGGAGTATTTCGTCGACAAGACCAACAACGGCAACTCGATCCTGCGGCCGATCCACTACCCGCCGATCACCAGCGACGACATTCCCAACGTGCGTGCCGGCGCGCATGGCGACATCAATTTCATCACCTTGCTGGTCGGTGCCAGCGCGGCCGGGCTGGAAGTGCGCTCCAACGATGGCGAGTGGGTGCCGTTCACTGCCGACGCCGACACCATCGTGGTCAACATCGGCGACATGCTGCAACGCCTGACCAACCACGTGTATCCGTCCACCATCCATCGCGTGGTCAATCCGCCGGGCGAGCAGGCACGCAAGCCGCGCTATTCGGTGCCGTTCTTCCTGCATCCCAATCCGGATTTCCTGATCGACGTGCTGCCGTCGTGCATCACCGCCGACAATCCGAGCAGGTATCCCGAGCCGATCACCGCGCACGGGTTTCTGGAAGAGCGTCTGCGCGAAATCAAGTTGAAGTAGGCCGTTCGCGGCCAGGACGCGCAGGCGATCGCTGCGCTCGCAGCATCGGCAATGACCGCCTGCACAGTTTGATTCATGAAAGTGTGCTCGCGTCCGATTAAAGCTTGCATTCACCTGAGCCGATAACCCAGTCTGATCGCTAGCGCGACGTCGGACTCGCCTGGCGCCCGCTGCTGAGTGCACTAGCTTGGGGGGCGCATGCGGATGCAGTGGTTCAAACGGATCGGCCCGGTTTGCGGGGTGCTGGCGTACTGCGCCGCAAGCTGCGCATTGGCAACGCCGATCAGCGTGACCGTCGTCGATGCCAACGGCATGCTGGTCGATGCGGTGGTGAGCCTGGAGCCGGCACGTCCGGTTGCCGCCGGCGCGCCCCGGACCGTGGAGATGGACCAGGTCAATTCGCAGTTCGTGCCCGCCGTGCTGGCGGTGCGCACCGGCACCCTGGTGCGGTTTCCCAACAACGACCAGATTCGCCATCAGGTCTATTCGTTCTCCCCCGCCAAGCGCTTCGAATTGCCGCTGTTCCAGGGCAGCACCGCCGCACCGGTGCGCTTCGACCAGGCCGGTCTGGTGACGGTGGGCTGCAATATCCACGACTGGATGCTGGGCTATATCCTGGTGGTGGACACGCCGTATTTCGGCAAGACCGGCAGCGACGGCCGCGTGCAGCTGGATGCGCCGGCAGGAAACTACACGCTGCGGGTCTGGCATCCACGCATCAAGGGCGCCGCGCTCACCGAGCCGGTGGCACTTGCGCGCCAGGCCATGCAACGGCGCGTGACCCTGCAGACCACCGGCGCCGCGCCCGTGGTCGCGCCACCGGATGCGCGCGTGCGCGCGCTGCAGGACAAGTTCCGTCGCGCCGACCCGAAGACGCCGAAGCCATGAAGGCCATGCGCCTGCATACCCGGATCGCGGCCTTGTTGGTGCTGGTCGTGCTCGCCACGCAGGCATTGACCTTCATTGCGGTGCAGGTCGCCACCGAGCGTAGCGTCAAGGCGCAACTGGGCGAAGAACTGCAGATCGGCGAGCGCGTCTGGCAACGCATCAATCTGCGCCGCGACGAGCAACTGATGCAGTCGGCCTCGGTGCTGGCCGACGACTTCGGCTTTCGCGCGGCCGTGGCCAGTGGCGATGTGCCAACCATGCAATCGGCATTGCGCAATCACGCCGCGCGCATGTCGGCGCAGACCGCGCTGCTGTTGTCCCCGGACGGGGAGTTTCTGACCGGGCTCGCCGACCTGCCGCAAGCCGAACAGCTGCGCGCCGTGCAGACCCTGCTGCAGCAGGCGCAGCGCGATGGGCGTGCGGTCGGCGTGGTGGCCTTGGACAGCCGCATCGTGCGGCTGGCGGTGGTGCAGGTGCTGGCACCGAGCCGGGTGGGCTGGATCGCGATCGGCAATGAATCCGGCGACGGACTGGCGCAGGATTTCCGTTCCACCACCGGGCTGGATGCGACCTTCTTCACCGATGGCCCGCCGGTGCGCGTGCTGGCCTCCACCCTGGAGCCGGCCGCGCGCGCAGAGTTCGCGCAGCAGTTGCCGACCGCCGAACGCGCGCAGGGCGCGGCGGTCGCCTTGACCCTGGCCCAGTCGCGCTACCTGGTCAAACTGCAGTCGATCCAGGGCGACAGCCATGTGCGGGTCGCGCTGCAGGCCTCGCTGGATCGCGCGGTGGCGCCCTATCGCGTGCTCAAGTTGCGCATCCTGCTGCTGGCGGGTCTGGCCACGGCTGCGGCGCTGGGCGTGGCGATCTTCCTGGCGCGCAGCGTCAGCAGGCCGGTCGCGCAGCTGGTACAGGCCGCACGGCGCATCCAGCGCGGCGATTACCACACCGCCGTCGAAGTGCCATCCGGGCGCGAACTGGCCGAGTTGGCCGACAGCTTCGGGCGCATGCAGCAGCAGATTGCCAGTCGCGAGCAGCACATCCTGCATCAGGCGCGCCACGATGCCTTGACCGGTCTGCCCAATCGCATCTGCTTGCTGGAGCGGCTGAAGGACGTGGTGGAGCAGACCGTGGCGTCCGGCGGCACCGCCGCGGTGCTGATCCTGGATCTGGAACGCTTCAAGGAACTCAACGACAGCCTGGGCCACGATTTCGCCGACCAGGTCCTGGTCGAGGTGGGCCGCCGTCTTGCCGACGTGGTGCAGGAACCCAATCTGGTCGGGCGGCTGGGCAGCGACGAATTCATGGTGGTGGTGGCGCAGACCGATGCCGCCACCGTGCAACAGGATGCACAGCGCTTGCTGCTGCAGCTGCGCCGCCCGCTGGCGCTGCCGCAGGCGCGGATCCAGCTGGAAGCCAGCATCGGCATCGCCCTGATCCCCGAACACGGCGCCGACCCGGACACCTTGCTGCGGCGCGCCGACATTGCCCGTCGCCAGGGCGGCAACGTCACCACCATCGGTGCCAGCGTGTATCGCCTGGGCCAGGACGAGCAGCATCTGCGCCGGCTGCGCCTGACCGGCGATCTGCGCCAGGCCGTCGGTGGCAACGAGCTGACCCTGCGCTTTCAGCCCAAGATCTGCCTGCGCAACGATCGCGTCGAGCAGGTGGAGGTGCTGGTGCGCTGGCACCATCCGGTGCTCGGGGCGATCGGCCCGGACGAATTCATTCCACTGGCCGAGCACTCCGGCGTGATCCACCCCTTGACCCGCTTCGTGCTGGACGAGGCGCTGCGCTGCCAGGCGCAGTGGCGCCGGCAGGGCCTGGAGCTGGGCATGGCAATCAATCTTTCCGCGCTGGACCTGTCCGACCCCGGCTTGCCGGATTACGTACGTGGCCGTCTGGAGCATCACGCGGTGCCGGCGCAGTCGGTCACGCTGGAGCTGACCGAAAGCGCCTTGATGCGCGATGTCGAATCCGCGCTGCACATGCTGCATCAGCTGCGCAGCGTCGGCGTGCGGCTGTCCATCGACGACTTCGGCACCGGCTATTCCTCGTTGGCGCAGCTCAAGCGCATGCCGGTGGACGAATTGAAGATCGACAAGAGCTTCGTCATGCAGCTGGCCGAAGGCACGGACGATGCGTTCATCGTGCGCAGCACCATCGATCTCGGGCATAACCTGGGCTTGAGCGTGATCGCCGAAGGCGTGGAAAACGCTACGTCCCTGGGACTGCTGCGCGGTTACGGCTGCGACATGGTGCAAGGCTATCTGTACGCGCCGCCGTTGGAAGAGGTGCCGCTGGTCGCCTGGTGCCTGCGCCAACTCGATACGACGCCGGCAGCGCAGGCAGGAGTGCATCGATGACCAGGTGGCGGCGCACGCTGCTGGCTGCGGCACTGGCCGGGCTGGCCATCGCGCCCGCGTCGGTGATCGCAGGTGATGGGCGTCTGCTCGCCACCGGCGGCGTGTCGATGATCGAAGGCAGCAGCGGGGGCGGCATCGTGCCGTGGGCCACGCTGTCGGGCTACGGCACCCGCGACGAACTCGGCACCGTCCTGTTTGCCACGCATGTGGACAGCGGCGATTACCGGCTCGACGTGCAAGGTGCCGCGCTGACGGTCGGCAACCGGCTGGAACTGTCGCTGGCGCGGCAGCGGCTGGATCTGGGCACCCTGCAGGACCGGCTGGGCCTGCCATGGAATGCGCTCGGCCAGGACGTGTTCGGCGCCAAGCTGCGGGTCTATGGCGATCTGGTCTACGGGCATGCGCCACAGGTCAGTGTGGGCGTGCAGTACAAACGCCTGCGCGATGGCACGCTGCCGCTGGCGATCGGCGCGCGCGACGATCACGGCACCGATGTGTATGTCAGCGCCAGCCGTTTGTTGCTGCAGGGCGCGGGCGGCTACCAATTGCTGCTCAACGGCACGCTGCGCGCAACCCGCGCCAATCAGACCGGCTTGCTCGGTTTCGGCGGCGATCGTCGCAACAGCTACCGGCTGGTCGGCGAGGCCAGCGCCGCCGTCGTGCTGTCGCCGGCATGGGTGGTCGGCGTGGAGTACCGCGACAAACCCGATAACCTCGGCTTCGCCCGCGAGCAGGCCTGGGCCGATGGATTCGTGGCCTGGTTTCCCAGCAAGCATGTGTCCCTGACCGCGGCATGGGCCGAGCTTGGCGACATCGCCACGCTCGCCGACCAGCGCGGCCTCTATCTATCCCTGCAGGTGGCGTTGTGATGAATCGACGGCTGCGCTGGTCCTTGCTGGGCGTGCTGGCGCTGATGGGCGCCTGCGCCACCACGCAACCGCGCCCCACGCTCTATGACGAACTCGGCGGACAGGCCGGCATCGAGACGCTGGTGGAAACCATGCTGTCGCGCATCGCCGACGATCCACGCATCGTCGACACCTTCGCGCGCGTCAACATCGTGATGCTCAACGAGCGGCTGGTGCAGAAGTTCTGCCATGTCGCCGATGGCCCGTGCCCGGATACCGCCAAATCGATGCAGCAGGCGCACGCGCACCTGGTCATTCGCGAAGGCGACTTCAACGCGCTGGTGGAGGACCTGAACTGGGCGATGGATCAGCGCAGGATTCCACGCCGCACGCAGAACCGGTTGCTGGCACGGCTGGCGGCCATGCATGGCGACATCGTCAATCACTGACGGCATCACACACCGGCCGCGCGCAGCGCTGGACGCGACGCCGCAGCGGATGTGCAGCCGCCTCACCGCAACGGCCGTACCCGATGCGATCCGCGCGCCATCACGCGCAATGCAAGCGCATGCGGCAACACGCGCAACGCCGCACCGACCAGGCGATAGCGCCAGCCCGGCACGGCCAGCACCTGGCCACGCTCCAGCGCGGCGATCCCATACTCGGCCACGTCGTCGGCTTGCAGCCAGGCCCAGCGGGGCAGGGCGGACATCGCCTCGCGGGTGCCGGTGACATCGTGAAATTCCGACCAGGCAAAGCCGGGGCACAGCGCGCAGACCTTGACCGCGCAGTCGGCATTTTCCAGTGCCAGCGATTCGCTGAAGCGCAGCAGGAAACTCTTGCTGGCCGCGTACAGCGTCTGCCCATCGGCACCCGGCGTCAGTGCGGCGAACGAGGCCACGTTGAGGATGCGGCCCTGGCCGCTGGCACGAATCATCGGCAACAATCGCCAGGTCAGCTCGCATACCGCGGCCACCATCACCTGCAGGAAGCGTGCATGCGTGGCCCAGTCGTTGCGCAGATAGCGGTCCGGCACGCCGTAGCCGGCATTGTTGACCAGGGTGCCCACCGTCCAGCCATTGCGCTGGATCCGCGCAACCAGTGTTTCGGCCGCGTCGGCATCGCCCAGATCGGCCGGCAGGACTTCGACCTGCACCAACGGCTGCAACTCCTCGGCCAGCGCCTGCAGCCGATCCACCCGGCGCGCGGTCAGGATCAGCGGCACGCCGCGCCTTGCGTAAGCGCGCGCAATCTCGCGGCCGATGCCGCTGGAGGCGCCGGTGACCAATGCAAAGACAGGCGAAACGGACATGGCAGGTTCCTGTTGAAGGAGGGAGGAGACAGGCAATGGACAGAAGTGTGCCGGCTGCCGACAGGGCATGGGCTATTCTGTCGCCTGTCTTCCACTCAGGAACCTGCGCCTGATGCGTCGAAAGATCGTTGCCGGAAATTGGAAGCTGCATGGCAGCCGCGCCTTCGCCACCGAACTGGTGGCCCGGATCGCCGCGCACATGCCCCTGGAGGGTGTCGATGTCGTCATCCTGCCGCCCCTGCCTTACCTCGGCGATCTGATCGAGGATTTCGAGGAGCACCACCTGTGTTTCGGTGCCCAGGACGTCAGCAGTAACGAGAAGGGCGCCTATACCGGTGAAGTCTCGGCCACCATGCTGGTCGATGTCGGCGCCGAATACGGGCTGGTCGGCCATTCCGAACGGCGTCAGTACCATCGTGAGAGCAGCGAGCTGGTGGCGCGCAAATTCGCCGCCGCCGTGCACGCCGGGCTGATCCCGGTGCTGTGCGTGGGCGAGTCGCTGGAACAGCGCGAAGCCAAGCAGACCGAAGCGGTGTTGCGCGCCCAGCTCGAACCGGTGCTGGCACTGGTGGGCAGCGCAGGCTTTGCCCGTGCCGTGCTCGCCTACGAGCCGATCTGGGCCATCGGCACCGGTCGCACCGCCAGCCCGGAGCAGGCGCAAGCCGTCCATGCCTTCCTGCGTGGCGAAGTCGCGAAGGCGGATGCTAGAATCGCCGATTGTCTGCCCATCCTATATGGGGGCAGTGTCAAGCCCGATAACGCCGGCGAGCTGTTTTCGCAGCCCGACGTCGATGGCGGGCTGGTCGGAGGCGCCTCGCTGGTCGCCGAGGATTTCCTGGCCATCGCCCGTGCGGCGGCCGCTTGTTAACCCATTAAGTTTTGTCCGGGGACGGATTTCGAAATGCTGATGTTGATCCTCAATGTGGTCTACGTGCTGGTCGCGCTGGCGATGATTGCGCTGATCCTGATGCAGCGCGGTGCGGGTGCGGCAGCTGGTTCCGGCTTCGGTGCCGGCGCCTCGGGCACCGTGTTCGGCTCGCAGGGCGCGTCGAACTTCCTGTCCAAGTCGACCAAGTGGCTGGCGGTGGTGTTCTTCAGCATCAGCCTGTTCATGGCGTGGTACGCCACCCACGGCGCACGTCCAACCGACCAGAACCTGGGTGTAATGTCGCAGTCGGCCACCCCGGCGCCTGCCGCCGCAGGCGAGCTGACTCAGCCGTTGCCGCAGGCACCGGCCGCCGGCGCAGTTCCGACCGCCCCGTCGCAGCCGGCGCCTGCCGCAACTCCAGCTACGGCGCCTGCGCAGTCCGCACCGGTGCAGCAAGCGCCTGCGGCACGCGAAGAAAACACTTCAGAACCAGCACAAAAACGCTGAAGCCGGTTACAATACGCTGCGCACTGGGATGCCCAGCGGCGCAACGTATGCCCAGGTGGCGGAATTGGTAGACGCACTACCTTGAGGTGGTAGCGACTTAGGTCGTAGGGGTTCGAGTCCCCTCTTGGGCACCATTGTTTGGCTGCAGTTCCTGCGCATTGCCTGTCGCGCGCGGGGTCTGCCTATACCCCATGCCGGCACGCGGCGCGTGCGGGCAGAGGCAAGAGAGAATCGCTGTGCTGGCCGAATATTTGCCGAGTCTGCTGTTTCTGATCGTCGCCACCGGTATCGGCATCGTGCTGATGCTGATCGGTCGATTCCTCGCACCGCGTACCCCGGATGCGCGCAAGCTCTCGCCTTACGAGTGCGGCTTCGAAGCCTTCGAAGACGCGCGCATGAAGTTCGACGTGCGCTACTACCTGATCGCGATCCAGTTCATCGTGTTCGATCTGGAAATCATCTTCATCGTGCCGTGGACACAGGTGTTCATGGAGATCGGCGCACGTTCGCTGGTCACCATGGGCCTGTTCGTCGGCATGTTGTTCCTCGGCTTTATCTACGTGTGGAAGAAGGGAGCGCTGGAATGGGAGTGATTCAGACCCTGGATCGTCTGATGACCAACCCGATGCCGGAAGGCCGGGTGGAAGACATCCTGCGCCCGGAAGGCGAAAACCCGCTGCTCGAGAAGGGCTACGTGACCACCAGTGTCGATGCGCTGCTGAACTGGGCGCGCACCGGCTCGATGTGGCCGATGACCTTCGGTTTGGCCTGCTGCGCGGTCGAGATGATGCATGCCGGTGCGGCGCGCCTGGATCTGGACCGCTACGGCGTGGTGTTCCGTCCGTCGCCGCGCCAGTCCGACGTGATGATCGTGGCCGGCACGCTGGTCAACAAGATGGCCCCGGCGCTGCGCAAGGTCTACGACCAGATGCCGGATCCGAAGTGGGTCATCTCGATGGGTAGCTGCGCCAATGGCGGCGGCTACTATCATTATTCGTATTCGGTGGTGCGCGGTTGCGATCGCATCGTGCCGGTGGACATCTACGTCCCCGGTTGCCCGCCGACCGCCGAGGCGCTGGTTTACGGCATCCTGCAGCTGCAGAAGAAGATCTGGCGTACCCAGACCATCGCGCGCTGACACCCGTCTTCTTCTACTGAGAGCAGCCAAGCCCCCATGGCAGAGCAAGCATCCTCCTTCACTGACCGACTTGCGGCACGTTTCGCCGGTGCGCAGATCGCCGTGGCATTGCCGCGCGGCGAAGTGACGCTGGAAGTCGCTGCGGCCGATTGGCACGCCACCTGCCTGGCGCTGCGCGACGAGCTCGGTTTCGAGCAGCTGAGCGATCTGTGCGGCGTCGATTACCTGGGCTACGGCAGCGACGAGTGGGATACCGCCGACGTGTCGTCGCAGGGCTTCAGCCGCGGCGTCGAAGGTAAAGCCGTCGGCCGTTTCGCCTGGGGTGAATTTCCCAGCCAGGAAAGTTCCGACGGCGCCCGTCCGCAGCACATGCCCAAGCAGCGTTTTGCGGTGGTGGCGCAGCTGATCTCCTACCAGCACAACCAGCGTCTGCGCGTGCGTTGCTACGCACCGGACGAGCAGGTGCCGGTGGTGGCATCGCTGACCGACATCTGGCCTGGCGTGAACTGGTTCGAGCGCGAAGCCTTCGACCTGTTCGGCATCGTCTTCGACGGCCACCCGGACCTGCGCCGCATCCTGACCGACTACGGATTTGTCGGCCATCCGTTCCGCAAGGATTTCCCGCTGATCGGCAACGTGGAAGTGCGTTACGACGACGAGCGCAAGCGTGTCGTGTACGAGCCGGTGACCTCGGTCGAGCCGCGCGTCGGTGTGCCGCGCGTGATCCGCGACGATGCCCGTTATGAGACTGCCGCTGGTGAAGTGGGCAAGTCGGAGACCGCCAAGTGAGTGAGTTCCGCCAGGCAACCGATGCCTTCGCGAGCAATCCTGTCGAAAGCAAGCAGGAAATCCGCAACTACACGATGAACTTCGGCCCGCAGCATCCTGCGGCGCACGGCGTGCTGCGCCTGATCCTGGAAATGGACGGCGAGACCGTGGTGCGTGCCGATCCGCATATCGGCCTGCTGCACCGTGGCACCGAGAAGTTGGCCGAGTCCAAGCCGTTCAACCAGTCGGTTCCGTACATGGACCGGCTGGATTACGTGTCGATGATGTGCAACGAGCATGCCTACGTGCGTGCGATCGAATCCCTGATGGGGATCGAGGTGCCCGAGCGCGCGCACTACATCCGCACCATGTTCGACGAGATCACCCGCATCAAGAACCACCTGATGTGGGTGGGGTCCAACGCGCTCGATCTGGGCGCGATGGCGGTGATGCTGTATGCGTTCCGCGAGCGCGAAGAATTGATGGACGTCTACGAGGCGGTCAGTGGCGCGCGCATGCACGCTGCCTACTACCGTCCCGGTGGCGTGTATCGCGATCTGCCCGATCGCATGCCCAAGTACAAGGAATCCCGCTGGCACAAGGGCGGGGCACTGAAGAAGCTCAATGCAGCGCGCGAAGGCTCGATGCTGGACTTCCTCGAGGATTTCACCAATACGTTCCCATCGCGTGTGGACGAGTACGAGACGCTGCTGACCGACAACCGGATCTGGAAGCAGCGTACCGTCGACGTCGGCATCATCAGCCCCGACCTGGCGCGTGCCTGGGGCATGACCGGTCCGATGCTGCGTGGCTCGGGCATCGAGTGGGACCTGCGCAAGAAGCAGCCCTACGCCAAGTACGACGCGGTGGAGTTCGACGTGCCGGTCGGCACCAACGGCGATTGCTATGACCGCTATCTGGTGCGCGTGGCCGAGATGCGCGAATCCAACCGCATCATCAAGCAGTGCGTGAAGTGGCTGAAGGCCAATCCGGGCCCGGTCATGGTCACCAATTTCAAGGTCGCTCCGCCAAGCCGCGAAGGCATGAAGGACGACATGGAAGCGCTGATCCATCACTTCAAGCTGTTCAGTGAAGGCTACTGCGTGCCGGCCGGCGAAACCTACTGCGCGGTCGAAGCGCCCAAGGGCGAGTTCGGCTGCTACCTGATGTCCGATGGCGCCAACAAGCCGTTCCGCGTGCACCTGCGCGCGCCGGGCTTTGCGCATCTGTCGTCCATGGACGCGGTGGTGCGTGGCTATCTGCTGGCCGACGTCGTGGCGATGATCGGTACTTACGATTTGGTTTTCGGTGAGGTTGACCGATGAAGGCGACGGGTAATTTCGAAGCGGCGCGCGACGTCGATCCGCAGGTGGTGCTGAGCGACAAGACGCGCGCGCACATCGATCATTGGTTGAGCAAGTTCCCGCCCGATCGCAAGCGTTCGGCCGTGCTGCAGGGCCTGCATGCTGCGCAGGAGCAGAACCAGGGCTGGCTGACCGACGAGCTGATCGTGGGCGTGGCCAAGTATCTGGACCTGCCGCCGGTGTGGGCCTACGAGGTCGCCAGCTTCTACTCGATGTTCGAGACCGAAAAGGTCGGCCGCCACAACGTGGCGTTCTGCACCAACATCAGCTGCTGGCTCAATGGCGCCGAAGATCTGTTGGCGCATGCGGAAAAGAAGCTGGGTTGCAAGCTGGGGCAGTCGACGGCCGATGGCCGCGTCTACCTCAAGCGCGAAGAAGAGTGCCTGGCGGCCTGCTCCGCGGCGCCGATGATGGTCATCAATGGCCATTACCACGAGCACCTGACGAAAGAGAAGGTCGACGCGCTGCTGGACGGGCTGGAGTAAGACATGGCACATCATCACGCACCCTCAGGCCCGGTCGGTCCGGCGCCGTTGCCGCATCAGGTCGTCTACACAACGCTGCACTACGACACCCCGTGGTCGTACGAGAGCTATCTGAAGACCGGTGGCTACGCCGCGCTGCGCAAGATCCTCGAAGAGAAGATCGCGCCGGCCGACGTCATCGAGATGGTCAAGGCATCCAACCTGCGCGGCCGTGGCGGCGCGGGCTTCCCGACCGGCCTGAAGTGGTCGTTCATGCCCAAGGGCACGATGCAGAAGTACATCCTGTGCAACTCGGACGAATCCGAGCCGGGCACCTGCAAGGACCGCGACATCCTGCGCTACAACCCGCACTCGGTGGTGGAGGGCATGGCGATCGCCTGCTACGCCACCGGCTCGACCGTGGGCTACAACTACCTGCGCGGCGAGTTCCACCATGAGCCGTTCGAAAACTTCGAGCTGGCACTGGCCGATGCGTATGCCAACGGCTGGCTGGGCAAGAACATCCTCGGCAGCGGCGTGGATATCGACATCTACGGTGCGCTGGGTGCAGGCGCCTACATCTGCGGCGAAGAAACCGCATTGATGGAATCGCTGGAAGGCAAGAAGGGCCAGCCGCGCTACAAGCCGCCGTTCCCGGCGAACTTCGGCCTGTACGGCAAGCCGACCACCATCAACAATACCGAGACCTATGCGTCGGTGCCGGCGATCATTCGCAACGGCCCGGAGTGGTTTCTCGGCTTGAGCAAGACCAAGAACGGCGGCCCGAAGATCTTCTCGGTGTCCGGCTGCGTGCAGAAGGGCGGCAATTTTGAAGTGCCGCTCGGCACCACCTTCGACGAACTGCTGGAAATGGCCGGCGGCCTGCGTCCGGGCCGCAAGCTCAAGGGCGTGGTGCCTGGCGGCGTGTCGATGCCGGTGCTGAAGGCCGACCAGGTTGCCGGGCTGCAGATGGACTACGACACCTTGCGTGCACTGGGCACCGGCCTGGGTTCCGGCGCGATCGTGGTGCTGGATGACAGCGTCTGCTGCGTACGCTTTGCCTGCCGCATCTCGCAGTTCTTCCACAAGGAATCCTGCGGCCAGTGCACCCCGTGCCGCGAAGGCACCGGCTGGATGCATCGGGTGCTGGAGCGCATCGTCGCCGGCAAGGCCACGATGGAAGACCTGCACCAGCTGCGCACGGTTGCCGGCCAGATCGAAGGACACACCATCTGTGCCTTCGGCGAAGCGGCGGCGTGGCCGATTCAGGGCTTCCTGCGCCAGTTCTGGGACGAGTTCGAGTACTACATCGTCAACGGTCGTTCGATCGTCGACACGCACGTCGGAGTGGCCGCATGAGCGCCCAACCAGTGAACCCGAACGTGCCACCGGACCATGTCACCGTCGAGATCGACGGGCAGTCGCTGGTGGTGCCGAAGGGCTCGATGATCATCCAGGCGGCCGACAAGGCCGGCATCCCGATCCCGCGTTTCTGCTACCACGAGAAGCTGCCGATCGCCGCGAACTGCCGCATGTGCCTGGTGGACGTCGAAAAATCCCCGAAGCCGTCGCCTGCCTGCGCCACGCCGGTGATGGACGGCATGAAGGTCACCACGCGTAGCGAGAAGGCGCTGAAGTACCAGCGCAGCGTGATGGAATTCCTGCTGATCAATCACCCGCTGGACTGCCCGATCTGCGATCAGGGCGGCGAGTGCGAGCTGCAGGACGTCTCGCTCGGCTACGGCCGTTCGGTCAGCCGCTTCAACGAGCGCAAGCGCGTGGTGCCGGACGAGGACATCGGTCCGCTGGTCGCCACCGAAATGACCCGCTGCATCCAGTGCACCCGTTGCGTGCGTTTTACCGCGGACATCGCCGGCACCTACGAGTTGGGTGGCATGTATCGCGGCGAGAACCTGCAGATCGGCACCTACGACGGCAAGCCGCTGACCACCGAGATTTCCGGCAACGTCATCGACGTGTGCCCGGTCGGCGCGCTGACCAACAAGGTGTTCCAGTTCCGTGCCCGCCCGTGGGAGCTGATGGCGCGCGAGTCGTTGGGCTATCACGACGCAATGGGCTCGAACCTGTTCCTGCACGTGCGTCGCGGCGAAGTGCTGCGCACCGTGCCGCGCGAGAACGAGGCGGTCAACGAGTGCTGGCTGTCCGACCGCGACCGTTACTCGCATCAGGGCCTGTACGCCGAAGACCGCGCGGTCAAGCCGCTGAAGAAGGTCAACGGGCAGTGGACCGAAGTGAGCTGGACCGAAGGTCTGGCTGCCGCGACGCAGATCCTGCGTGACAACGCCGGCGATCAGCTCGGTGTGCTGGTGCATCCGTCCACCTCCAACGAGGAGGGCGCGTTGCTCGCATGTCTTGCCGAAGGCTTGAACAGCGGCAATCTGGATCACCGTCTGCTCAATCGCGATTTTTCCGACGCTGCGGTGGCCGAGCCGTTTGCCACGCCGCTGGCCGAGATCGAGCACGCCGATGTGGTGGTGCTGTTCGGCACCAACGTGCGTCACGAGTTGCCGTTGCTGCATGCACGCCTGCGCAAGGCCAGCATCCAGAACGGGACGAAGATCCACTCGGTCAATCCGGTCGATTTCGATTTTGCCTTCACCCAGGCAAGCAGTGCGGTCGTTGCGCCGTCGCAGCTGGCTGGCGCGTTGGACGATGCGGCATTGCGCGATGCGGTCAAGGGCGCCACGCGCGCGGTGATCGTGGTCGGCGCACTGGCTGAAAATCATCCGCAGGCTGCTTCGTTGCGTGCTGCCGCACGCGATTTCGCCGCTGCAACCGGTGCCTCGCTGTGCCGGATCCCGCAGGGTGCGAACGCTGTCGGTCTGGTTGCGCAAGGTGTGTTGCCGACCGCGCGCGATGTCGCCGGCATGCTGGCGCAGCCGCGTCAGGCCTATGTGTTGTATGGCATCGAGCCGGGCCTGGATTTCGCCGATGCCGCCGCTGCACGCAGCGCGCTGGCGGGTGCCAAGGTAGTCGCGTTCAGCCAGTTCGCCTGCGCCTCGACGCGCGACGTGGCCGACGTGATCCTGCCGATCGGTGCACTGCCGGAAATCGACGCATCGCTGACCAATCTGGATGGCCGCGTGCAGACCGCACGTGCCGCCGGTCGCCTGCCGGTCGAAGCGCGCGAGGGTTGGCGCGTATTGCGTGCGCTTGGCGGCGAGCTGGGTCTGGCCGGGTTTGAATTCATCGATCTGGTCGGCCTGCGTGCCGGCATGCAGAACCGTCGCGTCAGTCCTGCCGCCTCGGCGCAACCGGCTGTTAGCGGTGACGGGCTGGAGGTTGCCGCCACCGCTGCGATCTATCGCACCGATGCGGTGGTGCGTCGCGCCGCTGCGTTGCAGTCGCATCCGCTCAATCTCGCCCCGTGTGTGGCCATGCACCCGGAGCAGGCCGCGCAGTTGCAGGTCGGCGCCGGTCAGATGGTCAAGGTCGGCACCGATGCCGGTAAGGCAACGTTGCCGGTGGTGCTGGACAAGCGCGTCGCACCGGGCACGGTGTGGATCGAATCCGGCCATGGCGCAACCGCGCCGCTTGGTGCCGGTCGTGTAACGGTGGTGGCTGCATGAACGAATTGCTGTTGAACCTGGTCGATCCCTTGCACCAGTGGTTTGTCGGCCTGGGCGATGGCGGCATCGTGCTGTGGACCGTATTGAAGATCCTGCTGATCGCCGTGCCGGTGATCGTGTCGGTGGCCTTCTACGTGGTCTGGGAGCGCAAGCTGATCGGCTGGATGCATGTGCGTCACGGGCCGATGTATGTGGGCATGGGCATCTTCCAGGCCTTCGCCGACGTGTTCAAGCTGCTGTTCAAGGAGATCCTGCAGCCGAGCAGCTCGCACAAGGCGATGTTCATCATCGCGCCGCTGCTGACACTGGCACCGGCCTTCGCCGCCTGGTCGGTGGTGCCGTTCGATGCACAGCTGGTGCTGTCCAATGCCAACGTCGGCCTGCTTTACCTGCTGGCGATGACCTCGTTGGGCGTGTACGGCATCATCCTGGCCGGCTGGGCATCCAACTCCAAGTACGCGTTCCTGGGCGCGATGCGCTCGGCCGCGCAGGTGGTCAGCTACGAAATCGCGATGGGTTTTGCGCTGGTCGGCGTGATGATTGCCTCCGGTAGCGTCAACCTGAGCCAGATCGTATTCGCGCAGGCCGGCAACTCCGGCTTCTTCGATTGGTTCCTGATTCCGCTGTTCCCGTTGTTCATTGTGTACTGGGTGTCGGGCGTTGCCGAAACCAACCGTGCGCCGTTCGACGTGGTGGAAGGTGAGTCGGAAATCGTCGCCGGCCACATGGTGGAGTATTCGGGCGGTGCGTTCGCACTGTTCTTCCTGGCCGAGTACGCCAACATGATCCTGGTCAGCTTCCTGATCTCGATCTTCTTCCTCGGCGGTTGGCTGAGCCCGATCCAGGGTTGGGTCAATGCGGATATCTCGCCGTGGATCGACTGGTTGTGGAAGGGCGGTTGGCCATGGCTGCTGATGAAGGTGTTCTTCTTCGCCAGCGCCTACATCTGGTTCCGTGCCAGCTTCCCGCGCTACCGCTACGACCAGATCATGCGTCTGGGCTGGAAGGTGTTCATTCCGCTCACGATCGTGTGGATCGCAGTGACGGCGTTGATGGTGTTTTACGGCGTGATCCAGAAGGGCGTGTAACCGATGAACAAGATCACCCATTACTTCAAGAGCCTGCTCCTGCTCGAACTGCTAGGCGGCTTGTGGCTGACGTTGAAATACACGTTCAAGCCCAAGTACACCGTGCTGTATCCGATGGAGAAGTTCCCGCAGTCGCCGCGCTTCCGTGGCCTGCACGCGCTGCGTCGCTATCCCAACGGCGAAGAGCGCTGCATCGCCTGCAAACTGTGCGAAGCAGTGTGCCCGGCGCTGGCGATCACCATCGACTCGGCCAAGCGCGAGGACGGCTCGCGCCGCACCACGCGCTACGACATCGACCTGTTCAAGTGCATCTTCTGCGGCTTCTGCGAGGAAAGCTGCCCGGTGGACTCGATCGTCGAGACGCACATCCTCGAGTACCACTTCGAGAAGCGTGGCGAGAACATTGTCAACAAGCCGCAGCTGCTGGCCATCGGAGACCGGTTCGAAGCCGAGATCGCCGAGCGTCGCGCTGCCGATGCCGCCTTCCGTTGAGGTCATGATGGACTGGGTCACTATTGCTTTTTACGCCTTCTCCGCCGTCGCGGTCGTGTCCGCCGGTGCGGTGATCAGCGTCCGCAACCCGGTGTACGCCGTGTTGTGCCTGATCCTCACCTTCTTCTCGATGGCATGCATCTGGTTGCTGGTCGGCGCCGAATTCCTCGGCGTGACGCTGGTGCTGGTCTATGTCGGCGCGGTGATGGTGCTGTTCCTGTTCGTGGTGATGATGCTGGACATCGATACCAGCCGCCTGCGCGAGGGCTGGGTCAAGTACATGCCGGTCGGAGTCATCGTGGCGGTTGCCATGCTGGCGCAGATGGTCACCCTGATCGGCGTCAAGGCACGCAGTGCCGCGCCGTTCCCGGCCGACAATGCCGCTGCGCAGGCAGCCGACGTGTCGAACCTCACCTGGCTGGCCAAGACCCTCTACACCCAGTTCCTGCTGCCGTTCGAGTTCGCCGCGGTGATCCTGACCGTGGCCGTGGTGGCTGCCGTGATGCTGACCCTGCGCAAGCGCACCGGCATCAAGCATCAGAACGCTGGCGAGCAGTCGCGGGTGAAGGCGGGCGACCGTCTGCGCATGGTCAAAATGGCGGTTGAAAAGCCGGTACAGGTCGCGCCGACGCTCGATGCGACCGACGGACAGGAGGCGAAGTCTTGATTACCTTGGGCCACCTGCTTGGACTGGGCGCGGTGCTGTTCTGCATCTCGCTGGCCGGCATCTTCCTCAACCGCAAGAACGTCATCGTGTTGCTGATGTCGATCGAGCTGATGCTGCTGTCGGTCAACGTCAACTTCATTGCATTTTCGCGCGAGCTTGGCGACCCCGCCGGTCAGTTGTTCGTGTTCTTCATCCTGACCGTTGCCGCCGCGGAGGCTGCGATCGGCCTTGCGATCCTGGTGACTCTGTTCCGCACGCGCCGCACGATCAATGTGGCCGAAGTCGATACGTTGAAGGGCTGACCTGTAGATGGAAATCACTCTCTCCAAGAGTCTGTTGATTGCGGTGGTGCTTGCACCGCTGGTCGGCAGCATCATCGCCGGCCTGTTCGGTCGCCAGGTAGGGCGCAAGGGCGCGCAGTACGTCACCATCCTGGGCGTGGCGGTCAGCTGCGTGCTGTCGTGCCTGACGCTGTATCAACTGGTGGAGCAGGGCGCCAGCCCGTTCAACCAGAACCTGTACACCTTCTTCGATGTCGGTAACTACTCCGCCCATGTGGGCTTCATGGTCGATCGCCTGACCGCGATGATGATGGTGGTGGTGACCTTCGTGTCGCTGCTGGTGCACATCTACACCATCGGCTACATGGAAGAAGACCCGGGTTACCAGCGCTTCTTCAGCTACATCTCGTTGTTCACCTTCTCCATGCTCACGCTGGTGATGAGCAACAACTTCCTGCAGCTGTTCTTCGGCTGGGAAGCGGTGGGTCTGGTGTCGTATCTGCTGATCGGCTTCTGGTTCAAGCGTCCGACCGCGGTGTTCGCCAACATGAAGGCGTTCCTGGTCAATCGCGTGGGCGACTTCGGTTTCATTCTCGGCATCGCCGGCGTGCTGCTGTGGTTCGGCTCGCTGGACTACTCCACCGTGTTCGCCAACGCGACTACCATGGCCGGCGCCAAGGTGCAGCTGTTCGCAGGCCACGAGTGGAGCGTGATGACGCTGATCTGCATCTGCCTGTTCATCGGTGCGATGGGCAAGTCGGCGCAGGTGCCGCTGCACGTCTGGCTGCCGGACTCGATGGAAGGACCGACGCCGATTTCGGCACTGATCCATGCCGCGACGATGGTGACTGCCGGCATCTTTATGGTCGCGCGCATGTCGCCGCTGTTCGAGCTGTCGGAAACCGCGCTGAACTTCATCCTGTTCATCGGTGCAACCACGGCCTTCTTCACCGGCCTGATCGGCATCGTGCAGAACGACATCAAGCGCGTGGTCGCGTATTCGACGCTGTCCCAGCTCGGCTACATGACCGTGGCGCTGGGCGTGTCGGCCTATTCGGCGGCCGTGTTCCACCTGATGACGCATGCCTTCTTCAAGGCGCTGCTGTTCCTGGCGGCCGGCTCGGTCATCATCGGCATGCACCACGAGCAGGATATGCGCAAGATGGGCGGCCTGCGCAAGTACATGAAGGTGACTTACTGGACCAGCGTGATCGGTACCCTGGCGCTGGTCGGTACGCCGTTCTTCTCCGGCTTCTATTCCAAGGACACCATCATCGAGGCGGCAGCCCACCACGCCCACGAGTCGCATAGCTGGATCGCGACCTATGGCTACTGGGCCGTGCTCGGCGGCGTGCTGGTGACCAGCTTCTACAGCTTCCGTCTGCTGTTCCTGACCTTCCACGGCAAGGAGCGCTTCCGCGATGCCCATGCGCACGACGCCCATGGACACCACGACAGCGCGCATACCGATGCCGAGGCGCAGGTCCACGCACACGACAGCCATGCGCACGACGCACATGCACACGATACGCACAGCCACGATGACCACGATCACGGCCACCATGGTGCCCATGAGCCGCACGAATCCAAGTGGGTGGTGACGCTGCCGTTGATCCTGCTGGCGATCCCGTCGGTGGCGATCGGCTTCTTCACCATCGGCCCGATGCTGTTCGGCACCGACTGGCAGGGCCACCACGCCGCACATGCGATGAAGGGGCAGGCAGTGTCGTTCTTCTCCGGCATCGTCGACTTCTACGATCCGGCGCGCGACACCGTTGGCGCGCTGGCCGAAGAGTTCCATGGCCCGGTCGCCTTCGCGTTGCACGGCATGATGGCGGCACCATTCTTCCTGACAGTCGCTGGCCTGTTGCTGGCTGCGCTGTTCTACCTGTGGAAGCCGGAACTGGCGACCAAGTCGCGCAAGGCGTTCGCGCCGGTCGTGTGGCTGCTGGAAAACAAGTACGGCTTCGACAAGCTCTGGATCAATGGCTTCGCCGGTGGTGGCGTGGCTCTTGGCAAGGCGTCACGTGCCATCGATACTCATGTGGTCGACGGTGTCGTCGTCAATGGTTCTGCCCGACTGATCGACCTGGCTGCAAATCTGCTGCGTCGCACGCAATCCGGTTTCCTCTATCACTACGCCTTCGCAATGATCATCGGTTTGATCGCCTTGTTGGCGGTACTGATGCATTTCTGGCGTTGACCTGTACGGAATAAGAAAACGTGTCGAACTGGCCTTTACTGTCTATCTTGATCTGGCTGCCGATTATCGGTGGCGCCTTGATCCTCGCGTTGCGCAACGCCGAGACTGCCCGCTGGGCGTCCCTGGCGGTGGCGGTGGCGACCTTTGTGCTGAGTCTGCCGCTGCTGGGCTACGACACGGCCAATGACGCCATGCAGTTCATCGAACTGCATGCCTGGATCCCGGCCTACAACATCGGCTACAACCTGGGCGTGGACGGCATCGCGGTCGCGTTGATCGTGCTGACCACGCTGGTGACGGTGCTGGCCCTGATCGGTGCCTGGCGCTCGATCGACAAGCGCGTCAATCAGTACGTCGCTGCCTTCCTGATCCTGGAAGGCGTCACGGTCGGCATCTTCGCCGCCACCGACGCGATGCTGTTCTATGTCTTCTTCGAAGCCATGCTGATCCCGATGTTCCTGATCATCGGCGTCTGGGGCGGCCCGCGGCGTATCTACGCGGCGATGAAGTTCTTCCTGTACACCTTCCTCGGCTCGGTGCTGATGCTGGTGGGTCTTGTCTACCTGTACCTGAAGGGCGGCAGCTTCCAGCTGGCCGATCTGTACGCGCTGCAGCTGACCGCCAAGGAACAGACCTGGATCTTCTTCGCCTTCCTGATCGCGTTTGCGGTCAAGGTGCCGATGTTCCCGGTGCACACCTGGCTGCCGGATGCGCACGTGGAGGCGCCCACCGCCGGTTCGGTGATCCTGGCTGCGATCGCGTTGAAGATCGGTGGCTACGGCTTCCTGCGCTTCAACCTGCCGATCGTGCCGGATGCGAGCCATGAGTTCGCCTGGCTGGTCATTACGCTGTCGCTGATCGCGGTCGTCTACGTCGGCCTGGTGGCCCTGGTGCAGGACGACATGAAGAAGCTGGTGGCGTATTCGTCCATCGCGCACATGGGCTTTGTCACCCTCGGCACCTTCATTGCGTTCACCCTGGTGCGCGAGTACGGCAGCACCGACGCCGCCCGTCTGGGTCTGCAGGGCGCGATGGTGCAGATGATTTCGCACGGCTTCGTGTCCGGCGCGATGTTCTCCTGCATCGGCGTGCTGTACGACCGCATGCATACCCGCCGCATCGCCGATTACGGCGGCGTGGTCAATGTGATGCCCTGGTTCGCCACGTTCTCCATGCTGTTCTTCATGGCCAACGCCGGCCTGCCGGGTACCAGTGGTTTCGTCGGTGAGTTCATGGTGATCCTGGCCAGCTTCCAGAAGCATCCGCTGGTGGCCTTCGCTGCCGCCACCACGCTGGTGATCACTGCCGCCTACACGCTGTGGCTCTACAAGCGCGTGTTCTTTGGCGAGGTGGCCAACGCCCACGTGGCCGAGCTGAAGGACATCAATGGCCGTGAGGCATTCGTGCTGGGGGTGTTCGCCGTTGGCGTGCTAGCCCTGGGCCTGTATCCGAAGCCGTTGACCGATCTGATGGAACCATCGATCGCCAAGCTGGCTACCCAGATTGCCGCGACCAAGCTGTAACAGCTTGCCGTACGTTTTGATTTCCAGGATTTGATGATGACCACGCCAACGCTCGCGCCGTTGACCACCGCTGACCTGGCTCCGCTTGTTCCGGAGCTGGTGCTGATCGGCGGCGCCTTTGCACTGCTGATGCTCGACCTGTTCGTGAGCCAGCGGAACAAGGTCTGGACCCACCTGTTCTCCGTTGCCGTGCTTGCCGTGGTGTTCGCGCTGTTGGCGACCGGCACGGGCGGGCAGGGCGAGATCTTCCACGGCATGTTCGTGCGCGACACCGCGGCCGACGTGATGAAGACGGTGATCGTGCTGGTCAGTGGTCTGAGCCTGGTGTACGGCTGGACATACCTGCGCGAGCGCAACCTTTATCAGGGCGAGATCCCGGTGCTGGTGTTGTTTGCCACCGCCGGCATGATGCTGCTGACCTCGGCGGGCAGCCTGCTGATGGTGTACCTGGGCCTGGAGCTGCTCGCGCTGTGCTCGTATGCGCTGGTCGCCTCCAATCGCGACAACGGCCTGGCCACCGAAGCGGCGATGAAGTATTTCGTGCTCGGCTCGCTGGCCTCGGGCCTGCTGCTGTACGGCATGTCGCTGGTCTACGGCGCCACCGGCACGCTCAGCCTGAGCGGCATCCACGACGCGATCGAAGGTTCCAGCGAGCGCACCCTGCTGCTGACCGGCACCATCTTCATGATCGCCGGTGTGGCGTTCAAGCTGGGCGCCGCGCCGTTCCACATGTGGTTGCCCGACGTGTACCAGGGCGCGCCCGCACCGATCGCCTTGTTCATCAGCTCCGCGCCCAAGCTCGCCGCCTTCGGCATGGCCTACCGTCTGCTTGAAGTCGGCATGGGCCCGCTGTCGCCGCAGTGGCATCTGTTGATCGGCGGCCTGTCGGCGGTGTCGCTGGTGATCGGCAACCTGATGGCAATTGCGCAGAGCAACCTCAAGCGCATGCTGGCGTACTCGACCGTCTCGCACATCGGCTTCCTGCTGATGGGCGTGGCCGGTGGCGGCGAGGAAGGCTATGCCGCGGCAATGTTCTACGCGGTGAGCTACACCATCATGTCCACCGCCGCGTTCGGCGCGATCATCGCGTTGTCGCGCAATGGCTTCGAAGCCGAGAACATCGACGACTTCAAGGGACTCAACGCGCGCAATCCGTGGATGGCCGGCCTGGTGCTGTGCATCATGGCTTCGCTTGCGGGTATCCCGCCGTTCCTGGGTTTCTGGACCAAGCTGGCGGTGCTGGGGGCTGCGGTCAACGGCGACATGCTGTGGCTGGCCCTGGTCGGCGTGCTCTGTGCAGTGATCGGCGCCTTCTATTATCTGCGTGTCATCAAGGTCATGTACTTCGACGAGCCGGTGGGCGAGCCGTTGCCCGCCAATAACGATCGTGTGCTGGGCACCGTGCTCGGGGTCAACGCGCTCGCATTGCTCGCACTTGGCCTGGCCTGGAGCCCGATCATGGTGTGGTGCCAGCGTGCGTTCGCAGGCCTTGCCTAAGTCACGCATGCCTGCATGACGTCGCGGCGCGTGCCTCACACGCGCCGTCGCTGGATGACTGCAATAAAGTCGTGATTGTTGTTTCGTTTTTGTTGCAATGCGGTTATCATTTGCCGCGACGTTGAAGACCCCCAGGGTTTTCAATCGATGAAAAACTAGGGCTTGCAATTGCCGCTCAAGTTCTTCATAATTCCGCTTCTGCTGCGGGGTGGAGCAGTCTGGCAGCTCGTCGGGCTCATAACCCGAAGGTCGCAGGTTCAAATCCTGCCCCCGCTACCAAGTTTTGAAGTACTGCTTTAATGCAATGCCTTAGGGCAGTACTTCAGCTTCTTGGATCGCAAAGACGCATGTTCCCGTCTTTGCGCCGACCCTGAGAGGTCGGGCTTTTTTCACGCAAGGGGCCCATCGGGCCCCTTGTTTTTTCCGGAACCGGAAAGTTTGCTGCCGGTTGCCGGGGTTCTACTGGCAATCATCTGATCAGGGCAGTCTGTGAGCGAAAAAGCGACCGAAATCGCGAATCTGCTGAGTCCAACGGTTGAGTCCCTGGGCTTGGAACTGCTGGGTGTGGAATATCTTCCCGCTCCAGGTGGCGCCACATTGCGCCTGTACATCGACGTGCCGCTGGCCGAACAGCCCGAGCGTGTGATCAACGTCGATGACTGCGAGCGCGTGAGCCGTGAAGTGTCGGCCCAGCTCGACGTCGAAGATCCCATCACCGGCAACTACACGCTTGAGGTGTCTTCGCCGGGTGTGGACCGTCCGTTGTTCACGCTGGAGCAGTTCGGCCGTCACGCTGGCGAGTCCGCCAAGATCGTGTTGAAGCTGGCGCAGGATGGTCGGCGCCGCTTCCAGGGCCAGATCGTGCGGATCGAGTCCGAAGCAGAGGCGGTGGTGTTCGCCATCGACGGCAAGGACGTGCAGATCGGCTTCGACAACATCGACAAGGCGCGCATTCTGCCGGATTGGGTCGCTCTGGGCCTGGCCCCGCAAAAACCGAACAAGCCCGGCCCGAAGAAACCCGGGCACGAGAAGAAGAAACCATCCAACGAGTCGGCGGCTGGCAAGCCGCGCGCGGAGTGACGAAATGAGCAAGGAACTTTTGCTGGTAGTGGATGCGGTGGCCAACGAAAAGGGCGTGCCGCGCGAAGTGATCTTCGATGCGATCGAGGCCGCGTTGGCTTCCGCAGCGAAGAAGCGCTATCCCGACCAGGACGTGCTGACGCGCGTGACCATCGACCACAAGGACGGTAACTACGAAACCTATCGCCGCTGGGAAGTGGTTGCCGACGATGTGGTGATGGAATCCCCGGATCGCCAGGTGCGCCTGATGGATGCCGTCGACGAGGCTGACGGCGTCGATGTGGGCGACTACATCGAAGAACAGATCGAAAACCCGGACTTCGGCCGCATCGCCGCGCAGGCTGCCAAGCAGGTGATCGTGCAGCGTGTGCGCGAAGCCGAGCGTCAGCAGGTGGTCGATGCCTGGAAGGACCGCGTCGGCGAGTTGATCACCGGTGTGGTCAAGCGCGCCGAGCGCGGCAATATCTTTGTCGATCTGGGCGGCAATGCCGAAGCCTTCATCCCCAAGGACAAGGGCATCCCGCGCGACGTGCTGCGGCCGGGCGACCGCGTACGCGGCTATCTGGCCGAAGTGCGTTCCGAGCCGCGCGGCCCGCAGCTGTTCATCAGCCGCGCCGCGCCGGAATTCATGATCGAGCTGTTCAAGCTCGAAGTGCCGGAGGTGGGCCAGGGCCTGGTCGAGATCAAGGCCTGCGCCCGCGATCCGGGCGATCGCGCCAAGATCGCAGTGATCGCGCATGACACCCGCACCGATCCGATCGGCGCGTGCATCGGTATGCGTGGTTCGCGCGTGCAGGCAGTGTCCAACGAGCTCAATGGCGAGCGCGTGGACATCGTGTTGTGGAACGAGAACCCGGCCAACTTCGTCATCAACGCGATGGCGCCGGCAGAAGTGCAGTCGATCATCGTCGATGAAGACAAGCACTCGATGGATCTGGCCGTGGCGGAAGACCGCCTGGCCCAGGCGATCGGCAAGGGCGGCCAGAACGTGCGTCTGGCCAGCCGCCTGACCGGTTGGCAGCTCAACGTGATGACCGCCGACCAGGTGGCCGCCAAGTCCGAAGCCGAACAGACCTCCGCGCGCCAGTTGTTCATGGATCGCCTGGAAGTGGACGAGGAAATCGCAGCGATCCTGGTGACCGAGGGCTTCAATACGGTCGAGGAAATCGCCTACGTGCCGGTCGGCGAGTTGCTGGCGGTGGAAGGCTTCGACGAAGACATCGTCGAAGAGTTGCGCGCCCGTGCCCGCGATGCGTTGCTCAACGCCGCCCTGGCAGAAGAAGAAGGCCTGGAAGGAACTCAGCCCACCGAGGACCTGCTGGCGCTGGAGGGGATGGACGAGGAAACGGCCTTTGCTCTGGCCGAGCACGGCGTGCGCACCAGCGAGGACTTGTCCGACCTGGCAGCGGACGAGATCGTCGACTTCGGCATCGAGGGCTTGACCCAGGAGCGCGCCGCGGCGCTGATCCTGGCGGCCCGCGCCGAGGAGATCGCCCGTTTGGAGCGCGGCGAATGAGCCGGCAATGAACCGCGCCCTGACCCCATCAGGGCTTAGAATCAGCGTTTCCCTTGCTCTGGGCGAGGGGGCGCCAACCAGATCATAGGATCCGAATGTCGCAGCAAACCACCATCCGCAAGCTTGCCGAACTGGTCAATACGCCGGTCGATAAACTGCTGGTTCAACTGGCCGAGGCCGGAATGAAGTTCAGCGGTCCCGACCAGGTCGTGACCAGCACCGAGAAGATGAAACTGCTTGGCTTCCTGCGCCGCACGCATGGCAAGGCCGACACGCCCGCCGAAGCGGCGAGCGAAGCAGCCAAGAAGATCACGCTCAACCGGCGCAAGCTGCAGGAAGTCACGGTCAGCGCCGGCCGCACCAAGACCACGGTCAACGTGGAAGTGCGGCAGAAGCGCACCTACGTGAAGTCCGAAAACGAAGGCGGCCGCCCGGCGCCGATGACGCCGGACGAGGAGCGCGCCGACATCCTGGCCAAGCTCGCCGCTTCGCGTCAGCGCAATCTCGACGAGCAGCAGGCGCTGGCCGAAAGCGATCGTCTGCGCGATGAAGCGATTCAGCGCAAGCGGGAAGAAGAGCAGGCCGCCAAGGACCGTGCAGAAGCCGAGCGCAAGGCTGCCGAGGAAGCCGCTGCGGCTGCCAGTGCGCCGGCCCCGGTTGCTGCTGCGCCGACGCCGTCGGCGCCTGCCGCGCGTGCACCGTCTTCGCCGTCGTCGGCACCGCGTCCGGCCCGTCCGGCTGGCGCGTCGCCGGCATCGCGCCCGGCCACGCCGGCGCGCCCGGACGATCGCTCCAATGCGGCCAAGCACAAGACGCGCGGTTCGCACGTCATGGTGGCCGGTGTCGAAGACGACGATGCGACCAAGCGTTTCGCCGGGCAGTTGCATCTGTCTGCGGCTGATCGTGCGCGTCGTTCCAATGTGCGCGGCAAGCCGACCGGTCGTCCCGGTTCGTCGTCCTCGCGCCGTGGCAACGACAACGGCCGCGGCGGCAACCAGGGCAACAGCGGTCCGCACGGGTTCGAGCGTCCGACCGCACCGGTGGTGCGCGAAGTGGCGATCGGCGACACCATCACCGTGGCCGACCTGGCGCAGAAGCTCGCGCTCAAGGGCGGCGACGTGGTCAAGGCGCTGTTCAAGATGGGCGTCATGGCGACCATCACCCAGAGCATCGATCATGACACCGCCGCGCTGGTGACCGAAGAGCTCGGCCACAAGGCCGTGCGTGCCGACAATGCCGACTTCGAGGATGCGCTGCTGGCGCATGCCGAGGATGCGCAGGGCGAGACCACCTCGCGTCCGCCGGTGGTGACCATCATGGGTCACGTCGATCACGGCAAGACCTCGTTGCTGGATTACATCCGTCGCACCAAGATCGCCTCGGGCGAAGCCGGCGGCATCACCCAGCACATCGGTGCGTACCACGTCGAAACCGGCCGTGGCGTCATCAGCTTCCTGGATACGCCCGGCCATGCCGCGTTTACCTCGATGCGTGCCCGTGGCGCCAAGATCACCGACATCGTGGTGCTGGTGGTCGCGGCCGATGACGGCGTGATGCCGCAGACCAAGGAAGCGGTGGCGCATGCCAAGGCGGCGGGCGTTCCGTTGATCGTGGCGGTCAACAAGATCGACAAGGCCGGCGCGGATCCGCTGCGGGTCAAGAATGAATTGCTGGCCGAAAACGTGGTGGCCGAAGAGTTCGGCGGCGATACCCAGTTCATCGAGGTGTCGGCCAAGCTCGGTACCGGTGTGGACACGTTGCTGGACGCGATCTCGCTGCAGGCCGAAGTGCTGGAGCTCAAGGCGGTGGCCGAAGGCCGCGCCAGCGGTACCGTCATCGAGTCCTCGCTGGACAAGGGCCGTGGCCCGGTCGCAACGGTGCTGGTGCAGCAGGGCGCGCTGAAGCGTGGCGATTACCTGGTCTGCGGTATCCAGTACGGCCGTGTGCGTGCACTGTTCGACGAGACCGGCCATCAGCCGGCCTCGGCCGGCCCATCGATTCCGGTGCAGGTGCTCGGCCTGTCCGGCGTGCCGGAAGCCGGTGATGACTTCGTGGTCGTCGACGACGAGCGTCTGGCCAAGGACGTGGCGCAGCAGCGCGAAACCAAGCGCCGCGAGTCACGCCTGGTCGCCTCGGCCAGCAACCGCATGGAAGACATCCTGGCCCAGATGGGCAAGGGCGAAGGCCAGCAGGTGCTGAACCTGGTGATCAAGGCCGACGTGCAGGGTTCGGTGGAAGCACTCAAGCAGTCGCTGGTGGCATTGTCCAACGACGACATCCGCATCAACGTGATCCACTCCGGCGTGGGCGGCATCACCGAATCGGATGCGAATTCGGCAGCGGCTTCCAAGGCCACGATCATCGGCTTCAACGTGCGTGCCGATGCCTCGGCGCGCAAGATCGTCGAGTCCAACGGCATCGATCTGCGTTACTTCTCGATCATCTATGACGTGATCGACCAGGTGAAGCAGGTGGCGTCCGGTCTGCTCGGCGTGGAAATCCGCGAAGAGATCATCGGTATCGCGCAGGTTCGCGACGTGTTCCGCAGCTCCAAGTTCGGTGCGGTTGCAGGCTGCATGATCATCGAAGGCGTGGTGAAGCGCAGCAAGCCGATCCGCGTGCTCCGCGACAGCGTCGTGGTGTTCGAGGGCGAGCTGGAATCGTTGCGCCGCTTCAAGGAAAACGTCGAGGAAGTGCGCAACGGTACCGAATGCGGTATCGGCGTGAAGGCCTACAACGATGTCAAGGCCGGCGATCAGATCGAGTGCTTCGAGCGTATCGAAGTCGCCCGCACGCTGTAACGGTTGCCGGGGCCTGCGGGCCCCGGACTCCGTCGAGCGGAGTCGTTCCGTAACGCAAGTTCTGCAAGGCGAGGGCGGCATGGCCGCCCGCGTCCGTTTTTGGCTTCGGTGCCAACTGGCCCTCCGAATCAACCAGGTCCACGACCATGCCAACCAAATCATTCCATCGCACCGACCGTGTTTCGGCGCAGGTGCGCCGCGACCTCGGCACGATCGTGCACGCGGCCGTGCGCGACCACGGCCTGCCGTCGGTCAGCGTGTCCGACGTCGAAATCAGCCGCGACCTGGCGCATGCCAAGGTGTTCGTCACCGCGCTGCAGCAGGAGCGCTCGGCCGAAGCGGTCAAGGGGCTCAAGGAAATCGCCGGTCAGCTGCGCACGCAGCTGGCACGCGCGATGAAGCTGCGGCATGTGCCCGAGCTGCATTTCCATTACGACGATTCGGTCGACCGCGGCGAGCGTATCGACAACCTGCTGCGTGACCTGGACGATGTCGGCCCCGAGGCCGCGTCCAGCGACGAGGACGCCGAGCAGCGCTGAGCGCTGCCGGCCGGCCGGCTGTCGACCAGCGGCCCCGATTTCAACGGGCGCGCACGGTGCCCGATTCGAGCACTGATCTCTTGAAACCCCGCATCGTCTATCGCCCGTTGCACGGCATCCTGTTGCTCGACAAGCCGGCTGGAGTCAGCTCCAACACGGCATTGCAGTCCGCACGCCGCTTGCTGCGGGCCGAAAAGGGCGGCCACACCGGCAGCCTGGACCCGCTGGCCACCGGCCTGCTGCCGCTGTGTCTGGGCGAGGCGACCAAGATTGCCGGCCTGCTGCTCGGTTCCGCCAAGGCCTACGATGCCGAGGTCGTGCTGGGTGTCACCACCGATACCGACGACGCCGATGGTCAGGTCCTGCGCGAGCGTGCAGTGCCCGCACTGGACGAAGGCGCGCTGCGTGCAGCGCTGACGCCCTTCATCGGGCGCATCCGCCAACAGGCGCCGATCTATTCCGCGCTCAAGCAGGGCGGCGAGCCGCTGTACGCCAAGGCGCGCCGTGGCGAGGCGATCGAGGCGCCGGTGCGCGAGGTCGAGGTGCAGGCGATCGACGTGATCGGCTACGCCGCGCCGCGGCTGCAACTGCGCGTGACCTGCGGCTCGGGCACCTATATCCGCAGCTTGGCGCGCGATCTGGGCGAAGTGCTCGGCTGCGGTGCGCATATCGCCTCGCTGCGGCGGCTCTGGGTCGAGCCGTTTCGCACGCCGCAGATGATCACGCTGGAGGCGCTGTCGGCTGCCCTGGAAGCGGGCACCGACGCACAGGACCTGCTGCTGCCGATCGAGGCCGGACTGGCCGATTTTGCGCGGATCGTGCTCGATGCCGCGCACGCGGCACGTTTTCGCATGGGCCAGCGTCTGCGCGATGCGGCATTTCCGACCGGCCAGGTGGCGGTGTTCGGACCCGACGGAACCCCCTCCGGGCTAGGCCTGGTGGACGCGGATGGGCGTTTGTCGCCGCAGCGATTGTTCAATGGACTGAACGAAGTGGCGTCTTGTTAAGGTTTAGTCAACTTGTTCCCGGGGCCGCACGACGTTACAATTTTGCGGCCCTAATCGGGGCACCTCAGCGCCAAGCGCGCTCATCCCAAGCAAACGGCGAGTCCGGCGGTGCGTCATGCACGTTCCTGTCGACCACGCATCTATCGAGTAAACATCATGTCCGTCGACACCCAGAAAGTTATTGAAGACAACAAGCGCAGCGCCCAGGACACCGGTTCGCCGGAAGTGCAGGTCGCCCTGCTGACCGCGCGCATCGAGCTGCTGACCGGCCACTTCAAGACCCACAAGAAGGATCACCACAGCCGTCGTGGCCTGCTGCAGATGGTCAACCGCCGCCGCAGCCTGCTCGACTATCTGAAGAAGAAGGACAACGAGCGTTACAAGTCCTTGATCGAGAAGCTCGGCCTGCGCCGCTAATCGAGTCCCACCGCCGCGGCGCAGCGATGCGCCGCGGCTTTGTTTTGGTCATTCGCATTACGTTATCTGCAGCATGCAGTTCATGGGCCGGAGCCTCCCGGCCGCCCGTTCTCGGCATGGGTCGACGACGGTCCAACGAAGACAGCAACACCTAAGGGAAAAAACCTCCGTGGCAAAAATCACCAAAACCTTCCAGTACGGCAAGCACACCGTCACCCTGGAGACGGGCGAAATCGCTCGCCAGGCAGGCGGCGCCGTCATCGTCAAGTTCGACGACACCGTACTGCTGGTCACCGCCGTCGCCGCCAAGAGTGCGCGCGAAGGGCAGGACTTCTTTCCTCTGACGGTCGATTATCAGGAGAAGTTCTACGCCGGCGGCCGCATCCCGGGCGGCTTCTTCAAGCGCGAAGGACGTGCGACCGAGAAGGAAACGTTGATCTCGCGCCTGATCGATCGCCCGATCCGTCCGCTGTTCCCGGAGGACTACAAGAACGAAGTGCAGATCATCGCCACCGTGATGTCGATGAACCCGGACATCGACGGCGATATCGCCGCGCTGATCGGCGCATCGGCCGCGCTGTCGCTGGCCGGCACCCCGTTCAACGGCCCGATCGCTGCGGCGAAGGTCGGCTACAAGAATGGCGAATACATCCTCAACCCGACCGTGACCGAGCTGAAGGATTCGCAGCTGGAGCTGGTCGTGGCCGGTACCGCCAACGCGGTGCTGATGGTCGAGTCCGAAGCCGAGCTGCTGTCCGAAGAAGTGATGCTGGGCGCGGTGACGTTCGGCCATCGCGAGATGCAGAAGGTCATCAACATCATCAACGAGCTGACCGTCGAAGCCGGCACCAAGCCGTCCGATTGGGTGGCTCCGGCCAAGAATGACGGCATGATCGCCGCGCTGAAGGAAGCGGTGGGCGATCAGCTCGCGTCGGCATTCCAGGTGCGCGACAAGCTGCAGCGCCGTGATGCGATTTCGGCGATCAAGAAGGACGTGCTGGGTGCGCTGGCACCGCGCGCCACCGTCGAAGGCTGGGCTGCCGGTGATCTGTCCAAGGAATTCGGCGAGCTGGAATACCAGACCATGCGTGGTTCGGTGCTGAGCACCAAGGTGCGCATCGACGGCCGTGCACTGGATACCGTGCGTCCGATCAGCGCCAAGGCCGGCGTGCTGCCGCGTACCCATGGCTCGGCGCTGTTCACCCGCGGCGAGACCCAGGCGATCGTGATCACCACGCTCGGCACCGCACGCGACGGTCAGGTCATCGACGCCGTCTCGGGCGAGTACAAAGAAAACTTCCTGTTCCATTACAACTTCCCTCCGTATTCGGTGGGCGAGTGCGGTCGTTTCGGTGCGCCGAAGCGTCGCGAGATCGGCCACGGCCGTCTGGCCAAGCGCGGCGTGCTGGCCGTGATGCCGAGCCTGGAAGAATTCCCGTACACCATCCGCGTGGTCTCGGAAATCACCGAGTCCAACGGTTCGTCCTCGATGGCCTCGGTCTGCGGCAGCTCGCTGGCGCTGATGGATGCCGGCGTGCCGATCAAGGCGCCGGTCGCGGGTATCGCGATGGGTCTGGTCAAGGAAGGCAACGACTTCGTCGTGCTGTCGGACATCCTGGGTGACGAAGATCACCTCGGCGACATGGACTTCAAGGTGGCCGGTACTGCCGAAGGCGTGTCCGCGCTGCAGATGGATATCAAGATCGAAGGCATCACCGAAGAGATCATGAAGCAGGCATTGCAGCAGGCCAAGGCCGGCCGTCTGCACATCCTCGGCGAGATGGCGCATGCCCTGACCACCCCGCGTCAGGAACTGAGCGATTACGCCCCGCGCCTGCTGACCATCAAGATCCACCCGGACAAGATCCGCGAAGTGATCGGCAAGGGTGGCTCGACCATCCAGGCCATCACCAAGGAAACCGGCACGCAGATCGACATCCAGGACGACGGCACGATCATCATCGCGTCGGTCAACGCCATCGCTGCGCAGGCTGCGAAGTCGCGCATCGAGCAGATCACCTCGGACGTGGAGCCGGGTCGCATCTACGAAGGCAAGGTCGCCAAGATCATGGACTTCGGTGCATTCGTCACCATCCTGCCTGGCAAGGACGGCCTGGTGCACGTCTCGCAGATCTCCAGCGAGCGCGTGGAGAAGGTCGGCGACAAGCTGAAGGAAGGCGATCTGGTCCGCGTCAAGGTGCTGGAAGTGGACAAGCAGGGCCGTATCCGTCTGTCGATCAAGGCAGTGGAAGAAGGCGAAGGCCTGCCGGCATCGGCCGAGTAATCGCCACGGTTTGACGCGTTACGAAAAGCGGGCTTCGGCCCGCTTTTTTATTGGGTGTTTAGGGCAATCGCCGGTGCCTTGATCCTTCTCCTGCGGGAGAAGGTGCCCCGCAGGGGCGAATGAGGGTACGCGCGAAGCCTCGCGTGGTTGAACCTTGGCCAGGGCTTCGCTTCCGTACCCTCACCCTAACCCCTCTCCCGGCGGGAGAGGGGCTTCGAGCCTTGCTTACCCGGGCTGCTGGGTCGGCGCGGGCTGTGTTTCCGGACGCGGTGGCACGACGCGTGGAAAACCCGGCGGCATCGTTGCGGGCAAGGTGGTTGGCGAAGGCAGTGGCTGGACCGGCGGAGGCGCGGTCATCACCGCATCCGGGCGCAGCTTCAACAGGGCCGCCCAGTCGCGTCGATTGAAATCGCAGAGTTCTTCGTGTGCCGGCGTGCACTCGCTGGCGATGCCCAGGCCGTCCTCGCTCTGGTCCTGGCTGCCGTCAGATTGGGGCGTCGGCAACACCACGCGGCCGGCGCGGTCCAGCGGCATCTTGCGCATCATCACGGTGTTGAACACGTTGCCGCCGATCAGGTACAGGGTGCGATCGCCACCGACGTTGGCGGCCACCACGACGTCGCAATGCGATTGCCACGGCATCGGCGCGCTGCCGCCAAGCCCGGCCCTGAGGCCGGCATAGCCCAGCGCGACACTGCGCCCGCGCAACAGGCACAGCAGATCGCCGGGAGCGGGCTTCTCCACCGCCGGGTCGGTGAACTGGTACGGGCCGCTGGCGCCATCGTTGTAGGCGCTGCGGATGTAATCCAGATGGCGTGCAGAGCGATGGAAGCCGCTCAGGCCGGCCTGTGTCATCACCCAGGAGATGAAGGCAGCCGACCACGGGTTGTCGACCAGGAACGCACGGCAATCGCTGGCGGTGTAGCGCGTGCCATCCAGTGCCGCGCAGCTCGACGCGCCCGGGCGCCCGCCCATCGATGCGAGCGTGCCGCTGTCGCGCCAGTAGCCTGCCACGCGTTGCCACGCGACCACTCCATGGTCGGCGAGATAGCCTGATTCGGCTTCGGTCACGCCCAGGCTGGCCAGACGCCCCTTGGCATCGATAAACGGGCGTTGCCACAGGCGATGCTCGTTGCAGGCATTGCGCACGATGGCGATTGCAGCAGGGCTGGTGCCGAAGCGTGGCGGCACGTCGCAGACTTCCGCGGCGGCCGCGGTGCCGCCCCATGCGGCCAACACCAGACAGAGCCACGGCCAAGGTTTTACAGTCATCGCAGATCCTGCACAGAACAATCGCAGCAGGCTGACAGAGCCGGCTGCGGGCACGCGTGAAATCAGTGCGGCGGCGGGCCGAGTTTGAGCGACAGATCGACGGCGTGCACGTGCTTGGTGAGCCCGCCGATGGAGATGCAATCCACGCCATCGGCCGCAATGGCGGCAATGCCGGCCAGATCCACGCTGCCGGAGACTTCCAGCGGAATGCGTTGGTCGCGCGGCAGGGCGGCAACGATGCGCACCGCCTCGCGCCGCAGTGCCGGGTCGAAATCGTCGATCAGGATGCGCGTACACCCGACCAGCAAGGCCTCGCGCAGCTGCTCCAGGGTTTCCACCTCCACCACCAGCGGCAACTGGGGTTGCTGCGCACGTGCGGCATGCACGGCGGCGCTCAACGAGCCGGCGGCGCGGATATGGTTTTCCTTGAGCATCACCGTGTCGAACAGCCCGATGCGGTGATTGTCGCCGCCGCCGCAACGCACGGCGTATTTCTGCGCGGCGCGCAGGCCCGGCAGCGTCTTGCGCGTATCCAGGATGCGCGTGCCGGTGCCGGCCACGGCAGCGACGTATGCAGCGGTGGTGGTGGCGGCAGCCGACAGCGTCTGCAGGAAGTTGAGCGAGGTGCGCTCGGCACTGACCAGGCTACGGCTGCGGCCATGCAGCAGCGCCAGCACCGTGCCGGCGGCAACGTGCTGGCCTTCGTGTACCTGCCAGTCGATACGCACCTGCGGATCGAGCGCGCGGTGCGTGGCGTCGAACCAGGGCCGCCCGGCGATCACGGCATCCTGCTTGCACAGCAGGTACGCGCTGTCTGGCTGATCGGGCAACAACGCCGCAGTCACATCGCCGCTGCCGATGTCCTCGGCCAGCGCGCGCGCCACATCGGCATCCACCAGCGCGGCCGGCGGCGCCTCCGGCACGGCCGTGCTTGCGGAAGACGTCACTTTTCGGGGAAGTCGGCGATCTGCGCTGTGCCGATCGCTTCTTCGGCCAGCAGCACCGGAATGCCGTCGTCGACGCGGAAGACCTGCTTGCGGTCGCGTGTGATCAGCGCCTCGCGCAGCGGCTGTGTCTGCGCCGTGCCGTCGGCACGCTGCAGGGTTCCGCCGGCGATGGCGGTATTGAGTGCCTCCAGGCCCTTGCCGTCGAGCAGCGAGAGCGGCTGGCGGGTGTCGGGCGAGCACAGCAGGTCGAGCAGTTTGCGATCCATCGAAGTCTTGTCTTGCGTGGAAGATGGCTAGAATACGTCTTTACCGCAGGGCAGGGCCATGACCTCCAACCACTCCGCGCCGCTGGTCGGCATCGTGATGGGTTCCCGTTCCGATTGGGAAACCATGCAACACGCAGCTCAGAAGCTCGATGCGCTGGGCGTGCCTTACGAAGTCAAGGTGGTCTCGGCGCACCGCACACCGGACGTGTTGTTCAGCTATGCAGAGCAGGCGGGCGACCGTGGCCTGCGCGCGATCATCGCCGGCGCCGGTGGCGCAGCGCACCTGCCCGGCATGCTGGCGGCCAAGACGGCGGTGCCGGTGCTCGGTGTGCCGGTGCAGTCCAAGGCGCTCAACGGCATGGATTCGCTGCTGTCGATCGTGCAGATGCCGGCCGGGATTCCGGTGGCGACGTTTGCGATCGGCAACGCCGGCGCGGCGAATGCGGCCTTGTTCGCCGCTGCGATGCTGGCGCCGGAGCAGGCGCAGATCGGTCAGGCACTGGCGCAGTTCCGCGCCAGGCAGACCGACGATGTCATGGCCAGCGACGACCCGCGCCAATGACCACGGTTGGCATTCTGGGCGGCGGCCAGTTGGCCCGCATGCTGGTACTGGCCGGGGCGCCGCTGGGCTTGCGGTTTGCGGTGTTCGACCCGGCCGCCGATGGCTGCGCAGGGCAGGTGGCGCCGCTGCAGGCGGGCGCTTTCGACGATGCCGCCGCGCTTGCCGCATTCGCCGCACACGTGGATGTGATCACCTTCGATTTCGAGAACGTGCCGGCTGCCAGCGCGCAGCAATTGGCCGCGCAGGTGCCGGTGTTTCCCAGTGCTGCCGCGTTGGCGGTGGCGCAGGACCGGCTGAGCGAAAAGACCCTGTTCTGCGAGCTCGGCATTCCGGTGCCCGCGTTCGCCGCCATCGACGACCGTGCGGGACTGGATGCCGCGTTGGCCCGTATCGGCACGCCGTGCGTGCTCAAGACGCGCCGCTTCGGTTACGACGGCAAGGGCCAGTTCCGCATCAAGACGCCGGCCGATGCCGATGCCGCGTGGGACGCGCTCGGCGCGCAGGCCGCCAAGGTCGGCCTGATCGTGGAAGCCTTCGTACCGTTCGAGCGCGAGGTCAGCGTGGTGGCCGTGCGTGGGCGCGATGGCGAGTTCCGTGCCTGGCCGCTGACCGAAAACTGGCATGTGGACGGTGTGCTCTCGGCCAGTCTTGCGCCGGCGCATGTGGATGCCGGGTTGCAGGCGGTGGCAGAGGCGCATGCGCGCGCGATCGCCGAGCGCGTGGACTACGTGGGCGTCTTCGCGCTCGAGCTGTTCGTGCGCGATGGCCAACTGCTCGCCAACGAGATGGCGCCGCGCGTGCACAACTCCGGGCACTGGACCATCGAAGGCGCCGAGACCTCCCAATTCGAAAATCACGTGCGTGCGGTGCTCGGTTTGCCGCTCGGCAGCACCGCGATGCGTGGACATGCCTGCATGCTCAACTGGCTGGGTGCGATGCCGGATGCTGCCGCATTCCTGGCGGTGCCCGGTGGGCATTGGCACGACTACGGCAAGCAATCGCGCGAGGGCCGCAAGGTCGGCCATGCCACGCTGCGCGCCGAGACGCCGCAGGCGCTTGCGCAGGCAGTGGGCGACGCAGGCGCCGTGCTGCGGCGTGAGGCACAGGTCGGTCCGGTGCTTGCGCGCTTGAGCGAAGGGTCACTCGCAGAATGAGCGTTGGCGCCGCCACGACCCGGCGCACGCGCAGGGTCGCAGCGGAGCTGGACCGCAGTGCGCGATGCCGCCGGGTGCGCCGTCGCAACCAGTCAATTGGAGGTTGACCTGTTGCAACGGCGCAAGCGGCTAGCCCAGCCGGCTGGCCACGAAGTCCCAGTTGATCAGCTTCCAGAATGCGTCCAGGTATTGCGCGCGGTCCTGCCGGTAGTCCAGGTAGTACGCATGCTCCCAGAGGTCGCAGGCGAGCAACGGCGTGTCCGGGCCGGTGAGCGGCGTTGAGGCATTCGGCGTGGCGACGATCGCCAAGGTGCCATCCGGCCGCTGCACCAGCCACACCCAGCCCGAGCCGAAGCTGCCCAGGGCGACGCGGTTGAATTCCTGCCTGAAGTGCACGAAGTCGCCGAATGATTTGGCAATGCGGTCGGCCAGCCGGCCCAACGGCTCGCCGCCGCCACGTGGGCGCAGGCACTGCCAGTAGAACGTGTGGTTCCACACCTGCGCAGCCAGATGGAACAGCGTGCCCTGCGCCTGCGCGATGATGTCTTCCAGCGTCAGCTCGGCGAACTCGCTGCCTTCGATGCGTGCATTGAGCCGATCGACCTCGCTGCGGTAACAGACGCCGTGGTGCGCCTCCAGGGTGGCGGCGGAAAGATGCGGCTCCAGAGCGGCGCGGGAGTAGGGCAGTGCAAGGTGTTCGATCGGCATGATGGCAAGGGCAGCGAAGGGAGTACGGCGACAGGTCGCGCCGAGGGCTTACAATGCGCGCCTTTGCGGAAGTCTATCCGACCCGGCGGTCGGGCCTGCCGCTCCCAGTCAGGAGAGTCCAATGCCGGTGATGGAACGGATCCAGGCCGAAGTCGAACAACACCCGATCGTGCTGTTCATGAAAGGCACCCCGCAATTTCCGATGTGCGGTTTTTCCAGCCGCGCCGTGCAGGCCCTGGTCGCTGCCGGCGCCGATCAGTTGCGCACGGTCAACGTGCTCGAAGAGCCCGAAGTACGCGCCAATCTGCCGCGCTATTCCAACTGGCCGACCTTCCCGCAATTGTTCATCCACGGCGAGTTGATCGGCGGTTGCGACATCACGCTGGAACTGTTCGAGGCCGGCGAGCTCAAGCGCATTGTCAGCGAGGCCTACCAGCCGTGAGCCTGGCGCAGGCCCAGCCCGACGCGCCGGCGCTTGCCGGGCGCGTGGTGCTGATCACCGGCGCAGCGGGCGGTCTTGGCGCAGCCGCTGCGCAGGCATGCGCAGTGGCCGGTGCGACCGTGGTGCTGCTGGGCCGCAAGCTGCGCCCGCTGGAGCGCGTCTATGACGCCGTTGCCAAGCTCGGTCCGGAGCCGTTGCTGTATCCGCTGGATCTGGCCGGCGCCACGCCGGACGACTACGCCGCGCTGGCGCAACGGCTGCAATCCGAGCTCGGTGGCCTGCATGGCCTGCTGCACTGCGCTGCCGACTTCGCCGGCCTGACCCCGGCCGAACTTGCGGCACCTCCCGACTTCGCACGCAACCTGCATGTCAACCTCACCGCGCGCGCCTGGTTGACCCAGGCCTGCCTGCCGCTGCTGCGGCAGCAAGCCGATGCGGCGGTGGTCTTCGTCGTCGACGACCCTGCACGCGTTGGCCAGGCCTATTGGGGCGCCTATGGCGCTGCCCAGCATGCGCAGCGTGGCCTGCTCGCCAGCCTGCATCACGAAACCGCCGCCGGCCCGGTCCGCATCAGCGGACTGCAGCCCGGCCCGATGCGCACCGCCTTGCGCGCGCGCGCCTTTACCCATCAGGAAGACAGCGACGCGGTGGACCCCGCGCGCTATGCGTCCGCCTGCATCACCTTGTTGTCCATGGCAGGTGCTTCGCACCGCGGTGCGATCTGGAGCCCTTCCGCATGACCATTCTTTCGGCGGCGCTGCTGCTGTTCCTGATCCTCGACCCGCTGGGCAACATCCCGGTGTTTCTCAGCGTGCTCAAGCCGCTGCCACCGAAGCGGCAGCGCTTCGTGCTCGCGCGCGAGTTGCTGATCGCCCTGTGCGTGCTGATGGCGTTTCTGTGGGGCGGCAAGTACGCGCTGGAGCTGATGCACCTGCGCCAGGAGTCGGTGGCGATCGCCGGCGGCATCGTGCTGTTCCTGATCGGCATCCGCATGATCTTCCCGCGTCCGGAAGGCCTGATGGGCGAGATCCCCGATGGCGAGCCCTTCATCGTGCCGCTGGCGATCCCGCTGGTGGCCGGCCCGTCCGGGATGGCGGCGGTGATGCTGATGGGCAGCAACGAACCCACCCGGCTGTGGGATTGGAGCCTGGCCTTGATGATCGCCTGGATCGGTGCCTCCACCATCCTGGCCTCGGCCCCGCTGTTGTACAAACTGCTCGGTCATCGCGCACTGACCGCGATCGAGCGCCTGATGGGCATGTTGCTGGTGGCCATTTCGGTGCAGATGTTCCTGGATGGCCTGGGGACGTATTTCAAGCTGCCGGTGTCGATCTGAGCCGGTCGGTGATAGGCGGGCAGGGGAGTGGAGCGATCTGTGACACTGCCTAGCGAGAATCTGAAGCCACGCCACTGACGCGTAGCGGTGCAAGCCGCCGGCGGCGCCGGGATGCCTCTGTAACAAGGGCCTTCGACAGCCCTTGCCGCGCTTTCGGGCCAAATGAGCCCTGTTTTCGATCAATTGGCTCAATAGCGCGACGCTGGTCGCAGATGCCGCGCGACTTTGCGCAAGTTGGCGTTTACGCCTTCACATGCGAAGTTCATGTTGCACTGCGCGAACTTTGTCACGCCGCCGTCACAATCAGGCCTTAGCGTGTTAATCTGTTGTTAACCGTTGCGGCAGCAACCGCCGCGCGGCGAGGGACCCCAGATCATCGGCAGCCCACCCCCGGGAACGGTTGGGCTGACTGCGCCTTTTTGTCACTGCCCAACCTGTATCGAGGCTACCGAAATGACCCACCCCCGTTGTCTTCGCATGTCCAAGCTGACGCTTGGCCTTGTTGCCGCGCTCGCCGCCGCCCCCGTGTTCGCTCAGAGCACCTCTGCCGGCGTCGCTGGCCTGGTTACCAGCAGCGGCGGTCAGCCGGTGCCGAATGCCGAAGTGACGATCACCCACGTCGAATCGGGAACCGTCAGCCGCGCCACCACCGATGCCAGTGGACGCTACAACGCGCGCGGCCTGCGTGTGGGCGGGCCGTACACCATCACGATCACCAAGTCGGGTGAAGGGACGAAGACGGAAGAGGGCGTGTACCTGAACCTCAATCAGGTCAATAGCGTCGACGCATCCCTGGGCGGTGACGTGACCACGCTAGGCGCGGTACAGGCCATCGGTGGCGATTACGGCTCGGCGCTGTTCAGCGCCAACAAGATGGGCACCGGCACCAACGTGACCCGCGAGCAGATCGAATCGCTGCCGTCGATCAATCGCAACCTGCAGGACTACGTACGTCTGGATCCGCGCGTGGCGCAGACCGACAAGGCGCGTAATGAAATTTCCGTGGGCGGCCAGAATCCGCGCTTCAACCTGATCCGTGTCGACGGTATCAGCACCAACGACGCGTTCGGCCTGGAATCCAACGGCTTGCCGACGCCGCGCCAGCCGTTCTCGATGGATGTCATCGACGAAATCTCCGTCGACGTCGCCAACTACGACGTCACCATCACCGGCGCCACCGGCGGCGTGATCAATGCGGTCACCAAGTCCGGTACCAACGAGTTCCACGGTTCGGTGTACGGCACCTACCGTGAGAACGATTGGTCGGGCAAGAACCAGAACGATATCCGCCCGCAGCTGTTCGATAACGAAACCACCTACGGCCTGACCCTGGGCGGCCCGGTCATCAAGGACAAGCTGTTCTTCTTCGCCAACTACGAAAAGTACAAGGGCAAGGGCGTGTTCACCGGAGCCTCCGGCTACGGCCCGATCGGTTCTGGCGCGAGCAACATCGTGCAGATCCCGCAGGCCGACATCGATCGGATCATCGACATCTCACGTAACGTCTACGGGTTTGACCCGGGAACCCTGGCGCTGCCAGCGCTCGATTCGGATTCGGAAGAAAAGGGCTTCAAGCTTGACTGGAACATCTCCGACAAGCATCGCGCCTCGTTCCGTTATGGCGAGAGCGAGCAGAGCACTGCCAACCTCAACGGTTTCGGCAATCAGGCGCTGTCGCTGAATTCGTATCACTACGTGCGCGACTTCAGCCTCAAGACCTATACGGCCCAGTTGTTCAGCGATTGGACCGACACCTTCTCGACCGAAGCCAAGGTGTCTTACCGCGACTACTCGGCCGTGCGTACTGCTGCATCGCAGCTGCCGGCCGTTGCTGTGCGCATCGGTAACAACACCGTCAACCTGGGTACCGAGCAGAGCACCCAGGCCAACGAACTGCGAACCGAAACCTGGAATGCCTTCTTTGCCGGCACGTTGTTCTTGAACGACCACACCGTCAAGTTCGGCTTCGACTACGAAGACAACGATCTGTTCAACCTGTTCGGCCAGCGCGTCTTCGGTTCCTACACGTTCAACTCGATTGCCGACTACGCCGCCAATCGCCCGCTGAACTATCGTTATTCGCGGTCCAACAGCGGCAACATCGACGACATCGCCGCAGACTGGGGCATGCGCAATGTCGGCGTCTTCCTGCAGGACACCTGGGCCGTCAACAACAACCTGACGCTGACGTTCGGTGTGCGTTACGACGAACCGATGGTCAAGAACAGCCCGGCCTACAACGCAACCGCCTCGACGCTGTTCGGTTTCCGCAACGACCAGACCATCGACGGCAACGGCCTGTTTGAGCCGCGCTTCGGTTTCAACTACACCTTCGACAGCGACCGCCCGACCCAGCTGCGTGGCGGCGTGGGTCTGTTCCAGGGTGCCGCGGCAACCGTGTGGTTGTCCAACCCGTACTCCAACACCGGCCTGGCGTACACCGATTACAACTTCTCCAGCCAGACACTGGTGAACACCAATGGCATTCGTTTCACGCCTGACATCAATAACCAGCCGATCGGTAATGGTTCGTTGAATGGCGCTACGCAGTCCGTCGATTTCGTCGACAGCAAGCTGGGTCAGCCGTCGGTATGGAAGGCCAACCTGGCATTCGATACCGAGCTGCCCTGGTACGGCATCGTGGCATCTGCCGAGGCGGTGGTGACCAAGGTCAACGAGGCGATCTACTACCAGCAGCTCAATCTGGGCAATACCAGCCGCGTGGGTCAGGATGGTCGTAACCTGTACTGGAATACTGCAGGCTTGAATCCGGCCTGCTGGTTGGACGACGGCCGTAACCCGACCGGTGCCGGCGCTCCGGCGGCTTGTGTGCGCGGCACCGCCTCGGTGGTCGATGCGCGCGGCTCGCGTGATGGGCGCTTCAACGATGCGATCATCGCGCGCCCAACCGATAAGGGCGGCAGCGAGAGCTTCACCGTCGGCCTGAACAAACCCTTCAATGGCGGCGACTGGTCGTGGGGCTTGTACTACACCTACACCGACGCCGACGAAGTCAGCGGCCTGACCAGTTCGACCTCGGGTTCGCAGCTGGGCAACAATGCGGTCTTCCAGGCCAACGAAAATGTTGCCTCGACCGCTGCGTACGAAGTGAAGAACAGCATCCTCGGCACGTTGAACTGGAAGCATGCGTTCTTCGGCGACTACGAGACCAAGTTGGGCCTGATCTACCAAGGTCGCAATGGTCGCCCGTATAGCTATGCGTTCGACAACGACGCCAATGGCGACGGCCGCCTGAACGACCTGTTGTATATCCCGGCCGGCCGCGGCGATGTGCTGTTCGGTACCGCTCGAGAAGAACAGGCGTTCTGGAACTACATCGAAGGCAACGAGTATCTGGCTGCCCGCCGTGGTCAGGTGGCCGAGCGCAACGGCGCGCGCAACTCCTGGATCAACCAGTTCGACCTGCACATCGAGCAGGAGATCCCCGGCTTCTTCAAGGACAACAAGGCCTCTCTCTGGCTTGACGTCATGAACGTCGGCAACCTGCTGAACAAGAAGTGGGGCCGTGTCGAAGAGTACGGCTTCCCGGGCATGCGTGGTGTCGTGGAATACGGTGGTGTCGATGCGGCCAGCGGCAAGTACGTGTACCGCTTCAATACGCCGGACCAGTCCACGGTCTACGACGATCGCGGCATCTCCCGCTGGGCGCTGCAGCTGGGCTTCCGCTACCAGTTCTAAAGCTGGCTAGCGTGTCGAAGCTTGCAAAAACGGCCGGGTTCTCCCGGCCGTTTTCTTTTGTGCGGGTGAGTACGCTAAAGTTCTGAGATACGACAGGAGCAAGCTATGGAACTCAGCAGTACGGCAGCACGGGCGCTGCCGGTGGTGGATGCGCGGATCTATCCGCGTGGTGGCCTGGACGTGTTATCCAAGGCGGAAGTGGCGCGTCTGCGCGACGCCTCCAGCGGCGGCATGCACGAGCTGTTGCGCCGGTGTGCGCTGGCCGTGCTCACCAGTGGTAGCGCGTCGGACGACCCGCGCGCCGCGCGCGACCTGTATCCGGATTTCGATATCCAGGTGAACCAGCAGGACCGTGGCATCCGTATCGATCTGAGCAACGCACCGGCGATGGCCTTTGTCGATGGCGAGATCATCCGCGGCGTGGCCGAGCTGCTGTTCGCCGTGGTGCGCGACCTGGCCTACATGGCGATCGAGCTGGAAGCCCAGCGCGGGGATCTGGACACTAGCGAAGGCATCACCAACGCGGTCTTCGGCCAGCTGCGCAACGCGCGCATCCTGCAGCCGTCGGACCCGAACCTGGTCGTGTGCTGGGGCGGCCATTCCATTTCGCGCGACGAGTACCTCTACACCAAGCAGGTGGGCTACGAGCTGGGCTTGCGTGGCCTGGACATCTGCACCGGCTGCGGGCCGGGCGCGATGAAGGGCCCGATGAAGGGTGCCACCATCGCGCACGCCAAGCAGCGCAAGCATCACACGCGCTACATCGGCGTGACCGAGCCGGGCATCATCGCCGCCGAGTCGCCGAATCCGATCGTCAACCACCTGGTGATCATGCCGGACATCGAAAAGCGCCTTGAAGCCTTCGTCCGCATCGGACACGGCATCCTGGTGTTTCCGGGGGGCGTCGGCACGGCCGAGGAAATCCTCTACCTGCTCGGCATCCTGCTGCGCGAAGAGAACGCCGACCTGCCGTTCCCGCTGATCCTGACCGGCCCGACCATTGCCGCGCCGTATTTCGAGCAGATCGACCGCTTCATCCGGCTCACCCTGGGCGAAGCTGTCGCTTCCCGCTACGAGATCATCGTCGGCGACCCGGTCGCCGTGGCGCGTCGCATGGCCGAAGGCATCCACCAGGTGCGCGCGCACCGCAAGGAACAGAAGGATTCGTACTACTTCAACTGGTCGGTACACATCCCGCTCGAGTACCAGCAGCCGTTCGAACCCAGCCACGAGGCCATGGCCGCCCTGGATCTGCACCACGGCCGCCCAGCGCCCGCGCTGGCCGCCGACCTGCGCCGCGCCTTCTCCGGTATCGTCGCCGGCAACGTGAAGGAAGACGGCATGCGCCGCATCGAGGAATTCGGCCCCTTCGAGATCAATGGCGACCCGGACATCATGCAGGCCCTGGACGAACTGCTGCGCGGCTTCGTCGAGCAGCGCCGGATGAAGATTTCGGGAGACTACCGGCCGTGCTATCGGGTGGTGACCTAGACCGCCTAAAACTCAAGGTCGGCTAATGATTGGCAACTCAAGCGTACTGATGAAGACCTCATCTGTACGCTGCGTTGTCAGGCGTGCGTAGCCGCTATCTGGAGTTTCCAGTCTGGCTTTCACTGCGCGCAGACCAAGTTGATGGCCGCGATTTGAGTTTTCTTGATTGGGCGGGAGTGGGTTAGTGATTTCAATTCGCGCCCATTTCTGGTCCAGAATAAGTTTGATGGATACATAGCCGCCATCGATTCGAGGTTCAATGCCATGGCGAACTGCATTTTCTAGTAAAGGCTGAATAGATAAGGGTGGGATATGGATGTCTGGTAGTGATGAGGGGACTTGCCAGTCAATGGTTAGTCGTCGTCCCAAGCGCATTCCCTCAATTTCCAAGTAACGTCGTGTCAATGCGAGTTCTTCGTACAGGCTGATTTGATCCGATGTGCCTAGTGCTGCACGAAACAAGTCAGCTAGGTCTAGTAGCAGGCGCTCCGCTTTTTCGGGATGCCCGTGGATAAGAGCAGCTCCTGTGTTAAGTGTATTGAAAAGAAAATGCGGTCGTATTCGTGCACGCAGTGCATCCAATTGTGCCTGCTGGGCTTGTACCGCCAACTGCCTTGCCCTCCAGTGATTGTGGAATGCCAGCAAGCTTAGAATGCCGACCGTGAGCGCAATTCCTGTAGTACGGAGGAAAGTCAATATCCATTCGCGTGGAGTAGCACTCCACGCTTCATGTAATGTTGCCCACGTCGCAATGCACACCGCCCAGGTACATCCCAGCATAAGTCCCAGGGACAAGGTGGCGATGTGCAGTGGCTTCAGCGCCGCCAATCGATGACGTAATCCATACAGACATGTGAGTGTCAGTAGCGCTACCCATTGCACCGCCAGAGAAGCAAGGCCAAAGTAGACCCAGCGATTTTCGTCCAAGGTAGGGGCGAGAGCCAGCACTGCCGCGACTCCCTCGCCAGCCAGCAGGGTCCAGATGATGACAGGCGCCTGCCATAAGATGTCCAGAGGCTGTACTTGGGAAGAAGGAATGGGCATACGCTTGAAGTCTTTCTACGGTGCAATAGTGCGAACATGATGCACCGGTTCATCAAGCGAAAGTTGCTCCATTCATTCCCCAATCTGGGCCGCTCATCGGCCACTCGTTGCGTATGCTGACGACGACCACTAGCGTTACGCTGGGGAATGAAGCGAGGAAATACCATGCCGGCGTTGCGACGCAACCTGCGGGATGACGTGCAGTTAGGTCAGCATCTAGGGTTCAGTCTGGTTGAATTGATGGTGACCGTGGCTGTGCTTGCGATCGTGGCGGCAATTGCTATCCCAAGTTTTACAGGGCTGATAAATAGTAATCGGCTTACCGCATCTGCAAACGAGGTGTTGGCGTCGCTGCAGATGGCGCGGTCTGAGGCTGTGCGACGTAATCAGACGGTGCTTGTGTGCCCAAGCAGCAATGCGTCCAGTTGTACCAGCGGCTCTTGGAACCAATGGATCATTATGGTCAAAGCTACCAACGAGGTGCTGCGAGTCGGCACAGCGAAGATGCCGCTACTAATTCAGGCGAGTCCTGCAATTGTTAGTAACGGCAATGCAGTCGAATTTAGAGCTGATGGTTTGGCGCGTGATGCAACAGGTGCGTTGCTCGCTGCGGCTGTCAGTTCTTGCCTAACGACCAGCACTCCGCCTCAAAATGTCCGTGTTGTTGTAATCGTCAGCGGAAGCCGCGCTGCTGTGCGTAATGGTGCGAGCGATATCACCTGCGCATCTCCGGTCAATGCACCTACTACGCTGTGAGGCGGGCATGAAAAAATTTATTAAACGCAATTCGATGGCAGGCGTTGGTCTAGTTGAGGTCATGATTTCAGTGCTGGTGCTAGGGGTTGGTATGCTGGGTATTGCCGCAATGCAAGCTACAGCTCTCCGCAACAGTCAGAGTTCGCTGGAACGCAGCCAAGCCGTAATACAGGCTTACACCATTTTTGATGCGATGCGCGCAAATCTTGCAGTTGCCACGTCAGGGGGTTACAACCAAACCTCTTGCACCGCTCCCACTGGTTCCAGTCTGGTCTCCAACGATATCAGTAACTGGTTGCAAGGATTAAAAAGCTCCATAAATTCTACCGCTTGCGGCACTATTAGCTGCAGCGATACGGCATGCGAAGCGATAGTCAGGTGGGACGACAGTCGGGCAAAAAACGGTAGTTCTGTCCAGCAATTTTCAATTAAGACACGCCTATGAATAGCTTGAGGAAATATAGGCGTGCCAGCAGGTCGGGTATGCGTGGCGTAACGCTTATTGAGCTGATGATTGCTCTTATCTTAGGGCTGCTGGTAGTGGGTGCAGCTATTGGTATCTTCCTTTCCAATCGTCGTACTTATAGCGCCACTGAGGGCTTGGGGCGCGTTCAGGAAAATGTGCGGACAGCTTTCGAATTGATGGCACGCGATGTCCGTGAAGCTTCCGGGAATCCATGTGTAAATACAGTGCCAATCGCCAACGTGGTAAACAATAAGGCTGCGAATTGGTACACGAACATCGACACGTGGAGTTCCGGCATAACGGGTGTCGAGGGGGCTTTTTCTTCTGGTTCTCCAGCAAACGGCACAGCAACCGGTACCCGCATCGCAGGGACCGACGCACTACAAATTCTGGGTTCTGGCTATGAAGTCGCAACCATTGCGTTGGACAATACTGCTTCGGCCACGCTTACTCTTAATACCACGGCTGCCGCTGCGGGCATCTCGACAGGCGACGTCGTAGTGGCTTGCAATGCGCGACAGTCGGCCATCTTTCAGGTCAGCGCAGCGAGTGGGTCTAATGTTGTCCATGCGGTCAGTGGAGTTTCCCCAGGGAATTGTTCAACCGGTTTGGCGATGCCGATCTGTGGCGGCTCGCAGTTCGCGTTTGTTGCAGCTGGCTCCGTCCTCGCCAACCTGCATGCTTCCCGATGGTTCATTGGTACGAATGCGCGTGGAACCAGGTCTTTATATCAGTCGCAAATGGTTTATTCCGGGAGTGCTTTGTCGCAGCGTAACGACGAAGTGTTGGAAGGCGTCAATAACATGCAGTTGCAGTATCTTGTCAGAGGGCAGTCAACGTATGTAGACGCCAGTTCCGTAACCGACTGGTCATCCGTTACCGCTGTTAGCATTCGCCTGGAAATGCTGGATTCAACTCGTTCCGGCCCTGGCGGCGAGGCCATTACCCGCACCCTTAGTCATGTGATCGCACTTCGGAATCGCAATGCATGAACACTCTCCATTATCGATCTCAGGCCGGTGTGTCACTCATTGTCGTGCTTTTGCTTTTGTTAATCATGACTTTGCTGGGTTTGGCAGTCCTGCGCAGTACGCTGCTTGAAGAGCGAATGGCGTCGAATCTCGTCGATCGCGGCAGAAGTTTTCAAGCAGCAGAAGGTGCCATGCGAGAGGCAGAGGGACGTATCAAAGCTGCAACAACGATCAGTGTTCCAAATAGTGGATGCGTAGATGGGGTCTGCGCTACCCCATTGGCTACCGATACGGATCGTTGGCTCGCCACCAGCCGTTCCGGTTGGCGTACTGCAACCTTGACGGTAGATTTAACGACTGCGCCTCAATACATCATTGAATACATGGGCGATGCTCCTACATGGCCTGCATGTGATCGTATTTCACCGATACCGGCATTGTGCTTGTCACCCAGGTATCGCATTACCGCTGTCAGTGAGGGGGCCGGGCGTTCCCAGGTACTCCTGCAGACAAACTATATCAAGCAGTAGGGGCCCGACATGACCATCTCTAAAAGTCCATTCCGCCGGAGGTTGGATGGCTTGCGTAAGGCGCTCATGGTGCCTGTGTTATCTATGCTGGCTACCCTGCTGTCGCTTCCTGCCAATGCCGGTATCACATTGCCCACCGATCCGCTGACAACGGCCAGCCGTGTTCCGCCGAACATCATGTTCATTTTAGATGACTCAGGCTCGATGGCATTTGAGGATTTAGCAAACCCTCAGATTTCTCAGATTTGTCGCCGTGATACAAATGGTGGTAACTGTACAGTATCAAACAATCAGGTTGTGCTCGACATTACTGATAATGCTTATATCGGTAATACGATCTATTATAACCCCGCTGTTAACTATCAGCCTTGGATTACATCTGCCGGCGCATTGATGATGGGTGGTACCTCGTACGGTGCGGCGTATGGAGATTTTAATAGAGCTTCGGGTACAACTATAGATCTTGCAAATGGTGCTAGCTGTTCAAATTTTGATAGAAATGGTAACGCCGATGGTACAGGAGCTAATCAAAGGGTTTGTGGCGGAGTCCAGACGTTTTATGTGCCTAAGGATTTAAATAATGCTGCGACAAATTACCTTTCAAATGCAAATAACTATTTTCGATATCAGATCAGTGATGCAAACACGGTAACGCGGAGTGAATTTGGTCCTGTCGTTACTGCTGCTCCTTCCTCCGTAACTGGATATCCCGTCTCAAATTCCGTTAACAGAAACGAAACTGATTCTTATACTATTGTTGTACCTGCGAACAGGGTCTTTACTGCTACACTCACTACAACTGGGACCCGCTTAGCAACTTTGAGGGTAAGTAACGCGTTGAGTTCTGCTGCTGAATGCACCCAGACCGCAAGTGCAGGATCAACCGTTTCTTGTCAGGTGGTAGTTGCTACTGATAGTACATATCTTGTTGAGGTTTCACGGGGCGGTAATATCGGTTCAGCAACATATACACTCGCGGCCACAGTCGCGCGAACTAATCGCTGTTCTTCCGGGAGTGATAGTAGCGATTGGATAAATTGTACTGCTGCTACTCCAACGGGAAGAAATGCTTCCCAGGAAGCCATTAATTACGCCACCTGGTTTTCCTATCATCGTACCCGCATCAAAGCAGCCAAGGCTGGCGCTGGTCAAGCGTTCAGTGATCTTGGAGCCAATGTGCGGGTTGGTTTCAGGACCATTTGGTCGCGGAATAATCTCGATATTCCAGTCAATGACGGTAATCAGGGCCTTTTCATGGATAAGGCCGCTTCAGGCGGGGCTGCAGCAATCTCTGCGCGAACGAATTGGTATAACCGCTTGTATAATGCTAGCGGCTACAATGGAACTCCTTTGTTAAATGCTTTAGACGGAGTTGGGCAGTACTTTCAAGGTTCTAGTTCAACCGGACCTTATGGCCCGGAAGCAGGCGTAGATCAGTACGCTTGCCGCCAAAATTTCGCAATTATGACCACCGACGGTTACTGGAATGGCGCCACTGCTGTCAATCCGGGCAACCAAGATGGAACTAACGGAACTACATACAGCGGCCCTGGAGGCGTGCCGGCTCCCTATGGCTACACAGCAAGTACGCCGTATTCGGATTCTTATTCGAATACGTTGGCCGACGTCGCAATGTCGTACTGGAAGAGCGATTTACGATCGGATCTGGATAATATTGTGCCCACCAGCAATGCCGATCCGGCATTTTGGCAGCATATGGTCACTTTCGGGATTGCAATTGGTGCGCGGGGTGTTCTTGATCCTGCAACCGACTTGGCTCGTTTGGTGGCTGGTACTATCGGCTGGCCTGACCCACAGCCAACCTATACCGGTGGTAATGATATCCTGGCGCGCATTGATGACTTGTGGCATGCGGCAGTTAATGGGCGCGGAACCTTTCTAACTGCTGCGGATCCGAACGCATTCAAGCTTGGGCTGACCGCCGCTCTCTCGACAATCACTCAGCGTACAGGCTCTTTTTCCAATGTTTCAGCAACGTCAACCAGTTTGGACGGGGGGACGCTTGTTTTCACTGCCAGCTATCTTTCGGGCGTCTGGACAGGCGAGCTTAATGCCTATCCGGTTGTGAACTCTGCGGTTTCTGGTACCCCTACGTGGAGTGCTTCCCAAGGTATTCCCACCAATAATCGCAAGATCTTCACTTGGAATGGTGTCGCGGGTTCCACATTCCCGACAGCAGGGCAGACTGCGTCTCTTGCGCGTGCATCCGCGCCAGCTGTGACAGGTGATGATAATGCTTTGTACATAGCGGGGAACCGCAGTAAAGAATTGGTGAATGGCGGAACTCTGCGCAATCGGACCTCCCTCCTGGGTGATATCGTTAGTTCTTCGCCTGCATACTCGTCCGACACTGGAACGGTTTATGTGGGCGCCAATGACGGGATGTTGCATGCTTTTAATGCGACTAACGGTGTTGAACAATTTGCATACATTCCTTCTTCAATTAATTTCGCCGATCTAGGTAGTTTAAGTGCGCCTACGTACAGTCATCGCTACTTCGTCGATGGGCCAGTCATTCTTTCGACAAGAGCTCAGACACCTGATAGAACTATCCTAGTAGGAAGTCTAGGTAAAGGCGGGAAGGGTGTCTACGCGTTGGATGTGACGACGCCAAGTAATTTTTCTGCAAGTAACGTAAAGTGGGAGCGTTACGGTGCAAGTGGTGATGCGGAAGCTGCAAATATCGGATTTATTCAATCTCGTCCTTTCGTCGCCAGGCTCAATGACGGTACTACTGCGCTAGTAGTTGCGAATGGTATCAATAGCACTAACGATCAGGCTGTACTGCTGGTTTACAATCTGGAAACCGGTACGCTTCTCAAGCAGATTAATACTAATGTGGGATCTTCTAGTGCGCCGAATGGCCTATCCGGCGCAACGGGATGGGATGCGGATGCCAATGGGACGGTTGATTATGTGTATGCCGGTGATGTAAGGGGAAATGTTTGGAAGTTCGATCTTTCCGGGGTAGCATCCGGCGGTTGGCGTGTTGCAAACACCGGCAGTCCAATTTTTACTGCTTCTTATCCAGTTGGCACTGGCAGTACCTTGCAGCCAATCACTGCGGATATGACAGTGGCATTGAACCCAAGCACTTACGAGACATGGCTTTTCTTTGGTACCGGCCGTTTCATGACGACCGGTGATCTCACAGACAAGAGTGGACAATCTTTGTATGGGATCGTTGACACAGCAACTTCTGCCAGCAATACAACGCTTGCTCGAACAGCTTTGACTACCCGCTCAATCACGGTGACCGGCACTCAAAATGGATTTCCAGTACGAGCATTTCAGCCCAATTCGATCTTACCAGCTGGCTCTAGAGGTTGGTATATCGATTTACTGAAACCGGCGGCTGTCACTGGAGGTGCTGTTACCTTGGAGGGTGAGCGGATTGTGAGTGAAGCGCAATTGTTCAATAGAACGCTTTTGGTTAGCAGCATTATCCCGACAGCTAGTGCATGCCAGGCGGACGGTACAGGCTACATCAATGCACTGGATGCCTTTACTGGCACGAGCGGTACAGAGTCTTTCTTTGATCTCGACGGTGATGGTAGTTTTAGTGACGAGACTGTAGGTGGATTGCCAGTGGGTTCGGTCAATTTAGGGGTGGGCATGCCGACACTTGGGAATGTTCTGCGGGGGAAAATTGTCGTTGGTGGTTCCAAGGGAAGTTTGGGTAGCGTCAATATTGCGGATAATCGCAATACAGGGCGTGTATCCTGGCGCGAAATTATTAGGGACTAAATCATGAGCAATATGAATCGCAACTCATCTGGGGGTTACTTTCAGAAGAATTCTGGTTTCAGCTTGCTGGAGTTAATGATTGCAGTCGCGATCGTTGGCATTCTCGCTGCTATAGCAATCAATAGTTATCGATCATCAGTTATCAAATCTCGTCGTTCAGCCGCCGCCGCATGTCTTCAAGAGGGTGCTCAAACCATGGAGCGTTATTACACGATCAATACGACTTATGTTGGTGGAAGTATGGGGGCATGTAGTGCTGACATTGCAAATTTCTATACATTTTCCTCAGGCACGCCCACAGCTACAAGCTTTTCGTTGAGCGCTACGCCAACCTCTGGGCAGAACGACTCGACATGCGGCACGTTAACGATCAATCAGCTCGGTGTGCGTGCTGCTTCGGGTTCGGGTGGCGCCACCCAATGTTGGTAAAGTCTTTTGAGAATCACGTAAATTGATAAAGCTAAAAGGGCGGCCTGGAATTCCAGGCCGCCCTTTATCGTATTCCAGATGCTTGGCTACCATGACTTTTACTCTTTGACCATATGTCTGATAACCGAACCGTATTGCCGTCAAAATTCTAGCAAAAAAAAAGACCTCTATAGGAGGTCTTTTTTTGTTTTTGGCGCCCGAAGTTGGACTCGAACCAACGACCCCCTGATTAACAGTCAAGTGCTCTAACCGGCTGAGCTATTCGGGCGGGGAGGTGAATTATAGGGAGCGGTGGAGCGTTATGCAACCCCTTGTCTGATAAATTTTTCAGACGGGGCAAGCTTGCTGCGCTGCCGGCAGCAGCGACCTTGGGCGCCCAGCTGTGCTGACGATGACTTGGCCCCTGAGGATGCCGCGACTGCAGATATGAAAGGTCAGGTTGCTGCCAAGTGATCTGCCAAGCGGCCCATAGCGTACTTGTCCACGGCCATCGGTTGTGTAGATCTGGAGTTCCGAAGAAATCTTTGGGGAGCTTGTCGAGATGACATCGCTCCTAACGTCAGGGTGTCGATTGCCATCTGAGTCGGAATAGATCAGCCATCCGCCAGTCCAGTTGCTGTCGCCAAGGCAGACCAGCGTCGAAGATTTTGGGCAAACAGCGACGGGTCCTCCGCGCGTGACGGACGCTGAGCGGGCCATTGCCAGAGTGGCGCTAAGTTCGAACATGATCGCTCGCACGTGATGCGTTTGGCGAAGCTCAGCAAAGGATGGCCATGCAATGGAGGTAAGCACAGCCAGCAATGCGATGATTGCCAAGACTTCTATCAAGCTGATTCCTGAGTGAGGCTGTCTCCTCTCCATTCCGTTCGATGCTCCTTCCGTGGACATTGAGCATCCTGCAAGCGAGCAGGCTCAACTATCAGTCCGCTGCTCGGGTCGGAGTAGGGAAAGCACGAACACGACCATCATCCTGCGTCGCTATACTCAGTAGTCGATGTGAGGGCACCGCTCCATGACCGACCGTTTTCAGCTCGTATCCCCGTACTCCCCAGCCGGCGATCAGCCTGCCGCCATCGACAAGCTGGTCGCCAGCTTCGAGGCCGGCTTGGCCAAGCAGACCCTGTTGGGCGTGACCGGCTCCGGCAAGACCTACACCATTGCCAACGTGATCCAGCAGGTGCAGAAGCCCACCCTGGTGATGGCGCCGAACAAGACGCTGGCGGCGCAGCTGTACGGCGAGTTCAAGTCGTTCTTTCCGCACAACGCGGTGGAGTACTTCGTCAGCTACTACGACTACTACCAGCCCGAGGCCTATGTGCCGTCGTCGGACACCTTCATCGAGAAGGACAGTTCGATCAACGAGCACATCGAGCAGATGCGTCTGTCGGCGACCAAGACCCTGCTGTCGCGTCGCGATTCGCTGGTGGTGGCCACGGTGTCGGCGATCTATGGCCTGGGCGCGCCGGAAGACTATCTGTCGCTGCGCCTGATCCTGTCGGTGGGCGAGCACATCGACCAACGCCAGTTGATCCGCCATCTCACCGACCTGCAGTACACCCGCAATGAATTCGAACTGACCCGCGGCGCGTTCCGCGTGCGTGGCGAAGTGCTGGATGTGTTCCCGGCCGAATCCGACACCGAAGCGCTGCGGATCGAGTTGTTCGATGGCGACATCGAGCGGCTGACCCTGTTCGATCCGCTGACCGGCGAAACGCTGCGCAAGCTGCAGCGCTACACCGTGTACCCCAAGACGCACTACGCGACCACGCGCGAGCGCACGCTGAGTGCGGTGGATACGATCAAGGAGGAATTGAAGGAGCGCTTGGAGCAGCTGTACTCGCAGAACAAGCTGGTCGAAGCGCAGCGCCTGGCGCAGCGCACCCAGTTCGATCTGGAGATGATGGCCGAAGTCGGCTTCTGCAACGGCATCGAAAACTATTCGCGGCATCTCACCGGCAAGGCCCCCGGCGAGCCACCGCCGACCTTGTTCGACTACTTGCCGCCGGACGCGCTACTGGTCATCGACGAGTCGCATGTGACCATTCCGCAGATCGGCGCGATGTACAAGGGCGACCGCTCGCGCAAGGAAACGCTGGTGGAGTTCGGTTTCCGCTTGCCCTCGGCACTGGACAACCGGCCGCTGCGTTTCGAGGAATGGGAGGCGCGCTCGCCGCGCAGCATCTATGTGTCGGCCACGCCGGGGCCCTACGAGCTGCGCGAGTCCGCCGGCGAGATCACCGAGCTGGTGGTGCGCCCGACCGGGCTGATCGATCCGGTGGTCGAAATTCGCCCGGTCGGAACGCAGGTGGACGACCTGATGTCCGAAATCCACGAGCGCATCAAGCTCGGCGACCGTGTGCTGGTGACGACGCTGACCAAGCGCATGTCCGAGAACCTCACCGAGTACCTCGGCGAGCATGGCATCCGCGTACGCTATCTGCATTCGGATATCGACACCGTGGAGCGCGTGGAGATCATCCGCGACCTGCGCCTGGGCAAGTTCGACGTGCTGGTCGGCATCAATCTGTTGCGCGAAGGTCTGGATATGCCGGAAGTGTCGCTAGTGGCGATCCTGGACGCGGACAAGGAAGGCTTCCTGCGTTCGACCGGTTCGTTGATTCAGACCATTGGCCGCGCCGCGCGCAACCTGCGCGGCAAGGCCATTCTGTACGCCGACAAGATGACGCGCTCGATGCAGGCCGCGATCGACGAAACCGACCGTCGCCGCGAGAAGCAGGTCGAGTACAACCTGGAACATGGCATCACGCCCAAGTCGGTGGCGCGTCCGATCTCCGACATCATGGAAGGTGCGCGCGAGGATGCCGCCGAGAAGAAGGCAGGCAAAGGACGCTCGAAGTCGCGTCAGGTGGCGGAGGAAATGCCCGATTACCGCGCGATGGGGCCTGCCCAGATCGCCGGCAAGCTCAAGAGCCTGGAGCAGCAGATGTACCAGCACGCCAAGGACCTGGAGTTCGAGGCGGCCGCGCAGATTCGCGACCAGATCCAGAAACTGAAAGCTGCCAGTCTGGCGTAGGGCAGGGCGACAGCGTCGCAGTTCGGATGCAGGGAGGGCTTGTGGCGATCCAAACCCTGCGCTAGAATGCGCGCCCTGCACAGCGCAATGCTGATGCAGGAAACGGGCGGTTAGCTCAGCGGTAGAGCACTACCTTGACATGGTAGGGGTCACAGGTTCGAACCCTGTACCGCCCACCACTCCAAGTCCAGACGGCATGGCGACTTGAGTGGCTTCAACATCGGCAGCGACTGCTGCCGCGGATCCGAGGTTGGCTCATGCATTTGCGCTCGCAGCGTCCGTGCGTCCTTTGCCAAGTCTTGACGATCGCTTTCGCTTGCATCCTTTGCGTCGCCCAAGCGCATTGAATCGAACATCGTGCAGCGGCTAGGCGTCACGGGCTGCTGCACGCTGGTCCGGCAGGCCCGGCGCTTTTGCGTCCCATGCGTCGAGATTCCTGGGGCAGGCTCGGGTCGCTGTTCAACGTTGTTTCGTCGCGGCGCTGGGCACCGCACCCGTAGCTGGGCACCTCATCCACAAGGCGAGTTGTCACCGCCAGGCATGTGTGTGGCTTTGAAAGCACTTCAAGTGCCAACCGAATTCCGCCAGCACTGACGCATCCCTATCCTCGCCTTGCGTCGAATGCAGGCGCTGTTGAGCCGGCTTCGCCGAAACCGCTTTCTCCATCACACGTCTTGCTTTAGCATCGCCTCCGCGCTGACGAAAAGGAAGGCTGGCGATGGACGAGTATCAGCACACCGTGCTGACCAGGGGCGGGTACCGTGTCGTGGCAATCACCCGGGAGGATACTTACGCGCCTGACGCTGTGGTTGCCTATGCCGTCGTGACGGATGCCGGAACCCGGCTCACGCCGGACCTGTCGCTGGATCAAGCCAGAGTCTGGATCGACTCGCTCGTCGAGAGCGAGAGCGGCGGACGCAGGGCGGATCTGGTCGATCACAAGCCCGTCGTCCGTCGCTAATTGCCGTTGAGAAGTAAGCCAAGGAGTAGGGGCGCGTGTCCAAAGCCAAACTGATTGCAGTCGCCACCCTGGTGACATTGCTTGTTGGATATTTCCTGTCCGGGTATCTGACGCTTCTGTTGTTGCGGCTCGATACCGGGCTGTACGCCTGGGATACCTACTACCGCTACGTCAAGGCGCTGGGCTTGCCGGAAGTGGCGCCTTACGCAACCAAGATCAAGATGTCCGGCATTCTCGGCTTTGGTCTGCCCGGGATCATCTGGGCCATCACGGTCGTGCTCCTGGTCAAGCCGAAGGCACGGGCGCTGCATGGCGATGCGCGCTTTGCCGGAGCGGCAGACCTTTCCAAGCACGGTCTTTTCAAGCCTAGTGGTAACGGCATCGTCGTCGGCAAGTTCAACGGCAAGCTTGTACGGCTGAGCGGGCAACAGTTCGTGATCCTCGCTGCGCCAACGCGTTCCGGCAAGGGCGTCGGCGTGGTCATTCCCAACCTGCTGGAGTACCAGGAATCGGTCGTGGTCCTGGACATCAAGCAGGAGAACTTCGACCTCACCAGTGGCTGGCGCGCCAGTCAGGGGCATGAGGTGTTCCTCTTCAATCCTTTTGCCGAAGACCGTCGTACGCATCGGTGGAATCCGCTGACCTACGTGTCCAGCGACCCTGCCTTTCGTGTGTCGGATCTGATGAGCATCGCCGCGATGCTGTATCCGGACGGGTCGGATGACCAGAAATTCTGGGTCAGTCAGGCGCGTAATGCCTTTATGGCGTTCGCCCTGTATCTGTTCGAAAACCAGGACGATGAGTTGTCACTCGGCTTTCCGGGCGGGGCAGGGGCTCCCACGCTTGGCGGCATCTACCGCCTGTCGTCGGGAGATGGCACAGACCTCAAGAAGTACCTCAAGTCGCTGTCCGAGCGCAGGTTCCTCAGCAGCAATGCACGCTCGGCATTTGCCAACATGCTGTCACAGGCCGATGAGACATTCGCGTCCATCATGGGCACCCTGAAAGAGCCGCTCAACGCATGGATCAACCCGGTCCTGGATGCGGCAACCAGCGCGGACGACTTCCTGCTCACCGACCTGCGCAAGAAGAAGATGACGATCTACATTGGCATCCAGCCCAACAAGCTGGCCGAAAGCCGGCTCATCATCAACTTGCTCTTCAGTCAGATCATCAACCTCAACACGCGCGAGCTGCCGAAGTCCAATCCAGAGCTGAAATACCAATGCCTGCTGTTGATGGACGAGTTCACCTCGATCGGCAAGGTCGACATCATCGCCACGGCGGTTGCCTACATGGCGGGCTACAACCTTCGTTTGCTGCCCATCATCCAGAGCATGGCGCAGCTGGACGCGACCTACGGCAAGGATCTGTCGCGCACCATCATCACCAACCATGCGCTGCAGATCCTGTATGCACCGCGTGAGCAGCAGGATGCGAACGACTACTCCGAGATGTTGGGCTACACCACCATCAAGAAGAAGAACGTCACCCGCGGCAGGGAGACTACCCGTAGCGTTTCGGAGGAGCGGCGTGCCCTGATGCTTCCGCAGGAACTCAAGGCAATGGGCAACCAGAAAGAGGTCTTCCTGTACGAGGGCATCCCGCACCCGGTGAAGTGCGACAAGATCCGCTACTACGAAGATCGATATTTCACCGCACGCCTGTTGCCCAGGACGGATGTGAAAACGCTTTCCGTAAAATTGTGATTTTTGTCACGAAACGGATGGGGCGACGTGCCGGCGATTCTTGACTCATGCGTACGTTGAGGGCAAAGTTACCCAGAATTTGCGCAATGTTGATTTTTTGTTAAAGGGGGGCGGCGCCAGACGGGGCCGCACAGGAGTAAGGCTATGGACGGTTCTGCAGCGTATTCATTTTTTTCGTCGGCGCGCATGTGCAGTGCCGGCTGGCCTGTTTCGGCTGGCTCGGATGGATATGCGCGCCCGCAAGTTGCATCAAAGACAAATCCCCTCCGCCACCTGACGGTGAGCGGGGCCGTCGTGCTGTTCGCCGTAAGCACGAAATCTCATGAGTTGGAGAAGTCAGAGTGAATCCGATGTGTGTGCCCAAGCTGTCGCTGGTCTTGGTGGTCGCTGCGTTGGTCAGCGCGTGCGCGACCAAGCCTGCTCCCGATTTTGGTGGACGTTGGAAGCACGTCAATCACTTTGACGAAGCGCCCACTGAGATCCCGCTTTACACCTCCTATACGTATCAGGCCACGCCGATGGACGGCACGCTGAAGACGATGCTGGAACGGTGGGCTGCGGATTCCAACATGCAGCTGTCGTACAACCTGCCTTCGGATTACACCCTGATCGCTCCGGTTTCCAACATCAGTACCACCAGTGTGCAGCAAGCCGCAACCGAGCTGAGCGCGGTATACGCGGCGCAAGGGGTGTCGGTCTCGGTCTCCGCCAACAAGCTGTTGGTACAGCCGGTGCCGGTGTCGTCTGGAGCCAAACTCTAAGAGCTGACTGCTGATCCGATGCTCTCCAGCATTCGGTCGGCGAGTCGGCTCAAGCCTCCCATGCGTCCGTGCTCTTCGCGGCGATAGTTTCAGGCCTGACAAGGCCCTACGGTGACGGATTTCGACATGTTGCGTAAGAAAGTGAGTGAAAAGGACGGTTCCGCCCAGGTTGGTGCGGCCGTCCATAAAGCGGTGAACTACGAGGTCAGCATCGCCGATCTCGCACGCCGCAGCGAAAAGCGCGCATGGGTGGTGGCGACCGTCTCCATGCTCATTACCGTCATGACGGCCGGCGGTTATTACTACATGTTGCCGCTGAAGGAGAAGGTGCCTTACCTGGTAATGGCTGACGCGTATTCTGGCACCAGCACCATTGCCAAGCTCGAAGCGAATTACGGCGGACGCACCATCAGCACCAGCGAGGCATTGGCGCGTAGCAATATCGCGCGTTTCATCCTGGCCCGTGAGTCATTCGATGCGTCTACCATCGGTGATCGCGACTGGAATACGGTTGCTGCGATGGCGGCAACGAATGTGCTTGCCGAGTATCGCGCGCTGCATGCCGGTAATAATCCAACGAGGCCTTTCAATACCTATGGAAGGCTGCGTGCAATCCGCATCAATATTCTCAGCATCACCCTTATCGGTGGCAAAGGTAAGCCGTATACGGGTGCGACGGTGCGTTTTCAGCGGAATGTTTACGATAAGACATCTACTGTAACTACGCTTCTGGACAACAAGATTGCGACTATGGGGTTCGCTTACCAGGATAACCTGCAGATGAGTGATAGCCTTAGAGTGGAAAATCCCCTTGGTTTCCGGGTGACCGATTATCGTGTCGATAACGATTACTCGGCCTTGCCTGCCGCGCCGTCCGCGATCAGCACGCAGGCGCAAGCTGCACCACAGGCCGCAGCTTATCAGCAGCCGATGACTCCTGGCATGGTTGATCCGAATGCCGCTGGCGCTGCAACGCCAGCCAGTGTCCCGGCGCAGCAGGGCATGCAGGCGGCTCCTGGTAGCGTTCCAGTGCAACAGCAGCCCGGATATCCTGGCCAGGCACAGCCTCAGCCGTCCGGCCAAACTCAAGCCCAGCCCACGATCCAACCCCAAGGGATGCCGAACAATGTCAATGGAGCAAGCGGTCGATGAAACCCTATAACCCTTACAGGGCGGCATTGGCTGCAGTGTTGCCACTTGCATTGTGCGCATTCTCGGCTGCAGCTCAGGTCGTACAAGAATACGAATACGCACCCGACCGTATCTATCAGGTGCGTACCGGACTGGGCATCACCACCCAGATCGAACTCAGTCCCAATGAAAAGATTCTTGACTACAGCACCGGTTTCACCGGAGGCTGGGAGCTGACACGTCGTGAAAACGTCTTTTATCTGAAGCCCAAGAACGTCGACGTCGATACGAATATGATGATTCGTACGGCTACGCATTCTTATATCCTCGAGCTCAAGGTTGTTGCGACCGATTGGCAACGCCTGGAGCAGGCCAAACAAGCCGGCGTACAATACAAAGTGGTATTCAGTTACCCCAAGGATACGAGCTTCAACAATGTCGAGGATGCAGCTGCCGTTAAAGATGGTCCTCTGTTGAATGCGAAGATTCTCAAGGATCGTCGCTACTATTACGACTATGACTTTGCTACGCGAAGCAAAAAGTCCTGGTTGATTCCGAGCCGAGTCTATGATGACGGTAAGTTCACTTATATCAATATGGATTTAACACGATTTCCCACGGGTAATTTCCCGGCGGTATTTGCTCGTGAGAAAGAGCATAGCGAGGACTTTCTCGTGAATACGACTGTTGAGGGTAATACCTTGATCGTTCATGGAACCTACCCCTTTCTGGTAGTTCGTCATGGCGATAATGTCGTCGGTCTGCGAAGGAACAAGCAAAAGTGAACTCAAACATTCCAAACAGCCCTGATGAGCGCTCCCGGGACAACCGATCGGATGAGCCCGTAACGAACGAGTACGACGAGCGCAGTAATCCGTACTTCGCACGCCAGCAGGCGGCTGCGGAGCCGGATCTGGATTCGACTGAGCCTGTGTTGCGGTCCAGCGACATCAAACGGTTGAACCGGAAGGCGCTGGTTTTTCTCGCACTGGTTGCCGGCTTGTTACTTTTGGCTATTTTCTGGTTGGCAAAGCAGGGCTCTGACGATTCTGCACCGGTGAAGCCGCGTGCCGAGACGGTTGTCGCGCCTGCACTTCCGCAAAATATGACCTCACCCGTCGAGACGGCTCCGGTGCCTCTTGCGCAACAACCGAGTTTGCCGCCGCTGCCGCCGATGTCTATCGACGAAAACGACAGCATGCCCGCCGAAGCTCCAGAGCGTCCGCGCGCTCCGACCTTGCTGGAACGACGCATTCTGGCCGAGCAGTCCGCTGCAGCTGGCGGCGATGCTTCGGGCACTCCCGGGATGTCGGGTCAGACTGGCGCACAGCCTGGAGCTCAAGAGGATGAGCAGGTGACGCTGGCCAAGCCGATCAGCAATCCTGACGGTTTGCTCGTGCGCGGTACCTATATCCGTTGCATTCTGGAAACGCGGATCATTTCCGACTTTGGCGGCTATACGTCATGTATCGTTACCGAACCAGTTTATTCGATCAATGGGCACAATCTGCTGTTGCCGAAGGGTTCGAAGATGCTGGGTCAGTATGGTGCAGGCGAACCCACGACCCGGCGCCTGCAGGTCGTCTGGGATCGCGTGACTACTCCAACTGGGCTCGATGTCACTCTGGTCGGCCCGGGTATCGACACGCTCGGCAGTGCTGGTCATCCTGGCCAGTATGACGCTCACTGGGGCAACAAGATCGCTTCGGCGTTGTTCATCAGCCTTTTAAGCGATGCTTTCAAGTACGCGGCCGCGGAGTACGGTCCGGAGACGACCACCATCGGTGTGGGTTCCGGTGTCATCACGCAGCAGCCGTTCGAGAGCAACACCGCCCAAAGTGTGCAGCAACTTGCGCAACAGGCGGTAGAGAAATCCGGGCGTCGCCCTGCAACGCTGACGATCAATCAAGGAACGGTCCTGAACGTCTACGTTGCGAAGGATGTCGATTTCTCGGCGGTGCTGCCCAAGTGAGCGCGACGACCGCCATGACGATCGACGATTCTCCGACGGCGCGGATATCGAATGATTTCCTGGATTATCAGTACTCCGTACTGGGGATCCTGGACTATTTGAATTCGCCCGAAGTCACGGAAATCTGCATCAATCGTCCTGGTGAGCTATACCTGGAGACGATCAATGGCTGGCAACGCATGGATGTGCCGTCGCTGACCTTTGATCGGGCCCGGCAGTTCTGTACGGCGGTCGTCAACGAAAGCAACACCGGTCAGCGCATCACTGACGCCGATCCGGTGGTCTCTCTGACCTTTCCGACGGGCCAGCGTGCGCAGTTCGTCATTCCGCCTGCCTGCGATGCCGGCAAGGTCTCGATCACGATTCGCCTGCCCTCCAAACACACCAAGACCCTCGAGCAGTACACAAGCGATGGGTTTTTTGACCAGGTACTCGAGCAGGCTGCCGATGTCAGCGATCACGACCGTGAACTGCTCGAGTTGCGTCGCAACAAGGAGTACTCCGAGTTCTTCAAGAAAGCGGTGCTTTACAAGAAGAATGTGGTGGTCGCCGGTGCAACCGGTAGTGGCAAGACCACCTTCATGAAGGCGCTGGTCAATCACATTCCGAACGAGGAACGCCTGGTCACCATTGAAGACGCCCGCGAGCTATTCATCAGTCAGCCCAATTCGGTGCACCTTTTGTATTCTAAAGGTGGCCAAAGTGTGAGTAATGTGACTGCCAAGAGTTGTATGGAGGCCTGCCTGCGCATGAAGCCGGATCGAATCATCCTGGCCGAGTTGCGTGGCGATGAGTCGTTTTATTTCATCCGTAACTGTGCATCCGGCCATCCTGGTTCGATCACCAGTTGCCATGCCGGCAGCGTCGAGCAGACCTGGGACCAGCTGGCGCTCATGGTGAAAGCGTCCAACGAAGGCTCCGGGCTGGAATTCGAGGTGATCAAACGGCTGCTGCGTATGACCATCGATATCGTGGTGCACATCAAGGCGCACGCCGGGCGCCGCTTTATTACCGGAATCGATTTCGATCCGGCAAGAACTCTGCGTGGCGGCTGACGGCCGCCAATGATTGACTTCGATCCAGTTTCAAGGAGACCGCTATGCTGCCTGGCATGGAATTGATGGGTTGTACTGGACTTGCCGTCCCAGGCGAGGTCATGCAGCACGTCGTTCGCGTGGAGTCTTCGCGCAATCCGTACGCCATCGGCGTAGTCGGTGGCCGGCTGGCACGCGAACCGCGTGGGCTCGAAGAAGCGGTAGCCACGGCCAAGATGCTGGAACAGAAGGGCTACAATTTCTCCCTGGGGCTTGGTCAGGTCAATCGCTACAACCTGCAGAAGTACGGGCTGACCAGTTATGAGATGGCCTTTGCCAAGTGTCCCAACCTGGTCGCTGCATCCAGGATCCTGGCCGAGTGCCACTCGCGATCCGGTGCCAACTGGGGCAAGTCGTTCAGTTGCTACTACTCGGGCAACTTCGAAACCGGCTTCAAGCATGGTTATGTCCAGAAGATCTATGCCTCCATTCGTCAGTCGGTGGCATCTTCGGGGGCCGAGCCGATCACCGTGATTCCGAACCGCCCGATCAAGGTACGTGTCGAAAAACCCTTGCGTCAGGCAGCCGCCGAGCTGGCTGATGCGATCGTTGCACGTCGGATCCAGGATCTCGCAAATCCCGGGCGCACAGAAGCTTCACAGCAGGGCCCTATGATTGCATCGCCCACGCCGACACAACTGCCATCGCCCCACGTATCCCAGGCCAGTACAGCCGACGACGGACTATATGTGGTCAAGGCAACCGGACAGGGGCGGGGTGTTGCCCTACCTGCCGGCGTGCAACAAGCCCCAACCGTAATGAACCAAGCGCCAGCCAGCATGGCACCGGCGCAACCGATGCCTGCGACACAGCAAAAAGATGCCGCATTCGTTTTTTAACCAGGAAGGAAAACCTGCCAAGGATTGGCTATTAGCCCCCCCTGTTCCCCAAGGAGATTGATATGAAGTTTGAAATTAACAAGAAGACGGCCGCTGACGCCAAGATGATCGGCCAACAGGCATTGAAGGCTTTCGTGTTTACCTCGTTGCTGCTGCTTGCGTCCGGTGTCGGTGCAACGCCTAGTGCCGGCGGCCTAGCCGAAACTGACACGAAGGTATGCGGCTTTCTTAACAACGTCAATTCGCTGCTGAACATGGGTTCGGTCGCCGTGGTCACGATTGCGGTGATTATTGCCGGTTACCAGATTGCCTTTGCTCACAAGCGTATCGCTGAGGTCTCGCCGATCCTGATTGGTGGCGTCCTGATCGGTGCAGCTGGCCAAATCGCCAATATGGTGATTGGTAGCGAAGGTACTGAAGATTGCAAAAGCGTCTCCATGACATTGCTGCAGCTTGCTCAGTCCTATGCATAAAGACGTTCTCTTCCGTGGGTGCACTCGTCCAGCGATGTTTTTGGGAGTGCCTTACATCCCATTCTTCATCGGTGCGGGTGGCGGCCTGCTGTTGGGGATGTACACCAATCTTTGGTATCTGTTGACGATTCCCGTCATCATCTTCGCCATGCAACAGATGGCCAAGCGGGACGAGATGATCTTCAGGTTGTTGGGATTGCGCTGGTTGTTCCGTATGCGCGCCCGGAATGTTCAGCGTTATTCGGGGATGTGGGTGTTCAGTCCTAACGAGTACCGCAAGACTCCCCCGGGAAAACGCCAGTAAGCAAGTAAGTCGTTCGACCAACCCCATGCGCGCAAACCGCATGGGGTTGGCGTTTGGCACGATCGTTTTGGTGTGATGCTTCCTTCTTAAATTGGTAAGACCATGTTCAGCCCAGATAGTCCGATCAGTGAATTCGTCTCCATTTCGACCCATGTCGCGCCTTCTGTTCTGAAGACGACCGGTGGGGACTATCTATTGATCTGGCATCTGGCGGGTCTGCCGTTCGTTGGGCGCGATGAGTTCGAACTTGAGCAACGGCACAATACCTTCAACCGGTTGGTACAGACTTTGCGTGCTCCAGACTTTGCCAATGTGGCGTTCTGGGTTCACGACGTTCGTCGCCGACGCAAGATCGGTAATTCCAGCCGTTTCAATCAGTCGTTCAACCAGACGCTCTCCGATGAGTATTACGCGGCGCTGTCGTCGCAGAAGATCATGCAGAACGAGTTGTACTTCAGCATGATCTACCGTCCGGTGGTTACCGGGCGTCGTTTGATGGAAAAGTCCGGCGATCCGAACAAGATTCGGGGCGAGGAAGAACAGGCAATCGCCAAGGTGATCGAACTGGCCACTAATGTCGAGGCAGTTCTCAAAGACTACTCACCTTATCGACTGGGTATGTACGAAGCCAAGAACGGTGTCGTGTTTTCTGAGGCCTTAGAGTTTCTTGGTTACTTATTGAATCGCATCGACGAGCCGGTCCCTGTGCTGCAGGCGCCGGTTCCAGCGTATCTGCCTGTCAGCAAGCACATGTTCGCCAACAAGACCGGCGACTTCGTCATCCGCACGCCGGATGGCATCAATCATTTCGGCGCGATCCTCAATGTCAAGGAATACGCCGACGGGACTTATCCGGGCATCCTCAATGGGTTGAAGTATCTCGACTTCGAGTATGTTGTTACCCACTCCTTTAGCCCGGTGGGTCGTCATGACGCCTTGAAGGTGCTGGACCGTACCAAGGGCATGATGATTTCCTCTGGTGACAAATCCTCCAGCCAGATCCGCGATCTGGACCTGGCGATGGACGACGTGGCCTCGGGCAACTTCGTGCTGGGCGAATATCACTTCACCATTGCGGTGTACGCCGACAGCCAGGAAAAACTCGCCCGGCAAATCGCGACCACGCGTGCAGAGCTCTCTAATGCCGGCTTCGTGTCGTCCAAGGAAGACCTAGCGATCGCTTCGTCGTTCTACGCGCAGCTGCCGGGCAACTGGCGCTTCCGTACGCGCATTGCCAATCTGAGTTCTCTCAACTTCCTGGGCCTGTCGCCGCTGCACAACTTCGCCCAGGGCAAGCAACACAGCAATCCGTGGGGTGATTGCGTCACCACGCTGCAGACCACCAATGGTCAACCGTATTACTTCAACTTCCATGCTACGCATCCGGCCGAGAATTCTTTGGGCGAGAAGGCGATCGGCAACACCATGGTGATCGGCAAGTCCGGTACCGGTAAGACGGCGCTGATCAACTTCCTGTTGAGCCAGGTGCAGAAGTTCGACCCGGTTCCGACGATCTTCTTTTTCGACAAGGATCGCGGCGCGGAGATTTTCGTGCGCGCCTGCGGAGGCAACTATCTGGCGCTGGAAAATGGCGCGCCGACGGGCTTCAATCCGTTCCAGTGCGAACGCAACGAGGCCAACACGCAATTCCTGGCCGAGCTGATCAAGGTACTGGGCGGCAAGCCCGAATACAGCTCGCGTGAGGAAGAAGACATCTATCGCGCAGTGGAAGGCATGCTGGACACGCCGATGCATCTGCGCAGCATGAGCAATTTCCGCAAGAGCCTGCCCAACATGGGCGACGATGGGCTGTATGCACGCCTGCGCCGCTGGACCGCCGGCAATTCATTGGGCTGGGTATTCGACAATCCGGTGGACACCGTCGACCTGACGCGCGCATCGATCATTGGTTTCGACTACACCGATGTGATCGATAACGCCGAAGTGCGCGTGCCGGTGATCAACTATTTGCTGCATCGCTTGGAAGCGCTGATCGACGGGCGTCCATTGATCTATGTCATGGACGAGTTCTGGAAGATTCTGGACGGCAAGGGCGGGCTGAAGGAATTCGCCAAGAACAAGCAGAAGACGATCCGTAAGCAGAACGGTCTGGGCATCTTCGCCACGCAGAGCCCGGAAGACGCACTGGCGAGCGACATCGCAGCCGCGTTGATCGAACAGACGGCGACCATGGTCCTGCTGCCCAATCCCAGCGCCAGCCGCGACGACTATATGGAAGGGCTCAAGCTCACTGACGCCGAGTATCAGGTGGTGGTGTCGCTGGACGAACGCTCGCGCTGCTTCCTGGTCAAGCAAGGCCATGCCTCGGCGGTGTGCCAGCTCAACCTGCGTGGGATGGATGATGCCCTTTCAGTGATTTCATCCTCAACCGACAACATCGAAATCATGCATCAAATTTTGTCGCGGAAAGCCGACAAGCTGGGTGTAAGCGTAGACCAGCTGACGCCAGAGCAGTGGCTGGAAGACTTTTATGCGAACCGAAAGGGCTCAGGTAAACGCAAGCGTGTCAAAGACGACGACCTTGAGGATCACGCATAAGCTCGAGCCGGTATGCGCAATGTGTCTAAAACCCGTCGCAGATTAACGGACGGGTGATGCATCGGTTGCTGGCAGCCTCGAAACAGGTCGCTTTTGGTGTCAATCAGCCGCCAGTTTCAGTTGCAGAACAGAAATTTTTACATGCAACGCTTCGATGCGCTTGGGTCTGACGTCTTTTGCATGTCATGCCAGCATGGTGACTAGTGAGATGCTGCGAATCGTAATGTAGCTTTTTGAGCGATCGAGGCCTTGCTGCCTAGCGACATGAATACGTATGCACAAATGCGCCGTACGCTGCGGGCGCCGCTACCCTAACTGCCTTGGCTGGGCGCATGTTCTGGCGCCTGCAATGGCCCGGGAGGGGCGTACATGTCGCAGACATCATGGTGGCGCGGGGCCGTCATCTATCAGATTTATCCGCGCAGTTTTCTGGATTCCAATGGCGATGGGGTGGGCGATTTGCCCGGCATCATCGCCAAACTCGACTACATCGCCGGGTTGGGCGTGGATGCGATCTGGATTTCGCCGTTCTTCAAGTCGCCGATGGCCGATTTCGGCTACGACATCGCGGACTATCGTGCGGTGGATCCGCTGTTCGGGATGCTGGACGATTTCGATCGGCTGCTCGACAAGGCGCATGGCCTCGGCTTGAAGGTGATGATCGACCAGGTGTTGAGCCACACCTCGATCGCGCATGCGTGGTTCCAGGAGAGCCGGCAGGACAGGACCAACGCAAAGGCGGATTGGTACGTGTGGGCCGATCCGCGTGAGGACGGGACGCCGCCGAACAATTGGTTGTCGCTGTTCGGTGGGGTGGCGTGGCAGTGGGAGCCGCGGCGGGAACAGTATTACCTGCACAACTTCCTGGTGGATCAGCCAGACCTCAATTTCCACAACACCGAGGTGCAACAGGCGACGCTGGACAACGTACGCTTCTGGCTGGATCGCGGGGTGGATGGGTTCCGCCTGGATGCGATCAACTTCTGCTTCCACGATGCGCAGTTGCGTGACAATCCGGCCAAGCCGGCCGACAAGCGGGTGGGGCGCGGCTTCAGTGCCGACAATCCGTACGCGTATCAGTACCACTACTTCAACAACACGCAGCCAGAAAATCTGGCCTTCCTGGAGCGCCTACGCGGGCTGCTGGACCTCTATCCGCATGCCGTGAGTCTTGGCGAGATCTCGTCGGAAGACTCGTTGGCGACCACTGCCGAGTACACCGCTCATGGCCGCCTGCATATGGGCTACAGCTTCGAGCTGCTGGTGCAAGACTACAGCGCGGCCTATATCCGCGAGACGGTGAGCCGGCTCGAAGCCACGATGCTGGAGGGCTGGCCGTGCTGGGCAATTTCCAACCACGATGTGGTGCGCGCGGTGACGCGTTGGGGCGGGGTAGATGCGTCGCCGGCATTCGCGCGGATGGTGGTGGCGATGCTGTGTTCGCTGCGCGGGTCGATTTGCCTGTACCAGGGTGAGGAGCTGGGCCTGGGTGAGGCGGAGGTGGCGTACGAGGACCTGCGCGATCCGTACGGCATCACCTTCTGGCCAACCTTCAAGGGGCGCGATGGCTGCCGCACGCCGATGCCGTGGACGGACGCGCCGTCGGCAGGCTTCAGCAGCGGCAAACCGTGGCTGCCGCTGGTTGAGGAGCATCGTGCGAATGCGGTGAGTGTGCAGCAGGACGATCCGTTGTCCGTGCTCAGCGCGGTGCGCCAGTTCCTGGCGTGGCGCAAGGGCGAGCCTGCGTTGCGCGAGGGTGCGATCACGTTCTACGACACCGCCGAGCCTGTGTTGATGTTCCGGCGCGAGCATGCCGGCCGGGTGATGTTGCTGGCATTCAATCTGTCGGCGCACAGGGCCGAACTTGGGCTTCCGGCTGGCGCGTGGAGGCAAGTCGATGTGCCGGGCGTGGAGCGCGGAGCCATCGAACATGGCCACCTGCGCCTGGCCGGGCATGCGGTGGTGTGCGCGATCGAAGGTGGCTGATGTGGCATCGTGACCGGTAGCTGTGGTTGCGTGATCGCCTTCTACGTAGCGAGGCATTCCTGAAGGGGTGCCTCGCTTTTCTTTACCTCGGAGTTCTTTGGTTCGCTGGCTACCTGCAGTGCGACGCGGGCTGCGCGAGCCTTTCATAGATCCCCTTGCTGCTGCTGTTCGGACGCGGCACGCGGTGATGCCTTGCATACGTCCGGGATGTCCGACTGGTAGGTACAGATCGATGGTGATCGACTGCGAGGATGGATGTGTTGCGGGCAGCCTTGGTGCTATCGCGATGCCCCAGGCCGATGCCGTGCGAATAGCGCTGCTTTTATCCGGTAATGCCGTGATCGGCGGTTGATCTTGGGCATTTTTTAGAAGTGGATACAGAGTGGATACAGATTCGGGTAAAGAAACCTGGAAAAAGAAACCCGCCGACATCACGTCGGCGGGTTTCTTTTGATTGATGGCGCCAGGCCGGTCAAAAAGGTGATCGTTGTTTATTGCTCAGCAGCGCCGCCTCCTGAGTGACGGCCCATGGAGCAACGCTGGGCACTGCGTGGGTGCACGCTGCGCTTGCGCCGCCCAACCCCTCTCCCAGTGGGAGAGGGGCTTTGGTGCAGAGGGCTGGCGCCGTGGGCGGTCAGCTCACTGGCACGCAGGGAACGCTGCAGCCACAGGCAACGAGTCTGCTACAGGCAGTGAGTCAGCTACAGATAATGATGCAGCCTCAAGTAACGCTGTAGCTAGGGGGCCACGCTAGCCACAAGTGACGCTGCAGCCACAGGTGACGCTGTAGCTACAGGTAGCAATGCAGCCACAGGTGACGTTACGGCTACAGGCACGATGTAGCCACAACTAACGATGTAGCCAATCAGCGCATCGCTTGTCGCTCACATCCCGTCAAAACTTGTAGTTGACCCCCAGCACGAAGGTGCGGCCCCATTCTATGTATTCCAGTGGACGGTCCTTGGTTTCGGCATAGGTGCGGTAGGGCGAATTGCTGAGGTTGCTGGCCTGCAGCAGCAGGGTCAGGCCGGCGAGGTCGCTGCTGTCGCTGAAGCTGTAGCTGATCTGCGCGTCGGTGATGTTTTCGCCGACGACGTAGCGCAGCGTGCGGTTGCCGTTGAAGTTGCCGATCTCGCCGATGAAGTCCGAGCGCCGACGCTGGCTGACGCGTGCCTCGAAACCCTTGTGCTCGTAGTAGGCGGTGAGGTTGTAGACGCGTTCGGACAGGCCCGGCAGGCTGATCTCGCCATCGCCGACACTGGAGGCGCTTTCCGGGTCGCGAATCTTGACGTCGCTGTCGTTGAAGGTGGCGCTGGCCTGGATGCCGAAACCTTCCAGTGGCGCAAACAGCAGATCCAGCGGTAGCGAAGCAGTGAGTTCGACGCCGCGCAGCGTGCCGCCCTTGCCGTTGAACGGGGCGCTGAAGGTACCGGTGGTCAGCACCGGCGCCGAGCCCGGCGGCGGCACGTAACCGGCGACCAATGCGGAAAAATCGTAGTTGTCGCGGCTCTGGGTGTAGATGTAGCTCTTCAGGTCCTTGTAGAAGAACGCTGCGGCCACGTAGGCGCGCTCGGCAAAATATTTTTCGTAGGAAAGATCGATGGCGTTCGCACGCCAGGGATCGAGCATCGGGTTACCGCCGCTGGCACCGGGGCGGCCGGTGGAGGTGTCGACACCGAATTCCAGCGAGGCGCGCAGCTGATCCACGCGCGGACGTGCAACCTGCTTTGCCAGTGCAAAACGCAAGGTCTGCTCGTACTGGAACTGGAAGGCCAGATTCAGGCTGGGCAACCAGTCGCGGTAGGTCTTGCCGTCGTCGATCGGGCGCACTTCGCTGCCCACCGGCTGCGACGCGTCCCAATAGCTCGCGCGCGAGGACTGATCGGCGCTCTGCAATTGCACGCCGAGATTGCCGCGCACGCCCACATCGCCCCATTCGGTATCGAGATTGGCACGCACCCAGGCGGTGGTGATCTTCTCTTCGACCGTCCAGGCCTTGGATACCAGGAACGAGGCGTCGTCGCTGGGGTTGAACAGCATGTAGCGCGAGACTACCGCCGGCACGTTCCAGGCGGGCAGGGAGCCGATGCCGGCAAAGCCCAGATTGACAGGCGCGTACTGCAGGTCCGGCGCGATGGTGGATTCGCCCTGCGCGTCGAGGGTGATGTTGCCTTCGGGCTGGGTCTTCTGCTTTTCGCGGTTGGCGTAGTTGACGCCCACATCCAGATCCGAGAACCAGCTCAACGCGTCGGGCATCGGGAAGCTGGCCTGCAGGCGTGCGCCCTTGAGCACATCCTCCACGCGCGGCACCTTGCCGTAGCCGGAACCATAGATGGTGTTGGTCAGGAACAGCGCGTCGGGACTGGAATAATTCATGCCCGGCGCCAGCTGCGAGAAACCGTTGCCGACGACAGACACACCCACGGTGTCCAGCTGCGGCATGGGCGCACGTTGGAGATTGTTCTCCAGGTTCAATTCGTCGCGGGTGGCCCTGGAGTAGTTCAGGTCGGCGACGAGCTTGACGGCGCCGGCGGAGATCTCGTTGTTCCAGCCAAACGCGTCGATGGTGTCTTCGCGCTTGTTGTACATGCCGCGGACCAGTGGGTAGACGCCGCTGGCGGTGCCGCCGACGAAGCTGTTGCTGTCGTTGACGTGCACGTTGCTGATGTTCAAGCCCGGCGTATAGCCACCGTTGTAGTTGCTCAGGTTGAGCTCGAACTGGTTGGCGGTGTCGATCTGCTCGGCTTCGGTATGGAAGGCGTCGAGCGTGCTGGTCCAGGCGTTGGACGGGCGGTACTGCAACGTGGCCATGACGCCGTCGCGCTTCTGGTTGCCGGTGCGGCGCAATGCCTTGATGCCGTCGGAAAAGTACACGCCATCGGCCACGCCGGGGCGCGGGCGCTGTGCATTGACCGGTTGCCAGGGCTCGTACAGGCCCACCTGGTTTTCCTGGATCGGCATGTCGGTGTGGGCGTAGCCGACGGTCAGGCCGATGGTACGGTCGGCGAACTGGTCGATGTAACTGATATTGAAGCGGTTGCCGTACGGATCGACGTTGGCGGCTTTGCCCAGCGAGTTGCGCTGATAACGGCCACCGATGGCGATCACGCGCTCGTTGTAGCTGAGCGGGCGTGCGGTCTGCATGTCGACGGTGCCGGACAAGCCCTGGCCGACCAGGCCGGCATCGGGCGTCTTGTAGACGGTGACGCCGCTGACCAGTTCGGACGGGTATTGGTCGAATTCCACGCTGCGGTTGTCACCGGTGCTGACCACTTCGCGGCCGTTGAGCAGGGTGGTGGAAAAATCCGGCGACAGCCCGCGCACACTGATCACCTGCGCGCGACCGGCGACACGCTGTGCAGCCAGGCCAGGCAGGCGCGCCAGCGATTCGGCGATGCTCACGTCCGGCAGGCGGCCGATGTCTTCGGCGGAAATGGCTTCCACGATCGAGGTGGAATCCCGCTTGACCGAGATGGCGCCCTCGATCGCGCGGCGCAGGCCGGTGACCTGGACCTTGTCCAGCTCGGTCACCGCGCCGGCGGTGTTTTCGGAAGCAGTTTGTTCGGTGTCGGTTGCTTGCGCCGGCGCCGCCGATTGTGCGGCCGCCAACGTCGGTGCCATGGCAACGGCCAGGGCGATACTCAGCGCGGAGCGCTTGTGCTTCAACATTTTCCCCTCCCAGGTACATGTTGTTCTTTGATTTTTCGATCCGGCAGACGCCTGGATGCATTGCATCGCGCGCCACTACCGGCATCACGACTGCAACGTATGGTAGACACCGCACCTGCACGCAAACGGGCACTGCATACGTATTCAACCCGGCTGATTGCGCTGAAATCGATTCCACGCAAGCTCCGCTGCAACGCGGTACGAGGTGCGCCCGGCGTGAGGCAACGTCATTGCGCGATCCGCAGCGGCTGCGGTGCCGCTGCGTGAGGCAATCATCGGTCGCGTTGAAGGCCGCCTCGGCAAGCCGTTGTGACCAAGTCAGCGCTTCCCATCCATCGGCACGAAGCGAATCGCCTGCCCACCGCCTGGCGCAAGACGCAGTTCCAGCGTGTCAACGCTGCTGACCTGGCGTTGTTCGCGCACAAAGGCAAACGGGTTGCTGACATAGTCGGCGCCGTCGCCGTCGCGATAGATCTGCGCGGTGTAACGCACGCCGGGCTCAAGAAATCCGAGCGGCACCTGCAGCAGCCGGCCATGCTCGTCGGTAATGCTGCCCAGGAACCAGTCACGGCTATGCCGGTCCTTGCGGGCGATGGTGACGTAGTCGCCGACTTCGCCATTCAAGGCACGGGTCTGGTCCCAATCCACCGCCACGTCCTCGATGAAGCGGAAGGCGTCACGGTGCTGCAGATAATGCTCGGGAAGATCGGCGGCCATCTGGATCGGGCTGTAAAGCGTCACGTACAGCGCCAGCTGGCGCGCGAGCGTGCTGGGAATCGCCTGGCCGTCGCGGCCTTTCAGGCTGACGATGCCCGGCGTGTAATCCATCGGCCCAGCGAGCAGGCGGGTAAACACCAGGTTGACCTCGTGCTCGGGCGGGTTCGGTGGCTGGCCCCAGGCGTTGTACTCCATGCCACGCGCGCCTTCGCGCGAGATCCAGTTGGGATAGGTACGGCGCAGGCCGGTGTCCTTGATCGGCTCGTGCGCGTTGACGGCGATATGCCGCTCGGCGGCCTCGCGTACCACGCGCAGATGATGGCGCGCCATCCATTGGCCGTCGTGCCATTCGCGCAGCGGCGCACCGCCTGCCGGGTTGCGGCGCTCCACCTGGCCGTCGTCGCAGACATAGCCGGTCTTGACCGAGTCCACGCCGAACCGGGCGTACAGGTCCATCGCTTCGGCGATCTGGTCTTCGTAATGATCCACTGCGCACCCCGTTTCATGATGGCCGATCAGATGCACGCCCTTGCCGGCGGCGTAGTTGCTCAGTGCGGGCAGGTCGAAATCCGGCGTCGGCCGGGTAAAGTCGAAGCTGCCGCCGTTGCCGAACCATTCGCCGTTCCAGCCCGGATTCCAGCCTTCCACCAGCACGCCACGAAAGCCGTGCGCCGCGGCAAAATCGATGTAGCGCCTGGTGTTGGCGGTGGTGGCGCCGTGGGTCGGCCCGGTCGCCCAGGTCTGCTGGTTGAGATGCATGGCCCACCACACCCCGACATACTTGGACGGCTTGACCCAGCTCACGTCGCCCAGGGCGTTGGGCGCGTTGAGGTTGAGGATCAGGTTGGATTCCACCAGGCCGGTGGCCTGGTCGGCGATCTGCAGCGTGCGCCACGGCGTGTCGAAGGGCAGCGTGCGCCGCACCTTCCAGCCTTCGGCAGCGGGTGACAATTGCGCGCGCAGGCGCCGACCTTCGGTACGGCGCAGCCACATGCCGGCGTAATCGACCAGCGCCGCTTCATGCAGCGCGATGTGCAGCCCGCTCTCGGTACGCAAGGTGAGTGGCGTATGCGCCAGCGCGACCTGGTTCAACGGCGTGCGCTGATACAGGTATTCGTAGTGGATCGGCTCGCCTGCAGGAATCCACCACGCTTCGGACGGCTGCGCGATGGCGAATTCGGTGATTTCCTCGTCGATGATGGCTTCGCGTAATCCCGCTTGTTCGGGAAAGTGATAGCGCAGGCCGATGCCATCGTCGTACACGCGGAAGATCACGTCGATCCTGCGCTGCGCGCCACCGGGTTCGCCCAGACTGACGCGTAGTTCGTTGTAGTGGTTGCGCACCAGGCGCGTCTCGCCCCAGGGTTGTTCCCAGGTGTCGTCATGATGCTGGCGCGCCTGCGAGAGGACGACCAGGCCGCGGTCCAGCCGGCCGTCGCGTAACTGGAAGCCCAGGCGCGAGCGCTCCAGCACCGGCTGGCCCAGGCGTTGCACGTGGTAGTAGGGTGTGCCGCCATCCACTTCCAGCTTGACCTGCAGGATTTTGCCAGGCGAATCCGCGCTGATGGCGATGCGCTCGGCCTGTGCGATGCCGGCAAGGCTGCCGAGCAGCAGCAGGGCAAGCAGGCGCGCACTGCTTGCGGCGCTCGATGTCGAGCGCACGCGATGTGAAGACAGCGGCATATCCCCTCCCAAGGCGGCCATTGCGTCAGTGGCGACTATGCAATGACGCGGCGTGGATGGGCCATGCTGCACTGCGGCCAATGCCATGAATACGTATGCAGTGGTGCCGAACCCCGGAGTGCGCGTCTACCATGGCGCCACGGCACCTGGGAGGGTCCGCGCCCGTGGCACGCCAGTGCCGCGCATTACAACGCGTGCAACGAGGGAGGGAGGCCGACGGTGCAAGCCGTCTCGCCGCGTCGATGCTGAAGATGATCTGCATGGCTGCAACGCTCGGCGTTGCGGCAAGCTCGCCGCTATTGGCCGACGAGCTGGAATTCCAGGGCCGCCGCGCGCAGGCGCAGGCGCTCGAAGACGGTGGGTTCGTGCTGCGCTGGCCGCAGGGCGAGCGTCGTATCGGGCCGCAACCGATGCGTACGCACACTGCCAGTCCATTGTTCGATGCCTTGTTTGCCCTGGCCCAGCAGGAAATGGCCGACGACCGCGTCGATGCGATCCGCGATCCAGCCTTCAATGACGGCAAGCCGGTGGCATGCGCGTGTTTCGAAACCGGTGAGCGCTGGCCTTACGTATGGACGCGCGATGTCAGCTTCGCCGCCGATCTGGCGTTGGCGCGGCTGGAGCCGGAGCGTACGCGCAATGCGCTGCGCTTCAAGCTGTCGGCGGCGCGCGATGGGCAGACGCCGGGATTGTTCGTTGCGCAGGACACCGGCTCCGGTGGCAGCTGGCCGATCAGCAGCGACCGTGTGGTGTGGTTCCTCGCCGCGCGTGGCCTGCTGGACGATCAGTCATTCGCTGAAGAGGTCTGGCGTACATTACAGGACACCATCGCGCAAGACCGTGCCGCGGTGTTCGATGCGCAGATCGGGCTCTACCGTGGCGAAACCTCGTTCCTGGATTGGCGCGAGCAGACCTATCCGCGGTGGACGCGCGAGGACGTGCGTTTCATCGCCGAGTCCTTTGCCTTGTCCACCAACGTGCTGCACTACCAGGCCCTGCGTCTGGCCGAGCAACTGGCGCGCCAGCATGGCGATGCGCGCGCGGACCAGTACGCCCAGTGGGCAGATGCCTTGCGCCAGGCCATCGCTGCGCGCTTCTGGGATGCGCGCAGCAAGCAGTACGTGAGCTACCTTGGCAATGCAGCGCACCCGGTGCGCTACGCCAAGGTCGATCTGCTCGGCGTGTCGCTCGGCGTGCTGGCCGATGTATTTCCGAAAGACCGCGCGCGTATCGCACTGCGCAGGTATCCGATGGTTGCCGGCGGCAGCCCAGTGGTGTGGCCGCAGGAAGCCGAGCAGCCGATCTACCACAACCGTGCCGTCTGGCCCTTCGTCAGCGCGTATGCGTTGCGCGCCGCACGCCAGCTGGACGATGCGCCGCGTATTGCGCTGGAGCTGCAGTCGTTGATGCGCGGCAGCGCGTTGGCCGGCTCCAACATGGAAAACTACGAGATGCAGAGCCTGGCCGTGCATGTGGAGGAGGGCGCACGCAGCGGTCCGGTGGTGAACTCGCCGCGGCAGTTGTGGTCGGTTGCCGGTTATCTCTCCGCCGTGCTGGAAGGCGTGTTCGGCGTGGGCGCCGATGGCAGCGTCGCTCCGAAACTGCCGCGGGTGTTGCTGCCGTTGTTGTTTGGCGAACGCCAGCAGATCGTGCTTGAACAGGGTGCCCGCCGGTATGTGCTGCAGCGGCCGACGGCGGATGCAGGTGGGTTGCTGGTGGCGGGGGAGGTCGAGCAACTAGGCCAGACTACTCTGGTGCATCTGGTCGGCCGCAAGGCCGACACCACGGTTCCACCGCAGCCAGACCAGGTGTTCGCACCCGGCACGCCCGAAGCGCCTGTTGTGCAACGGCAGGGCGACGGCTACCGCATCGCGATTCCGGAAGGGGCGACGTTGTACATGGATGGGCAGGCACTGAACGCCACGCGGCACTGGGACCTGCGCGACGACGGCAGGCTGCATGTGCTCAGCCTGACCCGTCGCGCCGATGGCCTGGAGTCGCTGCACAGTCCATCGGTGACGCTCGGCCCGTTGCAGGAAGTCGCGGGTAGGCAGGTCTGGGCCTGGACTCCCACACATGCTGGCCGGCATCGCGTATCGCTGCGTTATCGCAACGCCAACGGCCCGATCAATACCGGCGTCACTGCGGCGGTCAAGCGGCTGGTGCTGGAATGCCCGGGGCAGGCGCCGCAATCGCAGGTCGTGGTGATGCCGCATAGCGTGGGCGAGCAGTTGTCCACGCAGGTCAGCTTCACTGCGGTGGCCGGGCAGCCATGCCGGTTCCGGCTGGAAGATGGCTTCAACATGAGTGCGCTGGCGCATTTTGCGCAGTACAATGGCGGCCGCGGCGGTCGCGATGGCGTGGTCAATACCGCGCAGGTGAGCGCGCTGCTGGTCGGACCTGCGGCGAGCACGGAGGCTGCGCAATGACCGCCAAGCCACGCCTGCGTTTCTGGCAGATCTGGAACATGTGCTTCGGCTTTCTCGGCATCCAGTTCGGCTTTGCGCTGCAGAACGCCAACGCCAGCCGCATCTTCCAGACCCTGGGTGCACAGGTCGACGACGTGCCCGGTTTGTGGATCGCCGCACCGCTGACCGGCCTGATCGTGCAGCCCATCATCGGCTACCTGTCGGACCGCACCTGGACCCGATGGGGCCGCCGGCGCCCGTATTTCATGGTCGGCGCGGTGTTCACCACACTGGCCTTGCTGGTGATGCCCAATGCGCCGATGCTATGGGTTGCCGCCGGCACGTTGTGGGTGCTGGATGCCTCGATCAACATCTCGATGGAGCCATTCCGCGCCCTGGTCGGCGACCAGCTGCCGCCCGCGCAGCGGCCCGCCGGCTATGCAATGCAAAGCTTCTTCATCGGCATCGGTGCAATCGTGGCGAGCTTCCTGCCATGGCTGCTCACCCACTGGGGCGTGGCCAATACCGCGCCGCCGGGACAGTTGCCCGACAGCGTGCGCTACGCTTTTTACCTCGGTGCAGCGGTGCTGTTTCTGTCGATCAGCTGGACGGTGTTGCGCACGCGCGAATACAGCCCGCAGCAGCTGGCAAGCTTCGATGATGCACATCCGCCTGTCGCCACTGCGGCAATCGCTGGCAGCTTGCCGTTGCCGCGTGCAGGTGTGCTCTGGTGCGGCATCGGTGTGCTGCTTGCTGCTGTGATCGCCTGGCAGCACGGCGACCGCATGCTCTACGTGCTGGCCGGGCTGTGCGTGGCGTACGGGGCGTTGCTTGCATTGGCGCGCGTGCTGCCGTCCACCAGCATGTTGGTGGCGATCGTGCAGGACGTGCGCAGCATGCCGCTGACGATGCGGCGCCTGGCCTGGGTGCAGTTCTTCTCCTGGTTTGCGCTGTTTGCGATGTGGATCTACACCACCGCCGCGGTCACCCAGGTGCACTTCGGTGCGAACGACACCGCATCGGCCGCCTATAACGACGGCGCGAACTGGGTGGGCGTGCTGTTTGGGGCCTACAACGGGTTTGCGGCGTTGGCGGCCTTGGTCATTCCAGTGTTGGTGCGTGCGATCGGCCTGCGCTGGAGCCATCTGTGCAATCTGTGGCTCGGCGCTGCCGGGCTGCTGTCGATGCTGGTGATCCGCGACCCGCAGTGGCTGTTGTTGTCGATGCTGGGCGTGGGCTTTGCCTGGGCCTCGATCCTGTCGCTGCCCTACGCCCTGCTGTCCGACAGCGTGCCCGCCGCCAAGATGGGCGTGTACATGGGCATCTTCAATTTCTTCATCGTGATTCCGCAGCTGGTCGCGGCCAGCGCGCTGGGCTTCGTGTTGCGCGTCTGGCTCGACGGTCAGCCGATCTATGCGCTGGCCATCGGCGGCGCCAGCTTGCTCATTGCCGGCGTGTGCGCGGTGCGGGTTCCAGTGGCCTCGGGAGGGCAGTGATGCGTCATGTGATGATGGCTGGAGTGATGATGTGTGCAGGCGCGGCGAATGCGGCGGCTGCACCTGGCGATTACTACGGCACGCTGGAGCCGTTTGCCGCCGACGCGGTGTATTTCGTGGTCACCGACCGTTTCGTCAATGGCGATCCCGGCAACGATCAACGTGAGCAGGGCGGTGCGCATCGCACCTTCGATGTGCCGACGCCGTGTGCCGATGGCGTCGGCGACAACATCGGTTATCTGGGTGGCGATTTCAAGGGCATCGTCGACCATGCCGACTACATCCGCGACTTGGGGTTTGGCGCGGTCTGGATCACGCCGATTGTCGACAATCCGGATCAGGCCTTCACCGGCGGCAAGCCGATCAGCTGCGGCAGTACGCTCAGCGACCACGGCAAGACCGGCTATCACGGCTACTGGGGCGTGAACTTCTACAAGCTCGATGAGCATCTGCCCAGCCCGGGCCTGGACTTTGCCGGCTTCACCCGCGCCATGCATGCCCGCCAGTTGAAAGTGGTACTGGATATCGTGGGCAATCATGGCTCCCCGGCCTATACCATGCCGGTGGCGCAGCCTGGCTTCGGCAAGCTGTACGACGCCGCTGGCCGCCTGGTCGCCGACCACCAGAATCTGCCGCCTGCGCAGCTGGATCCGCAGCACACTCCGCTGCATGCGTTCTACAACACCGGCGGCGGCCTGGCCGAGCTGTCCGATCTCAACGAAAGCAATCCTGCAGTACTCGATTACCTGGCCGGCGCGTATCTGCAGTGGATGGAGCAGGGCGCCGACGCGTTTCGTATCGACACCATCGGCTGGATGCCTGACCGCTTCTGGCATGCGTTCGTGGCACGCATCCGCGAAAAACGTCCCGGGTTCTTCATGTTCGGCGAGGCCTTCGATTACGACGCCAACAAGATTGCCGGGCATACCTGGGCGCGCAATGCCGGCGTCAGCGTGCTGGATTTCCCGTTGAAGCAGCAGCTTTCCGCTGTCTTCGGCCATGAGCAGGCCGGGTTCGAAAAGCTCGCCACGCCGTTGTTTCTGCGCCAGGGGCCGTATGCCAATCCGTACGAGCTGATGAGCTTCTACGACAACCACGACATGGCGCGCCTGGATGCCAGCGACACCGGTTTTATCGACGTGCACAACTGGCTGTTTACCGCGCGCGGCATCCCGGTGATCTACTACGGCTCGGAAACCGGCTTCATGCGCGGGCGTGCCGAACATGCAGGCAACCGCAACTATTTTGGCCAGGAGCGCATCCGCACCGCGCCGCAAAGCCCGATCTTCGGCCCGCTGCAGCAGATCGCGCGGCTGCGTCGCGATATGCCGGCATTGCAGCGCGGCGTACAGGTGGATGTGCTGCTACGCGGGGATCAGGCGGCGTTCTTGCGGGTCTATCAGCATGCGGGCGCCAACCAGACGGCGTTGGTGCTGCTCAATAAGGGCGACGCAGCGGCGACCATCGCAGTGACGCGTTTTCTGCAGCCCGGCACCTGGCGCGATGCGGTGAGCGGCGAGCAGGTGCGGGTGCAACGTCGGCTGCTGGCCGCGGTGCCCGCGCACGGCGTGCGCGTGCTGCTCTCGGATGCGCCGGTCACCGATCCGGCCTTGCGCAAGCAGCTTGATCTGCAGATGGCCGAGCAAGCCGCGCGCGACGCCCGCAACAGGTAGGAGCGCACCCGGGCGCGACAGGGCTTGCCGGGAATGCTCCGTCGCGCCCGGGTGCGCTCCTACGAAGCATTCGATGGCCGCGACCAGACTCGCAGCCCGCCACGCATGCATGGGCGTATCTTCTTTTGCATACGCCGATCACCGAGCAAGCTGCGCGCGACCTGCGCAATCGGTAGGAGCGCGCTTGCGCGCGATGGGGCGTTACCGGTAGTGCTCCATCGCGCGCCAGCGCGCTCCTACACAGGGTTCGGTTGGCCGCGATCCATCCTGCAGCCAGCCATGCATGCTCTACCGATTCCCGATTCCCGATTCCCGATTCCCGATTCCCAATTCCCAATTCCCAATTCCCAATTCCCAGCGCTCAGCGTCCGGCAACCCCGCTGGCCGCCTGAGCACACACCACATCGCCGGGCTCCGTTGCCGGCGACGGCGTCCAGCCCAACGGCGGTTGCAGGCCGTTGCTACGCGAGGAGTCGCGCACGGCCAGCTTCACCGGGATCGTGCGGCTTTGCGCCGCTTCGCCGCGGATCAGTGCCACCAGGCTTTCCACCAGCAGCGTGCCGGCCTGCTTGGTGTCCTGCTGCACCGTCGACAACGCCGGCGCCACCGACGCCGCCAGGGCGATATCGTCGAAGCCGCTCACCGCGACATCCTGCGGCACCCGCAAGCCGCGCTCTCGCAAGGCGCGCATGGCGCCGATCGCAATCAGGTCGCTGGCCGCGCACACCGCATCGAAGGCCAGGCCACTGTCGAGCAGCGCCAGGCACGCGGCATGGCCGGACGACTCGGTAGTGATCGCGTCGAACTGCAGCGCGCGATCGGCCACCAACGCCTGTTGCTTGAGCGCGGCCACGTAGCCGCGGTAGCGCTCTTCGAACTCGGGGTAATGATTGGACGCGTGGCCGAGAAAGGCGATGCGGCGGCAGCCCTGCGCGAGCAGATGCGCGGTGATGTCCAGCCCGCCCTGATAGTTGTCGCTGCCGATCGAAATGCCCGGCTGCCCCGGCAGCGCCGCGCCCCAGCGGACGAAATGGGTGCCTTGCTCGACCAGCAGCTGCAGCCGCTGGCGCGACTGCTGGTAGTCGCCGTAGCCCAGCAGGATGATGCCGTCGGCCTTGTTGCTGTCTTCGTAATCGGCCTGCCAGTCCTTGGACAGCTGCTGGAACGACACCAGCAGGTCGTAGCCCTGCAGCGCGCAGGCGCGGGTGATCGAGCCCAGCATCGAATGGAAGAACGGGTTGATCAGCGAATCGTCGGCGGTGGGGTCTTCGAAGAACAGCAGCGCCAGCGTGCCCGCATTGCGCAGCCGTAGCGACGAGGCGTTCTTGTCGACCTTGTAGTTCAACTCGTTGGCGATGCGCAGGATGCGCTTGCGGGTTTCTTCGTTGACCATCGGGCTGCCGCGCAGTGCGCGCGACACGGTCGGCTGCGACACGCCGGCCAGGTAGGCGATATCCAGCGAGGTGGCTTTACCCTTGATGGTCATGGTCGGTACTGGCAGCACAGGTGGCCGGCATCATGCCACGCGCCCGCCGGCCCGGTGCCGGCATGCGCAACGGCGGGCTGATTGGTTTACCATTCTCCTCAAGACCCCTTGCGAGAAGGTGGCCCGCGCCCCGCGCCGGCCCAGCGTGCGACATGAGCACTACCACCGCCCACCGCTGATCCCGGCCGCGCCAGTTGGCAAGGCGCCTGCACGGCGTTGTTTCTGCACCACCTCTCGCCACCCCTTTATCCGAGCCTGTCCCGCAACGGGCAGATCTCCCTTGCAGCCATCGCGCTGCAGCCAGCCCAGACCTCATTCTTGCCCATGATCAACATCACGCTCCCCGACGGCAGCCGCCGCGAATTCGAATCCCCCGTCTCGGTGATGCAGGTCGCCCAGTCGATCGGCGCCGGCCTGGCCAAGGCGACCATCGCCGGCCAGGTCGACGGCCAGCTGGTCGATGCCAGCGACGTCATCGACCACGATGCCAGCCTGCGCATCATCACCGCCAAGGACCCCGAAGGCGTGGAGATCATCCGCCACTCCTGCGCGCATCTGGTCGGGCATGCGGTCAAGCAGCTGTACCCGGAGGTCAAGATGGTGATCGGCCCGGTCATCGCCGAAGGCTTCTACTACGACATCTACAGCGAGCGCCCGTTCACGCCCGAAGACATGGCCGCGATCGAGCAGCGCATGCAGGAGCTGATCGCGCAGGACTACGAGGTGATCAAGAAGGTCACCCCGCGCGCCGAGGTGATCGAGGTGTTCACCCAGCGCGGCGAGGAGTACAAGCTGCGCCTGATCGAGGACATGTCCGCCGACATCACCGCGATGGGCCTGTACTACCACCAGGAATACGTGGACATGTGCCGCGGCCCGCACGTACCCAACACGCGCTTCCTCAAGGCCTTCAAGCTGACCCGCATTTCCGGCGCCTACTGGCGTGGCGATGCCAAGAACGAGCAGCTGCAGCGCATCTACGGCACCGCCTGGGCCGACAAGAAGCAGCTGGACGCCTACATCCTGCGCATGGAGGAAGCCGACAAGCGCGACCATCGCCGCATCGGCAAGCAGCAGGACCTGTTCCATCTGCAGGAAGAGGCGCCCGGCCTGGTGTTCTGGCATCCCAAGGGCTGGTCGCTGTGGCAGGTGGTCGAGCAGTACATGCGCAAGGTCTACCGCGACAGTGGCTACGGCGAGGTGCGCTGCCCGCAGATCCTGGACGTGTCGCTGTGGCAGAAGTCCGGCCACTGGGACAACTACCAGGATGCGATGTTCTTCACCGAGTCGGAGAAGCGCACCTACGCGGTCAAGCCGATGAACTGCCCCGGCCACGTGCAGGTGTTCAACCAGGGCCTGCACAGCTACCGCGACCTGCCGATCCGCTACGGCGAGTTCGGCGCCTGTCACCGCAACGAGCCGTCCGGCGCGCTGCACGGCATCCTGCGCGTGCGCGGTTTCACCCAGGACGACGGGCACGTGTTCTGCCTGGAATCGCAGATCGAAGCCGAAGTCACCGCCTTCCATCAGCAGGCGCTGGCGGTCTACACCGCGTTCGGCTTCGAGGACATCGAGATCAAGATCGCGCTGCGCCCGGAAAAGCGCCTGGGCGACGACGAGACCTGGGACAAGGCCGAAGCCGCGCTGCGCAGCGCGCTGGGCGTGTGCGGGGTGGAGTGGCAGGAGCTGCCGGGCGAGGGCGCCTTCTACGGTCCCAAGATCGAGTACCACCTCAAGGACGCCATCGGCCGCACCTGGCAGTTAGGCACCATGCAGGTCGATTTCATGATGCCGGGCCGCCTCGGCGCCGAGTACGTGGACGAGCACAGCCAGAAGAAGCATCCGGTCATGCTGCACCGGGCGATCGTCGGTTCGATGGAGCGTTTCATCGGCATTCTGATCGAACACCACGCCGGCGCCTTCCCCTCCTGGCTCGCTCCGGTCCAGGTCGTTGTCGCAAATATCACCGATGCACAGGCAGACTATGTCGACTCGGTTCGGAAAACCCTTGCAAATCAAGGCTTCCGTGTGAACGCCGATTTGCGTAACGAGAAGATCGGTTATAAGATTCGCGAGCATACGCTGCAACGCGTGCCTTATCTCCTCGTCGTCGGTGACCGCGAGAAGGAAAACGGTGCCGTCGCCGTGCGGACTCGTTCGGGAGAGGATCTCGGGACCATGACGGTCTCGGCCTTCATCGAGCGTCTGCAGGCAGAGCAGGCAGCGTGAGCCAACCCCGGCCGGTCTGGATGATCCGGATGCGCCGGTTCGATTCCCCTGGGAGATTGCAATATCAGTACCCCTGACAACAAACAGAACCGCAAGAACCAAGAAATCCGTGTGCCGCGCGTTCGCGTGATCGGCAGCGACGGTGAGATGGTCGGCGTGTTGTCGCGCGACGAAGCGCTCGCCAAGGCCGAGGAAGAAGGCCTGGATCTGGTTGAAATCCAGCCGCAGGCCGATCCGCCGGTCTGCAAGATCATGGATTTCGGCAAGTTCAAGTTCGAGCAGCAGAAGAAGGCCAACGAGGCCAAGAAGAAGACCAAGCAGGTCGAGATCAAGGAACTCAAGTTCCGTCCGGTCACGGACGAGGGCGACTACCAGATCAAGCTGCGCAACATGCGCCGCTTCCTGGAAGAGGGCGACAAGGTCAAGGTCAACATCCGCTTCCGTGGCCGTGAAATGAGCCACCAGGAGCTGGGGCGCGAGATGGCGTCGCGGATCGAGGCCGACCTGGGCGACGATATCGTCATCGAGTCGCGCCCGCGCCTGGAAGGGCGCCAGATGGTCATGATGATCGCGCCGAAGAAGAAGATCTGATCCCGCGCTGAGACGGGCCCGGTAGGGCCCGCCTGGCCGGAGACGGCATCCATTTGCAAGAATTCCCGGCAACGGGTAGACTGCGCGGCCCGGTTTTGCCGGGGCGCCGCGCAAGCGGTACAGGACCTGTCCGGATCGTGTTCGATCAAGGACTTACAAGCAGGCAAGGGCATGGATGGAAAGCGTGGTCGCAAGACTGCCGCCCGGGTCAGTGACAAAACACCATCAAGGACATTGCAATGCCCAAGATCAAGACCAACCGGGCGGCGGCCAAGCGTTTCCGCAAGACCGCCTCCGGCAAGTACAAGTGCGGCCACGCAAACCGTAGCCATATCCTCACGAAGAAAGCGACCAAGCGGAAGCGCAACCTGCGGCAGACGAATCACGTCCGTGCCGAGGACGCAGGCCGTCTTGACCGTATGCTTCCCTACCTCTGAGGACTGAACCATGGCACGAGTAAAGCGTGGTGTGCAGGCGCGCCGCCGCCACAAGAAAATTCTGACCCTGGCGAAGGGCTACTACAATGCCCGTCGCAAGGTTTTCCGCGTCGCCAAGCAGGCGGTCATCAAGGCGCAGCAGTACGCCTACATCGGCCGTAAGCAGAAGAAGCGCGTGTTCCGTTCGTTGTGGATCACCCGCATCAACGCGGCTGCCCGCATCAATGGCCTGAGCTACAGCCGTTTCATGAACGGCCTGCTGAAGGCTGGTATCACCCTGGACCGTAAGGTGCTGGCCGATATCGCCGTTCACGACGCCGCCGGCTTTGCCGCGCTGGCTGAGAAGGCCAAGGGCGCGCTGGCGGCGTAAATGCAGGTCCCTCTGCAAGAGCCCGCACATCCATGTGCGGACTTTTGAAAGGGTAGTTTCTTGTCGGGGTTTGCGCATTCGTGTGCAGGCCTCCGGCGAGGGCAAGCAGATATGCAGGGGGAAGGGCGCGAGTCCTTCCCCTTTTGCGTTTTAGATGGCCGGCATCGTTGAGTGGATGCCGGGCAGGACGCGATTTGAGTGGCAATGCATTCCGGTGCATCCGGAAACACCGTTCGGCTGAGCAGTTGAGGCGCGAGTGCAATGAGTGAGATTCAATCCCTGACCGAGCGTGCGCTGGCCGATGTCGCCGCCGCGCAGACGCCGGACCAACTGGAAGCCTTGCGCGTCGCATTGCTGGGCAAGAGCGGCAGCATCACCGCCCAGCTCAAGCAGCTCGGCACGCTGCCAGCCGATCATCGCAAAGCCGCTGGCGAAGCGATCAACCTGGCGCGCGATGCGCTGACCGCTGCACTGTCCGAGCGCAAGCACGCGCTGGAAAACGCCGCACTGGACGCGCGTCTGGCCGGAGAGCGGATCGACGTGACCTTGCCAGGGCGTCGCAGTGAACGGGGCGGACTGCACCCGGTCACGCGCACGCTCGAGCGCATCGTCGAGATCTTTGCGCGCCTGGGCTATGAGTTGTCCGATGGTCCGGAGATCGAGGACGACTGGCACAACTTCGAAGCCCTGAACTTTCCGCCGCACCATCCGGCGCGCGCGATGCACGACACGTTCTATTTCGGCGATGGCCGCCTGTTGCGCACCCACACCTCCGGTGTGCAGGTGCGCTACATGGATGCACACACACCGCCGCTGCGCATGATCGCGGCCGGCAAGGTGTACCGCTCCGACTCGGACCAGACCCACTCGCCGATGTTCCATCAGGTCGAAGGCCTGCTGGTGGACGAGCATTCCACCTTCGCCGATCTCAAGGGCACCTTGTCCGAGTTCGTGCGGGCGTTCTTCGAGCGCGACTTCGAAATGCGCTTCCGCCCCAGCTATTTCCCGTTCGTGGAACCGGGCGCGGAAGTGGATATCGCCTGGCAGCAGCCGGACGGCAGCACACGCTGGCTGGAAGTGCTCGGCTGCGGCATGGTGCACCCAAACGTGCTGCGCAGCGTCGGCATCGACCCGGAGCGCTACACCGGCTTCGCGTTCGGCCTGGGCGTGGAGCGCTTTGCGATGCTGCGCTACGGCGTCAACGACCTGCGCGCGTTCTTCGAGAACGATGTGCGTTTTCTCCGGCAGTTTGCTTGACGGCGGGGATTCGGGATTCGGGATTGGGGATTTGCAACAGCGCCCCGGTCCGCCCCGGACTCCGTCGACGCGTTTTTGCTAATCCCCAATCCCGAATCCCCAATCCCGGCTCCTCATGAAATTCTCTGAAAATTGGCTGCGCAGCCACGTTCCCATCCAGGCGAGCCGCGACGAGCTTGCCGCGACGCTGACGGCGATCGGTCTGGAGGTCGAAGAGGTCACGTCGTTGGGCCAGGCACTGGGGCAGGTGGTGGTGGCGCGTATCGTCGAGGCGGTACGTCATCCGGAAGCCGACCGTCTGCAGGTCTGTAGTGTCGATGCAGGGCAGGGCGAGCTGCTGCAGATCGTGTGTGGCGCGCCCAACGCGCGTGCCGGTCTGGTGGCGCCTTTGGCGCTGGTCGGTGCAAAGATCGGCGAACTGACCATCACCGCGGCCAAGCTGCGCGGGGTCGCGTCCAACGGCATGCTGTGCTCGGCCAAGGAACTGGGGCTGGACAGCGACGCGTCCGGCCTGTTCGAGCTGCCGGACGATGCGCCGGTGGGCCAAGCCCTGGCCGAGTATCTGGGGCTGCCCGATGCCAGCATCGAGATCAAGCTCACGCCCAATCGTGCCGATTGCTTCAGCGTGCGCGGTATCGCCTTCGACGTGGCGGCGGCATGCGCCAGCGAAGTGGTGGCCTTCGATGCCGGTGTCGTGGCGCCGGTGTCCACGCGCACGCTGGCGGTGGAGTTGCTTGCCGGTAGCGAGGCGCCGCGCTACTGCGGACGCGTGATCGAAGGCATCGACCCGGCCGCGAAAACGCCGGTGTGGCTGGCCGAGCGGCTGCGCCGCAGCGGCGTGCGTCCGGTCTCGCTGCTGGTGGATGTCACCCAATACGTGATGCTGGAGCTTGGCCAGCCGATGCATGCGTTCGATCTGGATACGCTGCAGGGCCCGATCGGTGTGCGCCGATCGCGCGGCGGCGAGCAGCTGGCGTTGCTGGATGGGCGGCAGGTCACGCTGGACGACAGTTTCCTGACCATCACCGATGCCGATCGCCCGGTGGCGCTGGCCGGCCTGATGGGTGGGCTGGACACGCGCGTCACCGAGACCACGCGCAACGTGTTCCTGGAGTCGGCGTATTTCGACCCGGCCGCGATCATGGGCCGTGGCCGCAAGCTCGGGCTGCATACCGATGCCGGTCATCGCTTCGAGCGTGGTGTGGATCCGGCGCTGCCGCCCCAGGCGATCGAAGTGGCGACGCGGCTGGTGCTGGAGCTGGCCGGTGGCACGCCGGGCCCGGTGGTGTATGCGCAACTGCCGCAGCATCTGCCGCAGCCGGCGCGGATCCTGCTGCGGCGTGCGCGGATCGCGCGCGTCCTCGGTATCCGGATCGACGATGCCGAGGTCGTGCGCATTCTGGGCGCGCTCGGCATGCAGCTGGAGGCGGTTGCCGAAGGCTGGCAGGTGATGGCGCCGAGCCGTCGCTTCGATATCGCCATCGAGGAGGATCTGATCGAAGAGCTGGCGCGTATCCACGGTTACGACCGCGTGCCGACCACGCTGCCGGGCGGGGCAAGCCGGATTGCGATGCCGAGCGAGACCCAGCTCGACGAGCTCAGCGTGCGCCGCCAGCTGGTGGCGCGCGAGCTGCAGGAAACCATCAATTACGCCTTCGTCGATGCCACCTTGCTGGAGCGCTGGCAGCTGACCGACGGCCTGGTGCCGCTGGCCAATCCGCTCAGTGCCGAGCTTGCGATCATGCGTCCGCGCCTGCTGCCGGGCCTGGTGGCGACGCTGGGCCGCAATGCCGCCCGCCAGGCCGGCCGCGTGCGCCTGTTCGAGCTGGGCAAGGTGTTCGCTGCTGCCTCCGAGGTTGGCGCTGCCCCGCAGGAGTCGCAGCATGTCGCCGCAGCCGTGTGTGGCGATGCCCTGGCGCTGCAGTGGGGCGAGCCGGCGCGCAAGGTGGACTTCCACGATCTGAAGGGCGACCTGATGGCGCTGGCGGCGGCCAGCGGCGCGGTGCTGGACTTCCAGCCCTCCGCCCAGCCCTTCGGGCATCCGGGGCGCTCGGCCGACATCCATCGCGACGGCGTTTGCATCGGCTGGATCGGGCAGGTGCATCCGCGCCTGGCCAAGGCCTTGGACATCGACGTGGATGTGATCGCGTTCGAGCTGCAACTGACCGCGTTGGTCCAACGCGCGCTGCCGCGTGCCGGTGAGCTGTCGCGGTTCCCTTCGGTCCGTCGCGACCTGGCCTTCCTGGTGCCGGAAGAGGTGAGCTGGGCGGCCCTGTCGGCCAGCGTGCGCACCACGGTCGGGCCGTTGTTGCGCGAGGTGCAGCTGTTCGACCGCTATGTCGGGCAGGGGGTCGAGCCAGGTTTCAAGAGTCTGGCTATGGGCTTGATTTTGCAGGATAACTCGCGCACTCTCACCGACCGGGACGTCGACGCAGTCGTTGCCGATGTGGTGGCCGTGATCGAGCGCGAGCACCGCGCCCGGATCCGGAGTTGAGGCGGTAACCAGGGGATTGGCATGGCATTGACGAAAGCGGAGATGGCCGAACGTCTGTTCGACGAGGTCGGTCTGAACAAGCGCGAGGCAAAGGAATTTGTCGACGCGTTCTTCGATGTGCTGCGCGATGCGCTGGAGCAGGGCCGTCAGGTGAAGCTGTCCGGTTTCGGCAACTTCGATCTGCGGCGCAAGAATCAACGGCCCGGTCGCAATCCCAAGACCGGTGAGGAAATTCCGATCTCGGCGCGCACGGTGGTGACTTTCCGTCCGGGCCAGAAGCTCAAGGAGCGGGTGGAGGCTTATGCTGGATCCGGGCAGTAATCGCGAACTACCGCCAATTCCGGCCAAGCGCTACTTCACCATCGGCGAAGTCAGCGAACTGTGCGACGTCAAGCCGCATGTGCTGCGCTATTGGGAAACCGAATTTCCGAGCCTGGAACCGGTCAAGCGGCGCGGCAACCGGCGCTACTACCAGCGCCACGATGTGCTGATGGTGCGCCAGATCCGCGGCCTGCTGTACGAGCAGGGCTACACCATCGGTGGCGCACGTCTGCGTCTGGAAGGCGATGGCGCCAAAAGCGAGTCGGCACTGAGCAACCAGATCATCAAGCAGGTGCGCATGGAACTGGAAGAGGTTCTGCAACTGCTGCGCCGCTAGGAAAACGTTTCACAAAGCCGCTATAATCGCAGGCCGCCCTCGTGGCGGAAGCAACATCTTCGGGGTATAGCGCAGCCTGGTAGCGCACTAGTCTGGGGGACTAGTGGTCGTCGGTTCGAATCCGGCTACCCCGACCAAACACAGAGCCCATGTCTTTACGGACATGGGCTTTTTTGTTGCGCCGCAACATGCGGTCGGCGGCGTGTCATGCGGGTGACACGATATGCATATCGGCATATTGCAGAGCAGCATGAAAGCACTGGTCGCGTCCGTTTCATCGCGGTCCCGTTCGCATGGACCTGGGTCACGGAATGTGGCTAAGTGTCCGAAAATGCTCTGAATCAGTCGCGCTGGATTAGTACGTGGATCACGTTTTGTTAACGGTGTAACGACGAACTTGAATCAATAGGCCAACGCCGTCAAAAAAATGGCGAGCAGCGTCTTGCGATGCCTTGGTTCTATGCCATAGTGCGCTGCAACACGTCACACCTGTCGTGATCCCGAGCGTCTTGGGATGAATTTCTCTGTCGTACGTTCTTGCTGGCGTGTTAGCCGGTCGAATGCTGCGCGAGGTCCTGTCCCACCCAACCGAGGCAGCCAGCCACACGCATGAAAAAACTGATCGGACGATTCTGCCAAGGCCTCAGCCTGGCGTTGATCTGCTCGATGGCACTGGGCGCATGCAGCACCGGTCCGAAGATGGCGGACTCCCTGCCGCTTCCGGATCCGCTCGCAATGTCGGCAGTGCAACCGGAGTATCGACTCGCCCCAGGCGACCTGTTGTTGTTCAAGGTGTTCCAGGTCGATGACCTGGAGCGGCAGGTCCGCATCGATCAGAACGGCCACATCTCGCTGCCGCTGATCGGCGACGTCAAGGCGGCCGGCCTGGGCGTCGGCGAGCTGGAAAAGCTGGTGGCAGACCGCTACGCCGCTGGATACCTGCAGCAGCCGCAGGTATCGGTGTTCGTACAGGAGTCCAATGGTCGCCGGGTGACGGTGACCGGTGCGGTCGACGAGCCGGGGATCTATCCGGTGATCGGCGCCAACCTGACCCTGCAGCAGGCCATTGCGCAGGCCAAGGGTGTCAGCACGGTGGCCAGCCGCGGCAACGTCATCGTGTTCCGCACCGTCAACGGGCAAAAGATGATCGCCAGATTCGATCTGACCCAGATCGAGAAGGGGGCCAACCCGGACCCTGAGATCTACGGCGGCGACATCGTTGTGGTGTATCGCTCGGACGCACGCGTCTGGCTGCGCACCATGCTGGAACTGACCCCCCTTGTGATGGTGTGGCGCGCTTACCGATGAGTATGAATTCAGACAATCGTTCCTCCCCGTCTCATCGTCATGGGCATCTTGAGCTGGCCGACGTTGGCTTGCTCGACTACTGGCGCGCGCTGGTGTCGCAGCGCTGGTTGATCATCCTGATCACCGTCGCGGCCGTGGCGCTGGCCTTTGGCGTCACCCTGCTGATGCCGGAAAAATACCGCGCCACCAGCACGCTGCAGATCGAGCGTGATTCGCTTAACGTGGTGAACGTCGACAACCTGATGCCGGTGGAGTCGCCGCAGGATCGCGATTTCTACCAGACCCAGTACCAGCTGCTGCAGAGCCGTTCGCTGGCCCGTGCGGTGATCCGCGAGGCCAGGCTCGACCAGGAGCCGGCGTTCAAGCAGCAGGTCGACGAGGCGCTGGAAAAGGCCGCTGCCAAGAATCCGGAAGCCGGCAAGTCGGTCGACTCGCGCCAGGCCATCATCGAGCGCAGCCTGACCGATACGCTGCTGGCCGGGCTGGTGGTCGAGCCGATCCTCAATTCGCGCCTGGTCTACGTCAACTACGATTCGCCGGACCCGGTATTGGCGGCCAAGATCGCCAACACCTACACCAAGGTCTTCATCGTCAGCACGCAGGAACGCCGCATCAAGGCGTCTTCGTTCGCGACCAAGTTCCTGGCCGAGCGTCTGGAGCAGTTGCGCGACAAGGTGGAGGACTCGGAGAAGAATCTGGTCACCTATTCCACCGACGAGCAGATCGTGTCGGTGGGTGATGACAAGCCATCGCTTCCCGCCCAGAACCTGAGCGACCTCAATGCGATGCTGGCATCGGCGCAGGATACCCGCATCAAGGCCGAGGCAGCCTGGCGTCAGGTCAGCAGCGGCGATGCGATGTCGCTGCCGCAGGTGCTGAGCAACCCGCTGATCCAGAGCCTGCGCGGCGAGCAGATCCGCCTGAACACCGAGTATCAGCAGAAGCTGTCGACCTTCAAGCCGGACTATCCGGAAATGCAGCGCCTGAAGGCGCAGATCGAAGAGTCGCGCCGCCAGATCAATGGCGAGGTCATCAATATCCGCCAGTCGCTCAAGGCGACCTACGACGCGTCGGTGCACCAGGAGCAATTGCTCAACCAGCGCATCGCCGGATTGCGGAACGATGAGCTGGACCTGCAGAGCCGCAGCATCCGCTACAACATGCTCAAGCGCGACGTCGATACCAACCGCCAGCTCTACGATGCGCTCCTGCAGCGCTACAAGGAGATCGGTGTGGCGAGCAACGTCGGCGCCAACAACGTGACCATCATCGACACCGCAGACGTGCCTACGTCTAAGACTTCGCCGAAACTCAAATTGAACCTCGCCTTGGGCTTCATCTTTGGCGTATTTCTGGGCGTGGCTGTGGCTCTGGTGCGCTACTTCCTGCGAGGCACGCCAGCGCAGGCGCGGTTGGACTGACATCGTGGTGTTGCACAACGATGGGTTAATTGAAGTGACAACTGATTCAGCGTGGAAAAGGTTGGATCCCGTATGTTTCGGGCTCCTTCGTTTGAAAGTTTGTCTCTGTTGAAACAAAGGGCTGTCGTGCGATCTGGGGTCGGTAGGTATTACCGCGGTGATCGCTCGACGGAGATGATTGAAAGCTCGCGTGCGATTCGTATGTTCCCCCGCATGCACCGTATCGAGTTTGGAGGACATCCCCATGCTTTTGGCAGACTTGAGTAGCGCGACTTACACGACATCCTCGCCGCGATTGTTGTCCAAGTATTCGGCTGCAGCCGACCTGGTCCTGCGTGTCTTCGACCTCACCATGGTCGTGGCTTCCGGGCTGATCGCCTATCGCATCGTCTTCGGTTCCTGGGTGCCTGCGGCACCGTACCGGGTCGCCATCGCCACCACGCTGCTGTATTCGGTGATCTGCTTTGCGCTGTTCCCGCTGTATCGCAGCTGGCGCGGTCGCGGGCTGTTGAGCGAGCTGATGGTGCTGGGCGGCGCGTTCGGCGGTGTGTTCGCGCTGTTTGCGGTGCACGCACTGATCGTGCAGGTCGGCGAGCAGGTGTCGCGCGGCTGGATCGGCCTGTGGTTCGTCGGTGGCCTGGCCTCGCTGGTGGCGGCCCGCACGGTGCTGCGCGGCTTCCTCAATCACCTGCGCACCCAGGGTGTGGACGTGCAGCGGGTGGTGGTGGTGGGTCTGCGCCATCCGGTGATGAAGATCAATCACTACCTCAGCCGCAATCCCTGGGTCGGCATGAACCTGGTCGGCTATTTCCGCACGCCGTACGACATCGCGGTGACCGAGCAACGTCAGTCGCTGCCGTGCCTGGGCGATCCGGATGCGCTGATCGAGTATCTGCAGGACAACCAGGTCGAGCAGGTGTGGATCTCGCTGCCACTGGGCGAGCGTGACCACATCAAGCAGCTGCTGCAGCGCCTGGATCGCTATCCGATCAACGTGAAGCTGGTGCCGGATCTGTTCGACTTCGGCCTGTTGAACCAGTCCGGCGAGCAGATCGGCAATGTGCCGGTGATCAACCTGCGCCAGGGTGGTGTGGACCGCGACAACTACTTCGTGGTCGCCAAGGCACTGCAGGACAAGATCCTGGCCGTGATCGCGCTGATGGGCCTGTGGCCGCTGATGGCAGCGATTGCGGTCGGTGTGAAGATGAGTTCGCCGGGTCCGGTGTTCTTCCGCCAGCGTCGTCATGGTCTGGGCGGTCGCGAGTTCTACATGTTCAAGTTCCGCTCGATGCGTGTGCATGACGATCATGGCACCACCATCCAGCAGGCGACCAAGAACGACAGCCGCATCACCCGTTTCGGTGCGTTCCTGCGCCGGAGCAGCCTGGACGAGTTGCCGCAGATCTTCAACGTGCTCGGTGGCAGCATGTCGATCGTGGGTCCGCGTCCGCACGCGGCGCAACACAACACCCATTACGAAAAGCTGATCAATCACTACATGCAGCGCCATTACGTCAAGCCGGGCATCACCGGTTGGGCGCAGGTCAATGGATTCCGTGGCGAAACCCCGGAGCTGCGCACGATGAAAAAGCGCATCCAGTACGATCTGGACTACATCCGTCGCTGGTCGCTGTGGCTGGATATCCGCATCATCGTGCTGACCGCAGTACGTGTGCTCGGACAGAAGACCGCGTACTGATGATGGCGGGGAGTGTGCGACCTGGCGCGCCGAGCGCCGTGGGCGGCTGCATTGCAGCCGCCCCTCTCAAGCAGGCGTCTGCATGCTGATCCGAATGAGCGACGAGGCCCGCGTTCGCTGGCACAACCTGCTGATTGAACTGACGCTGCTGGTCGGCGTCGGTTACAACCTGGTGCTGGCGCTGATCAATGCGAACGTGTTCACCGTGCGTCCGGTGATCACCTACGCGGTCGAGTTCATGGTCTATGCCGCGTGTTTCCTGCTCGGCCTGGGCTCGATGAGCCGCAAGCGCATCGCCTTGATCATCAGCGGCCTTGGGCTGATCGTCACCTTGATGTTCCTGCGCTTCCTGGTGAACTGGCAGGTCGATCCGAAGTTCTTCCGCGACGCGCTGGTGGTGTTTGCCTTCGTGGTGCTTGGTTCGGCCTATACCGGGTCGGTACCCAAGCTGTTCGTGCGCATGACCATCATCGTGTCGTTGGTTGCGGCGTTCGAGTTGGCGACGCCCAGTGTCTACGGCGATCTGGTCAACCCGAAGAGCTTCTTCGTCAACGCGCGCGGCATGAGCGCGGAGGGGTTCTGGAACGAAGACAGCAACCTGTTCGTCAGCGCCACGCGACCGGGCGAGCGCAACTTCCTGCCCGGTTCCAATCTTCCGCGCGCCTCCTCGATGTTCATCGAGCCGGTGACCATGGGCAATTACATCTGCTTCTTTACCGCGATCGTGCTGGTGTTCTGGCGCTGGATGCGGCCGGCGATGCTGCTCCTGTCGGTCGGCCTGATCGGCTTCATGATCGTGGCCTCCGATGGGCGGCTTGCGGCGGGCACCTGCGTGCTGATGGTGCTGCTGTCGCCGCTGTTGAAACGCCTGGATCAACGCCTGGCCTTCCTGATTTTCCTGGTCGTGATCATGACCGCATGGTTGCTGGTGTGGATCACCGGGATCACTGCCTATCAGGACAACACGATGGGCCGGGTCTTCTTCACCGTCAATTCGATGAATAACCTGTCCTTCAACTCATGGATGGGCCTGGATTTTGCGCAGGCGTACCGCTACTTCGACAGCGGCATCGCCTACTTCATCGCATCCCAGTCGATCGTCGGCGTGCTTGCGTTCCTGCTGTCGTATTCGTTCCTGTTGTTGATGCCGAGCAAGGAAGGGCAGCTGTTCAAGAACCTGGCAATCTTTGCGTTCGCGCTGAGCTTGCTGGTGTCCAATGGTTACTTCTCGATCAAGACCTCGGCATTGTGGTGGTTCGTGTGCGGCTGCCTGTGGCACATGCGGCCGACCTGGTCTGCTGCAAGCATTGCGCAGCAGACCAGCCAGGATCTGTCCGACGATGAGGCACGATTGCCACTGCCCGCGGGAGGCGCACGATGAGTGTGGCGGCAACGCACGCACCGCAGCCGGTTGCACCGGTGGCCGGCGTGCACGTTGCCAACGGCGGGCGCAGCCGCGACCCGCGCATTGATGCCACCAAGGCCCTGGCGATTCTGCTGGTGGTGTTCTGCCACGCCAAGGGCGTGCCGCATGCGATGACGCTGTTTGCCTACAGCTTTCATGTGCCGCTGTTCTTCATAGTGTCCGGCTGGCTGGCGTCCGGCTATGCGTCGCGGACCACCGGGTTGGCGCTGACGATCCGCAAGCAGGCGCGCGGCCTGCTGCTGCCGTATGTGACGTTCTATCTGCTCGGTTACGCCTACTGGTTACTGACGCGCAATATCGGCGAGAAGGCGGCGCGGTGGGGCAGCCATCCGTGGTGGGAGCCGATCGTGGCGATGTTCACCGGTATTGGCCCCGATCTGTACGTGCAGCCTCCGCTGTGGTTCCTGCCGGTGATGCTGGTGACGGTGCTCAGCTATTTCGTGCTGCGCCGCTGGATGCCGCCGGTGCTGATCGCGGTGGCGTCGCTGCCCCTGGCCTGGTGCTGGATGGGCTGGTTTCCGGGCCAGCAGCTGCGACTTTTCTTCGGCCTGGACGTACTACCGGTGTCGCTGTGCTTCTACGCGCTGGGTGCCTTGCTGGTCCACATCTCCGCACGTCTGCCGACCTCCTTGCCGGTGAGCGCGCTGGTGACGCTGCTGCTGGCCTTGCCGGTGGCCTGGCTGGCCGATCGCAATGGCCGGATCGACGTCAACATGCTGGAATTCGGCCGCAGCCACGCCGGGTTCATGCTCGGTGCGGTGCTCGGCTCATTGATGGTGATCTGCGCGGCGCGGCTGGTGCAGGGCTGGGCCTGGATACAGTGGATCGGCCGCAATACCTTGCTGATCCTGTGCACCCACATGCTGGTGTTCTTCGTGCTTTCCGGTGTTGCAGCGTTGGCCGGCGGATTCGGTGCCTCGCGCCCCGGGCTGGGCTGGGCAGTGTTCGTGACGGTGTTTGCGTTGCTTGCGAGCGTGCCGCTGCGTTGGGTGCTGATGCGTTTTGCGCCGTGGACCCTGGGTGCCCGCCCGGTGGCGGCATGACTGGCGCTGCGGCATGACCACCGCACCGTATTCCAGCCCGGCCGGGCACGGCGACCTGGCGGTCAAGGCTGCGCCAGCGCCTGCATTGACCCGCGATTGGCAGATCGATGCAGCAAAGGCACTGGCCATCGTGCTGGTGGTGTTGGGACATGCCAACGGCATGCCGGCCGCCTACAAACTGTTTGCCTACAGTTTTCATGTCCCGCTGTTTTTCGTGCTGTCCGGCTGGGTCGGCGAGCGCTTCGGCCACCGCGCGATGACGGTGGCGACGATAGGGAAATTGGCGCGCACGTTGCTGGTTCCCTACCTTGCGTTTTTCCTGGTGGCCTACGCCTGCTGGTTGCTGATGGGAGTGACCAGCCGCGCGCCGCATCCCTCGCATGTCCTGCCGTGGTGGGATCCCTTTGTCGGTCTGTTCTGGGCCAACGGCACGCGCCTGTACGTGCTGCCGGCGTTGTGGTTCCTGCCGGCCTTGTTCGTCACCACGCTGGCCTACATCGCCTTGCGCACGCGCCTGACGACGGCCGCCCTGGCTGCGACCAGTCTGCTGCTCGCATTGGCATGGGCGGGCTGGTTTCCGTCATTGCATCTGCGGCTCCCGTTCGCGCTGGATGTAGTGCCCGTTGCGCTGTTCTTCATCGCCGTGGGCGGATGGCTGTCGCGCCATGCCGATGCACTGCGCGCGCTCGGGGCCGCGGTCTGGGCAGTGGCCCTGCCGGTGCTGGCGGCAGCGTGGTGGTGGCTGGCCGGATGGAACGGGCAGGTGGACGTGAACAATCTGCAGTTCGGGCATTCCGCTGCGGTGTTCCTGCTGGTCAGCCTGCTGGGTACTGCAATGACCTTGTGTGTGGCCTACTTCGTTCGGCAGTGGCGGTGGCTGCAATGGATCGGCGGCAATACCCTGCTGATCCTGTGCACGCACACATTGGTGTTTCTGGTGCTCACCGGCGTGGTGGCACGAACGGGCGTGATCGCACCTGGCACGATCGGCACCCCAGCCTGGGCAATGGGCCTGAGTGCGTTCGCTATCGTTGCCAGCGTGCCGATGCGCGCGGTGCTGGTGCGCATTGCGCCGTGGATGTTGGGATTGAAACGTAAATGACGAGCTTCCAGAATGATTGGCCGAACATGCAGATGTCTCTGCGTCGCTGGCACAGGAGATTGGCGTAATGAAAGTGGTGCATGTCGTCCGCCAATTCCACCCTTCGATCGGAGGCATGGAAGAAGTCGTTCTCAATGTGGCCCGTCAGCATCAGGCCACCAGCGCCGATACGGTGGAGATCGTGACCCTGGATCGGGTGTTTACCGATCCGGGTGCGCAGCTTGCGGCGCAGGAGACGCATCAGGGCTTGCCGATCAGGCGCATCGGGTATCGCGGCTCCTCGCGTTATCCGTTGGCGCCGTCGGTGCTGGGCGCGATCCGCTCGGCCGACCTGGTCCACCTGCATGGCATCGATTTTTTCTACGACTATCTGGCACTGACCAAGCCGCTGCATGGCAAGCCGATGGTGGTGTCCACGCACGGCGGTTTTTTCCATACCGCATATGCCTCGCGGATGAAGCAGCTATGGTTTCAGACGCTCACCCGCACCTCGGCACTGGCATATGCGCGGGTGATCGCCACCAGCGAGAATGACGGCGAGCTCTTCGCCAAGGTGGTGTCGCCGGCACGTCTGCGGGTGATCGAAAACGGCGTGGACGTGGAGAAATACGCAGGGCAGGGCGCAGCAACGCCGGGGCGGACCATGATGTATTTCGGCCGCTGGTCGGTGAACAAGGGCCTGATCGAAACCCTGGAGCTGCTGCAGGCGGCGCTGCAGCGCGATCCGCAGTGGCGGTTGATCATCGCCGGGCGCGAATACGATCTGAACGAGGCCGACCTGCGCAAGGCGATCGCCGAGCGGGGCCTGCAGGACAAGGTGCAGCTCAGCATGTCGCCCTCGCAGGAGCAGCTGCGCAGCCTGATGCAGCAGGCGCAGTTCTTCGTCTGCCTGTCGCGCCACGAAGGCTTCGGCATCGCCGCGGTCGAGGCGATGAGTGCAGGCCTGATTCCCATCCTCAGCGACATCCCGCCGTTCGTGCGCCTTGCCAGCGAATCGGGGCAGGGCGTGATCGTCAACCGCGACAGGATCGATGCGGCCGCAGACCAGGTGCAGGCGCTTGCGCTGCAGGCGGACGTGGATTTCGACGCGCGTCGCGCAGCGTCCATGGCCTACGTGGGCCGCTACGACTGGAAGCATGTGGTCGGGCGCTACGTCGATGAATACCACACCGCGTTGGGCACCCGTCGTCCGCAGGAGGCAGTGCGATGAGCGCGCCTGCATCGGCAGCGACTGCGCGGGCGGCCGCGCAGCCACAGGTCACCGTGCTGTTCTCTACCGAAAAGCCCAATGCCAGCACCAACCCGTATCTGACCCAGCTGTACGCGTCGCTGCCCGATGCAGTGCAGCCGCGCTTCTTTTCGATGCGCGATGCGCTGTTGTCGCGCTACGACGTGCTGCATCTGCATTGGCCCGAATACCTGCTGCGCCATCCCAGTTCTGTCGGCACCCTGGCCAAGCAGATGTGTGCGGCGCTGTTGTTGCTCAAGCTGCAGCTGACCGGCACGCCGGTAGTGCGCACCCTGCACAACCTGGCGCCGCACGAGGATCGGGGCTGGCGCGAGCGCGGCCTGTTGCGCTGGATCGATCGGCTGACGCGTCGCTGGATCCGCATCAACGCAACCACGCCGCCGCGACCGCCGTTCACCGACACCATCCTGCACGGCCATTATCGCGAGTGGTTTGCACAGATGCCGCAGGGCACGCCGGTGCCGGGGCGGCTGCTGCACTTCGGCCTGATTCGCCCGTACAAGGGGGTAGAGACGCTGCTGGAGGTGATGCGTCAGGTCGATGATCCGCGCCTGAAGCTGCGTATCGTCGGCAACCCGGCCACGCCGCAGATGCGCAGCCTGGTGGAGGAGGCCTGCGCGCAGGATCCGCGCATCAGCGCCTTGCTGGCCTATGTCGAAGAGCCGGTGCTGGCACGCGAGGTCAGCGAGGCCGAGCTGGTGGTGCTGCCGTACCGGCAGATGCACAACTCCGGCACCTTGTTGCTGGCGCTGTCGCTGGCACGCCCGGTGCTGGCGCCGTGGAGCGAATCCAATGCGGCGATCGCCGAAGAAGTCGGTCCGGGCTGGGTATTTCTTTACGAGGGCGAATTTGATGCGGCATTGCTGACCGGCATGCTGGACAAGGTACGCGCCGCGCCGCGCGGTGCGGCGCCGGATCTATCGCAACGCGACTGGCCACGGATCGGGCAGCTGCACTACCGCACCTACCTGGAAGCGCTCGGCAAGGATGGAGACGCCGCGCTGTGACCGCAGAGATCCCGACGATGAATCCCCCCACGCCGCCGCCACAGCGCAGCCTCGGTTCGCGCGCTGCCGGTGGCGCAGCGGTGACCATGATCGGCCAGTCGGCCAAGATGGTCGTGCAGTTCGGCGGCATCATCCTGCTGGCGCGTCTGCTGACGCCTTACGACTACGGCCTGATGGCGATGGTCACCGCCATTGTCGGTGCGGCCGAGATCCTGCGCGATTTCGGCCTGTCTGCCGCTGCCGTGCAGGCCAAGCATGTCAGCCGCGAGCAACGCGACAACCTGTTCTGGATCAACAGCGGCATTGGCTTGTCGCTGTCGGTGGTGGTGTACGCCTCCGCCCATGTGATTGCCAACTTCTACAAAGAACCGGCGCTGGTGACGATTTCCCAGGCGCTGGCGGTGACCTTCCTGATCAACGGCATGACCACGCAGTACCGCGCGCATTTGAGCCGCGGATTGCGGTTTGGCCAGGTTGCGCTCAGCGATGTGGGGTCGCAGGTGCTGGGCCTGGGTGCGGCCGTCGCTGCTGCCTTGCTGGGTTGGGGATACTGGGCGCTGGTGGTGCAGCAGGTGGTGCAGGCGGCGGTCAATCTGGTCATCGCCGCCAGCTGCGCGCGCTGGTTGCCGGGCGGCTATCAGCGCTCGGCGCCGATGCGTGACTTCATGAGCTTCGGCTGGAACCTGATGGCCGCACAGCTGCTGGGCTATGCCAGCCGCAACGTCGGCCAGGTCATCATCGGTTGGCGTACCGGCCCGGACGCACTGGGCCTGTACAACCGCGCATTCCAGTTGCTGATGATGCCGCTGAACCAGATCAACGCGCCTGCCACCAGCGTGGCGTTGCCGGTGCTGTCGCAGCTGCAGGACGACCGCGAACGCTTCAGCGCCTTCCTGCTGCGCGGGCAGACGGTGATGGTGCATCTGATCGTGGCGCTGTTCGCCTTCGCCTGTGCGCTGGCCATGCCGCTGATCGTGCTGGTGCTCGGCGAGCAGTGGCGCGAGGCCGTGCCCCTGTTTCAGGTGCTGACGCTGGGCGGTATCTTCCAGACGGCGTCCTATGCAACCTACTGGGTGTTCCTTGCCAGGGGCCTGATGCGCGCGCAGTTGCTGTTCTCGCTGGTGAGCCGCATCGTGCTGATCGGCTGCATCTTCGTCGGCTCGCGCTGGGGCGCGATGGGCGTGGCAATCGGCTATTCGTTCGGTCTGCTGGTGACCTGGCCGTTGTCGCTGGTCTGGGTCGGCAAGATCTCCGACGCGCCGGTGGGCGCGCTGTTCACCAATGCGGTGCGCGCGATGACTGCGTATGGCGTGGCGGGGGGATGCGCGTATTACGCCTCCATCACCGTCGGTGGCCCGCTATGGCAGCAACTGGCCGTCGGTGCGGCCACGATGGCGGCGGTCTGCCTGCTGGCGTTGGCGATCTGGCCGGCGTTCCGTCGCGACGTGATTGCCATCCTCAATATCCGCAAGTTGCTGAAGCAGGCCAAGGCACGCCAATGAGATCGACGTTGCCTTCGCCTGCGTTCGTGCATGCTTTCCCCCACTCATTCATAGGACACGGCCCATGAGCGATACACCCGCCGCCGCTTCCGGCATTCGCCGGCCTTGCTATCTGGTCTTGTCCGCCCACGATTACCGCACGCCACGGCGCGCCAATATCCATTTCATCACCGATCAGCTCGCGCTACGCGGCACCACGCGGTTTTTCTCGCTGCGCTATAGCCGGCTGTCGCGCATGAAGGGCGATATGCGGCTGCCGCTGGATGACACCGCAAATACCGTGGTCTCGCACAAGGGCGTGGAATGCTATCTGTGGCGCACGACGGTGCATCCGTTCAATACGCGCCGCGCCTGGCTGCGCGCGGTCGAAGATGCGATGTTCCGGTGGTATGCCGCGCACCCGCCGCGCCAGTTGCTGGACTGGATGCGCGAGGCGGATGTGATCGTGTTCGAAAGCGGTATCGCGGTGGCCTTCATCGAGCTGGCCAAGCGCGTCAATCCGGCAGCCAAGCTGGTCTATCGCGCCTCCGATGGCCTGAGCACGATCAACGTCGCGTCCTATATCGAACGCGAGTTCGACCGGGTTGCACCGACGCTGGATGTGATCGCACTGGTGTCGCCGGCAATGGCGGAGGAAGTGGCAAGCCGCGACAACGTGTACCACGTCGGTCACGGGGTGGACCACAACCTGGATCAGCTGGGCGACCCGTCGCCGTATGGCGAAGGCATCCATGCAGTCGCGGTGGGCTCGATGTTGTTCGATCCGGAGTTCTTCGTGGTGGCCAGCAAGGCGTTCCCGCAGGTCACGTTCCATGTGATCGGCTCGGGCATGGGCCGGCACCCCGGCTACGGCGACAACGTGGTGGTCTATGGCGAGATGAAGCACGCCGAGACCATCGGCTACATCAAGCACGCCCGTTTCGGGATCGCACCTTACGCGTCCGAGCAGGTGCCGGTGTATCTGGCCGATAGTTCGATGAAGCTGTTGCAATACGATTTCTTCGGCCTGCCTGCGGTGTGTCCGAATGCCGTCGTAGGGCCGTATCAATCGCGTTTCGGCTACACTCCCGGCAATGCTGAGTCGGTCATTGCGGCCATCAGTCTCGCGCTGGAAGCACCGCGCGTGCGTTACCGCCAATGCCTGAATTGGTCCGACACCACCGACCGCGTACTCAATCCCGGTGCGTACCCGGAAACCCGTTTGTACCCGCAGCCAGATGGCGCAGCTGTGCGTGCTTCTTCCGAGGCCGCGCTCTCGCACTGATGCGGCGCACCCAACTTTAGAAGGAGACTGCTCGTTATGGCCAATGCTTTGCTGCAGAAATGGATCGAACATGCGGAACGCCGTGCCTTGTTCTGGTGGCAGCCGAAGAATGCCGGCGTCAACATGGGCGATCATCTGTCCAAGGTGATTGTGTCCTGTGTGCTCTCCCTGCAGGACAAGACGCTGATCGAGAAGCGCGATCTCAGCAAGAAACTGATCGCCATCGGTTCGGTGCTGCATTTTGCCAAGGACGGCGACACCGTCTGGGGCAGCGGCATCAACGGCAAGATTCCCGCCGAGCGCAATACCTTCAGCACGCTGGATGTGCGCGCAGTGCGTGGGCCGAAGACGCGGCAGTTCCTGCTCGACCGCGGGATCGCGGTGCCGGAGGTGTATGGCGATCCCGGTCTGCTGACGCCGATGTTCTTCCCCGCCGATGCGCTGGGAACGGCGAACAAGCGCCCCTTCGCCATCGTTCCGCATTTCAACGAGCCGGTCGAGAAGTACAGCGCGTACGCCGATCATCTGGTGTTTCCCAACGTCAAGCCCGCGACGTTCATGAGTGCGCTGCTGGGTGCCGAGCTGGTGATCAGCAGTTCGCTGCACGGGTTGATTCTTGCCGAGGCCTACGGGATTCCGGCGGTGTACCTGGACTGGGGCAACGGCGAGGATCGTTTCAAGTACGACGACTACTACAACGGCACCGGACGCATGCAGTGGCACTCGGGCAACAGCGTGGAAGAATGCCTGCAGCTCGGTGGCAACGGCGACTTCGACCTGGAAAAACTGCAGGCCGGGCTGCTGGCCGCGTTTCCTTACGACCTTTGGTGATTCGATGATGCAGGGCCGGCACGTGGATACGGAGACGACAGCAACCGCCAGCGCCGCCACGCAAGGCGTGGTGATTCCGCTTGGCGGGTTTCCGGTGCTCTCCACTACGCAGGAAGCGTTTGCACTGGAGTTGTTTCACGCATTGGCCGCCCGGCAACCACGCCGGGTGTTTTTTGCCAACACCAATTTCATCGTGCAGTGCCAGGCACTGCGGCTGCGCATGCGCGAGCCCAGCGTGCGCATCGTCAATGACGGCATCGGCATGGATCTGGCGGCCCGCCTGATCCATGGCCGCCGCTTTGCCGGCAACCTCAATGGCACCGACCTGATTCCGTATCTGTGCCGCGAAGCGGCGCAGCCGCTCAAGTTCTTCCTGCTCGGCGGTCGCCCGGGCGTGGGCAAGACCGCTGCCGCAACCTTGACCGGCACCCTGGGCCAGCAGGTGGTGGGCATGTGCGACGGCTACGGCGAATTTGCCGCCGCCGGCGAGGGCCTGGCCGAGCGCATCAATCGTTCGGGCGCCGATGTGCTGCTGGTGGCCTTCGGCAACCCGCTGCAGGAGCGCTGGATCCTGGATCATGGCCAGGCCTTGAACGTGCCGCTGGTCTTCGGTGTCGGTGCGTTGCTGGATTTCCTGTCCGGCACCGCCAAACGTGCGCCGGATTGGGTGCGGCGCCTGCATATGGAGTGGATGTACCGGCTGCTCAATGAGCCGCGTCGTCTGCTCAAGCGCTACAGCTGGGACCTGCTGGTGTTCTTCCGCACCTGCCTGCGTGCGGGCAAGCATCTGCCCTGATGCACGCGCGGCGTTGGCTGGCTTAGCATGTACGCATGCATCCGACCGCCGCCACCCTGATCCGTTCGCTCGAACTCGCCCCGCATCCGGAGGGCGGGCATTTCCGTCGGGTGTATGCGTCCGCGCGCCAGGTGACCGATGGCGGCCAGCCGCGCCCGGCGCTGACTGCCATCCGCTTCCTGCTTGCTGCCGGCGAATCCAGCGCCTGGCATCGCGTGGATGCGGAAGAAAGCTGGCATTGGCAGCAGGGCGATGCGCTGGAGCTGTCGATCTACGACGAGGCCAGTGGACAGCTGCAACGCCTGATCCTGGATGCCGCCGGGCGCGGCGAGCCGATGCACGTGGTGCCGGCGGGGTGCTGGCAGGCGGCGCGGTCGCTTGGCGAGTTCACCCTGGTGGGCTGCACGGTCTCGCCGGGGTTCGTCTGGGAGGGCTTCGCACTGCTCGACGGCGCCTCGCCGCTGGCTGCGCACCTGGCCAGCCTGGAGCCACGCTGAGCCAGCGACGACGGCGGTGTCGAACGTTTCCCTAACGCGGCCAGGTCCGGCTTGGCGTAGTGTCCGCGTCTCACACAGGGGGCGAGACGTGATGCGAGGCCAGCGGGCGGTATGCGGCGTGGGAGCGATGCTGGTGTCGTTGCTGGCGGCGGCCAGCGATGGCGCGAAGCCGCAGTTGGCCGCGCCCTCACCACCGGCCGTGGTCGAGCTGGAAGCGATGGTGGTGCGCGGCGTGCAGCCCGGCCCGGGCTTGTGGAAGGTCAGCAAGGGCGATCATGTGCTGTGGATCCTGGGCACCGTGTCGCCGCTGCCGAAGCGGCTGCAGTGGCAGTCCACCGAGGTGGAAACGATCATCGCCCAGTCGCAGCAGGTGCTGATGGCACCGACCGTCCAGATCGATGCGGATATGGGATTCTTCGGCAAACTGACCCTGCTGCCCTCGGCGATGAAGGCGATGAAGAACGAAGACGGCCGCGAGCTGCGTGAGCTGCTGCCGGCCGAGCTGTATGCACGCTGGTCGGTTGCCAAGGCGCGTTATCTCGGCAGCGATCGCGGGGTGGAGCGCAAGCGCCCGATGCTTGCCGCCGGGGAGTTGTATCAGGCAGCGATCAAGCGTTCCGGCCTGGCGCGCTCGCCGGTGATCTGGTCGGTGGTGGAGCGTGCCGCCAAGCGCGCCGGGATCAAGCCGACCCCCACTGCGCTGGATTACAAGATCGCCGACCCACGCCAGGCCATCAAGGAGTTCCGCGCCGGCGGCATGGACGACACCGCGTGCTTTCGCAGCATCCTGGTCACCGTCGAGCGCGACCTGCCCACGATGGTCGAGCGCGCCAACGCCTGGTCGGTGGGCGATATCGAGGCACTGCGCCAGTTGCCACGCGAAGATCCGCAAGCGGCCTGCATGAGTGCCATGGCCAGTTCCGGCGCCGCCAGGAAGCGCGGGATCGACGATCTGGAACGGCGCATGCGCGAGCACTGGCTGGGCATCGCCACCACCGCGCTGCAACGCAATCGCAGCACCTTCGCGGTGCTGCCGATCAGCCGGCTGACCGCGGCCGATGGCTATCTGGCGCGCTTGCAGGCGCTGGGGTACGCGGTGGAAGCGCCCTGACACGTCGGCACGACTGCCCGGCGATTGTGGTCTGGAACGATATGTCGATCGACTGACCGATCGCCGTCCTCGCAAGCAGGCGATGCGCATTGCGCGCTCCGGCGATCGATCGGCTCGGTCCACGCCAGCCACGGTATGCTGCGCGCCTTGTCCAACGAGACCTCCGTGTTGAACGCATTGCCGCTGCGCATCCTGGGCACCGGGCGCCATGTCCCCGCGACGGAGGTGACCTCGCAACAGCTGGATCAACGCTGGCAGCTGCCGGCGGGCACCACCTTCGCACGCTCGGGGGTGGCCACGCGCCATTACGTGGGCGAGGGCGAGACGGCCTCGTCGATGGGTGCGGCGGCAGCGGCCCAGGCGCTGGCAAGCGCGGGCATCGACGCCGATCAGATCGATTGCCTGATCTCGGCCTGCAGCGTCATGGAGCAGCCGATTCCCTGCCAGGCGGTGTTGATCCAGCGCGCGCTCGGGCTGGGTGATTCGGGCATTCCTGCCTTCGACGTCAACGCGACCTGCCTGAGCTTTCTGGTGGCGCTGGACATGGCCGCCAATGCATTGGCGCTCGGGCGCTACCGGCGCGTGTTGATCGTCTCCAGCGAGGTGGCATCGGGTGGGCTGGATGCGTCGACGCCGGCCACGGCCGGCTTGTTCGGCGATGGGGCGGCTGCGGTGGTCGTGACGCGCAGCGCCGCCGATGATGGCTCGGCACTGCTGTCCAGCCGCCTGGCCAGCTACGGTGACGGCGCAGAGCTGTGCCGCATTCGCGGCGGCGGCACGCGCTATCCGCGTGGTGAAGAGCAGGCGCCCGATGCCTTGCGCAGCTTCAGCATGGATGGGCGTGGCGCCTACCGGTTCGCTGCACGCCAGCTGCCTGCATTCTGGGAACAACTGCTGCGCGAGGCCTGCACCACCACGGCAGCGTTGCGCTGCCTGGTGCCGCACCAGGCCTCCGGCGGCGGCCTGGAGCACGTGGTACAGGCGCTGGGGCTGCGCCCCGACCAGGTGGTTCGCATCCTGCAGGACACCGGCAACCAGGTCGCCGCATCGCTGCCGCATGCCTTGCATCACGCCCGGGTCGAGCAACGCCTGCAGCGCGGCGATCTGTTCGCGCTGCTCGGCACCGGTGCCGGGCTGGCGATCGGCGGCATGGTGTTGCGGTACTAGGGCATGTGCGCATGCTCCGACCAGGTCGCGCGCTGATGCCGCCGCGCGTGTCGCTCGAGTTGCTGCGTATCGGCCATTGCCGCCATTGCGAGCGCATGGTGCGTGCGGACGGCCACTGGCATGCGGTGGAATTCCCCGCGTTGAGCGTGCTGATCCGGCATCCGCAGCGCGGCGCGCTGTTGTACGACACCGGGTATGCCGCGCATTTCTTCCGCGCAACCGATCCCTGGCCCGAGCGTCTGTATCGCTGGACCACGCCGGTGCGCCTGCCCGCGCACGAAACGCTGGGCGCTCAACTGGCACGCCGCGGCGTGCAGCTGGAGGAGATCGCCTGGTGCCTGATCTCGCACTTCCATGCCGACCATGTCGGCGGCCTGCGCGATCTGCCGAACGCCCGTTTCATCTGCCTGCGTGCCGACTATCAGCAGCTGCGTGCCTGCTCACGCGTCGGCGGCCTGCGGCGTGCCTTGTTGCCGCAGCTGCTCCCCGAAGATTTCGATCGGCGCCTGCGGTTTGCCGAGCAGGCACCGGTGCGCGCGCTGACCGGCGCCTGGCAGGGCCTGGGCGCGGCCTACGACCTGTTCGACGACGGCAGCGTGCTCGCGGTGCCCTTGCCCGGGCACGTGCCCGGGCAGATGGGCCTGTGGTTGCGCGACCAGCACGACCGCGAGGTGTTGCTGTGCGCCGATGCGGTGTGGTCGTCGGCAACCTGGGCGACGCTGCAGTGGCCTGCCTGGCCCACGCGTTTGTTGATGCACGATTGGCACGCGTTCCGGCGCACCGTGCAGCAATTGCATGCGCTGTCGCTTGCCCATCCCGAGTTGGCCATCCTGCCTTCGCATTGCCAACCCAGTCTTGACCGTTATCAACCGGAGTGGCGATGAGCCTGCGTATTCTCGTGACCGGCGCATCCGGCTTTGTCGGTGGTTCCTTCCTGCGACGTTTTCAGGGGCAGCCGGGTGTGGAGATCCACGGCATCGGTCGTCGTGCCAGCGATCTGCCCAACTACCATCGCATCGACCTGAGCCAGCCGTTCGCGCTGCAGTGGCAGCCGGATGTGGTGATCCACGCCGCGGCCTTGGCCTCGCCGTGGGGCACGCGTGCGCAGTTCCAGCGGCACAACGTCCAGGCCACCGCCAACGTCATCGACTTCTGCAAGCGTCACGGCTGCCCGCGTCTGCTGTATGTGTCGTCCAGTTCGGTGTTCTATCGCGAGGCGCATCAATACGACCTGAGCGAGGACAGCCCGATCGGGCCGGCGTTCGTCAACACCTACGCGCAGACCAAGTACCTTGGCGAAATGCTGCTGGAGCACTATCCGGGCGACACCTGCGTGCTGCGCCCGCGTGCGGTGTTCGGGCCGGGGGACACGGTGCTGTTCCCGCGCGTGATCGCCGCTGCGCGCAAGGGGGCGCTGCCACGCTTCGTCGGCCAGACGCAGCCGGTGATCGGCGACCTGATCTACATCGATACGCTGTGCGATTACCTCTATCGCGCGGCGACGGCGCCGCAGTTGCAGCCGGCCTACAACCTCACCAACGCCCAGCCGGTGGATCTGCAGCAGCTGTTGCTGGACCTGCTCACGCGCCTGCAGCTGCCGCTGCCGCGACGCGAGGTGCGCATCGCCACCGCGCTGCGCATGGCCAGCGTGGTGGAGGCGGCATATCGCGTGCTGCGCCTGCGCGGCGAACCGCCGATCACCCGCTTTGGCGTGGGCGCGTTCGCCTATTCCAAGACCTTCGATCCACGACGCACGCTCGCCGACCTCGGTCCTCCCAGCGTCAGTCTGGAACAGGGCATCGAGGCATTCGTGCGTTGGCAGGCGGCGCAGTGGGCGTAGTCGTTCCGATAGTGGCAGCCACCTATCTGGCGGTGCTGATGGTCAAGACGGCTGCGGTGCTGTGGGTGATGCGTGGGGCACGCGCGCTGCCATCGGGGGGCGCCATCGCACCCCAGGCCGAGGTGGCAATCCTGCAGCCGGTGCTGGGCGGCGACGCGCACTTGCAGCAGGTGCTTGCCGCCAACCTGCAAGCGCTGCCGGATGCGCAGTTCGTCTGGTTGCTGGATGCAGACGATGGCCCGGGAAATGCCGTTGCCGAGACCTTGGTGGCGCTGCATCCGCATGTACGCATCGCGCGCATGCAGGTGCCGGCCGCGCCAGCCGGGATCAATCCCAAGGCGTGGAAGCTCGACCACGCGCTGGCGCATGTGCAGGCGCCGATCAGCCTGATCCTCGACGACGATGCACAACTGGGCGCCGGCGCGCTCGCACGTTTGCTGCAGGATCTGGCCGACGCCGATGTGGTCACCGCACTGCCGTACTACCAGGACGGCAGCACGCTGGCAGGCCGGCTGTTGTCGCAGTTCGTCAACAACAATGCGGCGCTGACCTATCTGGGCTGGCTGCCGTTCGCCGCGCCGTTGACCATCAACGGCATGTGCTATGCCGCGCGGACCGAGCAACTGCGCGCCTGGGGCGGGTTTGCCGCGTTGCTCGAGCAGCTCACCGACGATCTGGCCGTCGCCACGTTGGTACGCGAGCGCGGCGGGCGGCTGCACCAATCCGTCGCGCCGGTGGCGATGCGCACTGCGATCCCGGATCTGGCCAGCTACGCACGCCAGATGCATCGATGGATGTTGTTCGCGTCGATCCTGCTGCGTCGGCAGACAGTGGGCGTGGGTCTGACCATCGGCCTGCTGCAGGGGCTGCCGCCGTTGTTGCTGCTGGCCTTGCTGGGGTGTGCCTGCGTGCAGGCGACCTGGCCGGCAGTGGCCGGCGTGCTGTGCACCGTGCTGCTGCGTGCGCTGCTGCTGTGCCTGGTGCAATGGCAGGTAACCGGTGCGGTGCGCCACCGTCCGTTGCTGTCGGTCGTCGCGGAGTGCCTGCAGCCGCTGCATCTGGCGCATGCTGCGCTGGTGCGCACGATCCGCTGGCGCACCCGGCGTTACCACGTGTTGCCGGATGGACGTTTCCGTGCGGACTGACGGCGCCAGCCTGCAGGTCGCCTTCCTCACCGGGCAAAGCGATCCGGAGCGCTGTGCGTTGAGCGGGGAACAACAGCAGTTTCTGCACCAGCTGCAAGGCGCGGGCCGGCGGCTGATCGACTGCAATTATCCGTATCACTCCGCTGGCCCACCGCACCGGCGCACACCGCTGTGGCGCGCCAGCGTGTGCAACGCGCGTCAGTATCTGGCCGCACGCGGCGCACGCGTCGCGGACGCCGATCGCATGCGCGTGGTGGCGCTGCTGGAGCAGGCGCCGAGGACGGTGCTGTTGGCCGGCAGTTGTGGCCTGCAGCTGCTGACCGCGTTGCAGCTGCCGCAGGCGCTGCGCGCGCGTCTTGCCGTGTTTGCCTATGGGCCAGTGTGCACTGCGCCTGCAACGTTCGGACAGCTGCGCATCGTCCAGGGCAGCGGCGACTGGATCTCGCGCCTGCTGTTCGGCGCTGCGCCAGATCTGAGGCCGGCATGCGGGCATCTGCACTATCTGCGCGATGCAGCGGTGCTGGCCGAGTGCCAGGCCTTTATCGCGCAGATCGAGCAGGCAGTGCAGGGGAGGGACCATGCGCATTGATCTGATCGCACCCCCGTATAGCGGCCATCTGCATCCGATCCTGGCGATCGCCCTGCAGCTGGCGCCGCATCACGAGGTCCACGTCATCAGCACGCCGGCGGCACTGGCGCGCATCCATGCCTGCGGGCTGAGCGGCGTCAGCGTGCTGGACGCGCAAGCCGACCGGCAACTGCGCGAGATCGCCAATCCGCCGTATGCGGTGGGCCACAATCCCCTGCGGCTGCGCCGCCAGTTGCACCAGGCGCTTGGCCTGATGGCGCGGCTGGGCGATGCGGTACGGCAGCGCTGGCGCGACCGCAGGCCGGACCTGGTGATCGCCGATTTCACCTTGCCCAGCGCGGGATTGGCGGCACAGGCGATGGGCATCGCCTGGTGGACCAGCATGCCGTCGCCATGCGTGATCGAAACCGGCGACGGGGCGCCGGCGTATTTCGGTGGTCTGCTCCCCGCATCCACGGCACGGCAGCGGATCTGGCATGCCATGGCGCGGCGGCTGACGCGTGGATTCAAACGGAGCCTGCACCTGTGTTACCGCGGTCAGATGCGTGCAGCCGGATTGCCGGCGATCTATCGCAACGACCGCAGCGAGGCGGTGTATTCGCCGCACTGCATCCTGGCCCTGGGGCTGCCGTCGTTCGAGCTGGCCCGGCGCTGGCCTGCGGCAGTGCGCTTCGTCGGGCCGCAGCTGTGCACGCCGCCATCGGCGGTTGCGCCGCCGCAGTTCGTCCCCGGTCGTCGGCACGTGCTGGTGACGCTGGGCACGCACCTGCAGTGGGTCAAGCAGCGGATGGATCAGGTGCTGCGTGCGGTGGCCGTGCAGTTCCCGCAGGTGATCTTCCACTTCAGCGATGGCGATACCGCCGCGCCGCCAGCGCAGACGCAGGGCAACTACCAGCGCCTGCCGTACGTGGACTACGCACGGCAGCTGCATCGCTACGCCCTGGTCGTCCACCATGGCGGTGCCGGCATCCTGTATGCCTGCCTGGCCGCAGGGCTGCCGTCGATCGTCTATCCGCTGGATTACGACCAGTTCGACCACGCCGCGCGCCTGCACAGCGCAGCTGCGTCGCGGTGGCTGCGCAAGCTGGATGACCTGCCTGCGTTGTTGCGCCAGGCGCTTGCTGCCACCGGGGTGCCGGCGGGTGTGGGTAGATTGCAGGCAGAACTACGCGACATCGAGGCGCAGGCGCGCATCGTGCGGCTGGTGGATGCATTTGCACGCACCGGCGCGGTGCCGCAGATCTGAGGCCTCATCGGGCAGATCGCTTACGCCCGGCGGCAATCCATCAGCGTCAACACGTGGCGCACGGCATTGCCGGGACCGGCAGGCGATTTTCCAACCGCCTGCCGCAACTACCGCTGCGTGCAACCAGCGCAGGCCTCAGCCTGCAGCCGCATTCCGCGAGGGCGCCTTGCCCGCCATCAACTGCGGCCAACGCTTGAGCACGGCGGCGCGGATACCGGCCTGGTCGATGCCGGCTTCGGCCAGCAGGTCTTCGCGGCTGGCGTGGTGCTGGAAGCTGTCCGGCAGGCCCAGGTGCAGCATCGGCAGGGTGACCGCTTCGGCGTTGAGCAGTTCTGCCACGCCCGAGCCGGCGCCGCCGGCAACGACATTGTCTTCGATGGTGACGAAGCCTTCGTGGCTGCTGGCCAGCTCCAGCAGCATGGCCTTGTCGAGCGGTTTGACGAAGCGCATGTTGACCACGGTCAGGCCAAGCTCGCGGCCGACCGCTTCGGCCGCATCCACGCTTGCGCCAAAGCCCAGCAGGGCGATGCGTGTGCCACTGTGACGCAGCTGCGCCTTGCCGATCGGCAGGGTGGTCAGCGAGGCGTCCAGGGCCACGCCCGGGCCGGTGCCGCGCGGGTAGCGCACGGCCGCCGGGCCTTCGTAATGCACGCCGGTGGTCAGCATCTGACGGCATTCGGCCTCGTCGGCCGGCGCCATCACCACCATGTGCGGGACGCAGCGCAGGAAGCTCAGATCCAGGTTGCCGGCGTGGGTGGCGCCATCCGGGCCGACCACGCCGCTGCGGTCGATCGCAAACAGCACGTCGAGCTTCTGTACTGCCACGTCGTGCACCAGCTGGTCGTAGCCGCGCTGCAGGAAGGTGGAGTAGATCGCCACCACCGGTTTGGCGCCTTGCGTGGCCATGCCGGCGGCCAGCGTCACCGCATGCTGCTCGGCGATCGCCACGTCGAAATAGCGCTGCGGATACTCCTTGCTGAAACGCACCAGGCCCGAGCCTTCGCGCATCGCCGGGGTGATCACCAGCAGCCTGGGTTCGGCCGCCGCCATGTCGCAGACCCAGTCGCTGAAGACATCGGTATAGGTCGGCTTCTTGGCGCCGGTCTTGGCGACCAGGCCCTTGCTCGGGTCGAACGGGCCGACGGCGTGGTAGCCGATCTGGTCGCCTTCGGCCAGTTCGTAGCCCTTGCCCTTGGTGGTGATGACGTGCAGCAGCTGCGGGCCCTTGAGGGTCTTGAGCGTCTTCAGTGCGCCGACCAGGCCGGGCAGGTCATGGCCGTCGATCGGGCCGGTGTAGTGAAAGCCCATTTCCTCGAACAGCGTGGACGGCACGAACATGCCTTTCCAGTGTTCTTCCCAGCGCCGCACGAAGCGCGCGGTGGGGTTGTTCTTCTTGTCGCCGAGGATCTTCTTGCCGCCCTCGCGGATCGCATTGAGGGTGCGGCTGCCGCTGGCACGCCCCAGCATCTTGGTCAGCCCGCCGACCGCTTCGGAGATCGACATGCGGTTGTCGTTGAGGATCACCAGCAGGTTCGGCTCCGGGTCCATGCCGCCGGCGTGGTTGAGTGCCTCGTAGACCATGCCGGCGGTCATCGCGCCGTCGCCGATCACCGCCACCACCTTGCGCTCGTCGCCACTGCGCTGCGCGGCGATCGCCATGCCCAGCGCAGCCGAGATCGAGGTCGAGGAATGCCCGACGCCGAAGGTGTCGTAGATGCTCTCTTCGCGCTTGGGGAACGGCGCTACGCCGTCCTTCTGCTTGACCGTGTGGATCTGGTCGCGGCGGCCGGTGAGGATCTTGTGCGGATAGGTCTGGTGGCCCACGTCCCACACCAGCTGATCGACCGGGGTCTGATACAGGTAGTGCAGGGCGACGGTGAGTTCGATCACGCCCAGGCCGGCCGCAAAATGCCCCCCGCTCTTGCCCACCGATTCGATGAGGTAGGCGCGCAGCTCCTCGGCGATCGCGGTGAGATCGGCCTCGTCGAAAGTGCGCAGATCGTCGGGGGTCTGGATGCGGGACAGGCGCGGATAGCGGGTGGAGTCGATCATCATCGTGTCAATGTTCTGAAACCGTATTGTCCTCCCCATGCGAAGGCCCGGCAAGCAAACCGGTTCAGCTGTCAGCGGGAAGTGACGGTTGGGCACGGTCGGCAGTTCAGGCGCGTGCGTTGCATCCTTGGCGCAGGTGCGGCAATCCGCCGCACCCGGGTCGAAGGACCTATGACACTGGCCAGCGAGGCTGCGTGGCCGTGCGATGGGCAGGCTGGCCGGGTCGCCGTGAATGCTCGAGGAAGCATCGGGGTTGCGCATTGCGTGGAGGCGCTGTGTGCTGCATCGAGTCGACGCGCCCGCCGGTGCACGCGCTGCCACACATCGGTCGGACGATCCCACCGCCGCCCCGGCGATCCAGCCGGAGCGTCGTGTCGAGCCAGCGGGTAGCGACCTACAGCGACAGTTTCGAGCGCTTGGGCAACTGCGCGCGCAGGAACGCCATCTGGTCGGACAGGATGTTGCGGTTGGACAGGATCAGGTGCTCGATCCAGCTGGGGCGATAAGGCACGGCCAGCAGCGGCATATGCGCCTGCTGTGGCGTCCGGTTGGCCTTGCGCGAGTTGCACTGGAAGCAGGCGGTGACCACGTTCTCCCAGCTGTCGCGGCCACCCTTGGAGACCGGCATGACGTGATCGCGGGTCAGCTGCGGGCGACTGAAGTGCTGGCCGCAATACATGCACAACTGCGAGTCGCGCGCGAACAGGGCGGTGTTGCTGAGGGTCGGCGTCGGGTCCAGCGCGCGCGAACGGGCATGCCCGCGTGCGGCGATGATGGGATGCAATGCCAGCGTGCTGCGCTCGCCGGTGAGCCGCGACATGCCGCCGTGGATCTCCATGCAGGGCTCGCCCAGGGTCCAGGACACCGCACCGCGTGCGTACAGGCAGGCGGCGTCCTGCCAGTTGATCCAGTCCAGTACGCGACCATGCGCGTCGAGCGAAAGCAGGCGCAAGGTGGGAAGTTGCTGGATTGCAGCGACAGCGCTGCCCGCGACCGGGGCTGAGGAGCCTCCGGGGACGATCACATCACCTGCGTGCGTGTCTGTCTCCATCGGGAAAACAGCTTATACCGGATCGTTGACAGTTTGTGTATCGCAGCGACGGCCGTGGCGCGCTTATTGCAATCAAGGGATCAGCGCGTGCCCGCCCGGCCGCGATGCCGCCGTGCTGTGTGCCCAATCCTTGTGCGTTGAACGCCTGGCTTAGCCGTAGGAGCGCACCTGGGCGCGAGGTTTCGCTGATCGGTAATGCCCGTCGCGGCCAAGTCCGCTCCTACGACAGCGGTGAATCCTGCGATGTTGCCGTAGGAGCGCACCCGGGCGCGACGTTCGCCTATCGGTAATGCCCGTCGCGGCCAGGTCCGCTCCTACGACAGCGGTGAATCCTGTGAGGTAGCCGTAGGAGCGCACCCGGGCGCGACGTTCGCCGATCGGTAATGCCCGTCGCGGCCAGGTCCGCTCCTACGACAGCGGTGAATCCTGTGAGGTTGCCGTAGGAGCGCACCTGGGCGCGATGTTCGCCGATCGGTATGCCCGTCGCGGCCAGGTCCGCTCCTACGATAGCGGTGGAATCCTGTGAGGTTGCCGTAGGAGCGCACCCGGCGCGACGTCTCGCCGATCGGTACCGCCTCGTCGCGGCCAGGTCCGCTGCTACGACGGCGGCAGCCCGCCGCGAGGAGGGCGCTTGCTCAGGCTTCGCCGAACAGCTCCGCTTCCAGCGTCATCAACGGGGCGGCGCCGCTGCGGATGGTGGCGGCGTGGGTCAGCGTGCGCGGCAACACGCGTGCGAAGTAGAAGCGTGCGGTTTCGCGCTTGGCACGTTTGAAGTCCTCGCTGCGCGCGGATGCATCGGCTGCGGCCACGCTGCGCGCCCACCAGTACGCCAGCACCACGTAGCCGGAATAAAACAGGTAGTCGTAGCTGGCGGCACCGAGTTCGTCCGGATTGCGCGCGGCGCGATCGAGCACGTCGCGGGTCAGCATCGCCCACTCGCTGCACTTGTCGCGCAGCGGCTTGATGAACTCGGCCAGCGCTGCGTTGCCTTCCTGTGCATTGGCAAAGCTTTCCACATCGGCCAGGAACAGCTTCAATCCGGCCGCCTGGCTGGCAGCGGTCTTGCGGCCGATCAGATCCAGCGCCTGGATGCCGGTGGTGCCTTCGTAGATGGTGGTGATGCGTGCGTCGCGGGCCAGCTGCTCCATGCCGTATTCGCGGATGTAGCCATGGCCGCCGAAGCACTGCAGCGCGTGGTAGGTGTTCTCGATCGACCACTCGGTCTGGCAGGCCTTGGAGATCGGGGTGAGGAAGCTCACCAGGGTCTCGGCATCGGCGCGTTCCTGCTCGCTGGCGCCGCGGTGCGCCACGTCGACCAGGCTGGCGGCATGCAGCGCCAGCAGGCGGCTGCCTTCGGTCAGCGACTTGATGGTGAGCAGCATGCGGCGCACGTCCGGGTGCACGATGATCGGGTCGGCCGGTTTGTCGGGAAACCGGGCGCCGCTGAGCGCGCGCGACTGCAGACGCTCGCGGGTATAGCGCAGCGCGTTCTGGTAGGCCCGCTCGGACAGGCCGATGCCCTGCAGGCCGACGCTCAGGCGCGCAGTGTTCATCATCGTAAACATCGCCTGCAGGCCCTTGTGCGGCTGGCCGACCAGGTAGCCCTGCGCGCCTTCGAAGTTCATCACGCAGGTCACCGAGCCCTTGATGCCCATCTTGTGCTCGATCGAACCGCAGTGCAGCGCGTTGCGTTCGCCCACGTTGCCGTCGCGGTCCACCTTGAACTTGGGGGTGACGAACAGCGAGATGCCCTTGGCGCCGGCCGGTGCGTCCGGCAATTTGGCCAGCACCAGATGCACGATGTTGTCGGTGAGATCGTGCTCGCCGGCGGTGATGAAGATCTTGGTGCCGGTGATGGCGTAGCTGCCGTCGGCGTTGGGCTCGGCGCGGGTCTTGAGCAGGCCCAGGTCGGTGCCGCAATGCGGCTCGGTCAGGCACATGGTGCCGGTCCAGCGGCCGTCGATCAGCGGCTTGAGGAACACGTCCTGCTGCCAGGTTTCGCCGTGCTGGCGCAGCGCTTCCATCGCGCCATGCGAGAGCAGCGGGAAGTTGCCCCAGGCCAGGTTGGCGGCGTTGATCATTTCGCTCAACGGCACGCCCAGCGTGTGCGGCATGCCCTGGCCGCCGAATTGCGTCTCGGCGGTCAGCCCGTTCCAGCCGGCGCCAACGAACTGGTCGTAGGCGGCGCGGAAGCCGGGCGGGGTGGTCACCGCGTGGGTGCCCTTGTCGAAGGCGCAGCCGATTTCGTCGCCGATGCTGTTGAGCGGCGCCAGCACCTGCGCGGTGAAGCGGCCGGCCTCTTCGAGCACGGCGTCGATGATGTCGGTGCTGGCGTCGGCATAGCCGAGCCGGGCAAACAGGGCCTGCGCGCCGAGCACATCGTGCAGGGCGAAGCGGAAATCGGTCAGCGGGGCGGTGTAGCTGCTCATGCGGGATCCTTCAAACGAGTGCGGGAAGGCGTGCGCGTCAGCGCAGCACGCCGTTGAGGCCGGGCGCCGGGCTGAGCGTGTTGCGCGACTCGACGCTGAAATCGCGCTGCTTCTTGTCCTGCGGCGTCGCCCATACCGTGCCCTTGAGCGCGTAAGGCAGCGAGCGGCCACCGGCCAGCACGTCGGCGACGGTGATGCGGCCCAGCGAGGTTGGCTGCACGTTGACGGTCACCACGTCGGCGGTTTCCGGGCCGATCGAGATGCCGACGGTCTGGTCGAGCTTGCCGGCGACCTGATCGCCGGCGGAAATCTCCAGCGCCACGCGCTCGAACTGCATCGGGATGCTGCTGTAGTTCTGCAGCCGCAGATCGACCGACCAGGAACCATCGGCACGCACGGTCAATTGCTGGATGCTGGCAGCCGGCTCGGACACGCGGCGCACCGCACCGCCGCATGCGCTCAGCAGCAGGCCGCAGGCCAGCGAGACGATCAGGAGACGGGAGGCGCGACGCATGTACTGAAGTCCTTGGCGGGATGAGGCGGCGCCAAGAATACTACGCAGTACGGTTGCTGCCTTGCTGCCTTGCTGCCGGCGCGCGTGCAATGCGGCGTGTGATGCGCGGCGCGCGGTGGGCCGGCCACCGGAGTCAGGGCAGCGGCGCAGCCACGATCAGCGGCGACAGGTCGTAGCCCATCTGCGCGGCCCGGGCCTTGAGCTGTTCGAACTGCGCGCGCGGCATCTGCGGCGAGCGCGACAGGATCCAGAGATAGTTGCGATCCGGCTCGCCGACCATGGCCCATTGATAGTCCGGGTCGAGGGCGATCACCCAGTAGTCGGCCCACACCAGCGGCAACCAGCTCAACCATTCCGGGGCAAAGCGCACCTGCAGCTGCCCGGGCTGGCCAGCGACCGGGCGCGCCACCCCGTCGGCCTGGGCCAGCTCGCCATCGGCGGTGCGGCAGCCGTTGCGCACGCCGATCAGGCCATCGTCGCGCAAGGTGTAGCTGGCGGTGATGTCGCTGCGGCACTTGTTCTGGAACGACACCGGAAGATGCGCGATCTCGTGCCACTGGCCCGCGTAGCGGGAGATGTCCAGTTGCGGCACCGCGCGTACCGGCAGTTGGGCGGCGGCCGCCAGCGGCAGCAGCAAGGCGAACGACAACAGCAGGCGGGGCAGGCGCATGACAATCTCCTCCGGACCTGCGCAGGCTAGGCCACGCCGCCCGCCACGCGGCGTGAACCGGTGCAGGAAAGCACAGGTGTCGCGCCGGCCCGCAACAAAGTTCATCGCAAGGCTTGCCCAAACTGCGCCTGCTCGCTATGATGCGCGTCCTCGCAACGCAGGCAGCATGTTGCGATAGTGGCCGAGTAGCTCAGTTGGTAGAGCAGGGGATTGAAAATCCCCGTGTCGGCGGTTCGATTCCGTCCTCGGCCACCATTTCTAAGCGTTGCAGCGCGGGCATTTTGCCCCTTCCAGCCGCTGCTGATCCAACAGCCTTCCAATTGATTTGATCCGATTTTGCACCAGTTGCCAAAGTCGGTAAACGTGCTGCGTCGATCGCCAGGTGTTCCGGCGACAGGTGAGCGTAGCGCAAGACCGATTGGTAAGAACGCCATCCGCCTAACTCCATGAGCGATCGCAGCGAGGTGCCGGCCATCACGTGCCAGCTGGCCCATGTGTGCCGCAGATCGTGCCAACGTAATGGCGCAATGCGTGCACGGCGTTGGGCCGCCTTAAAGCCATGGTTGTTGCCGCGGTCGTACGGCTCACCTTCAACGTTCGGAAACACCCAGCGCGGGTGCTTGCCTTTCTGCGTTGCCAGCACGGCCATGGCCTGATCGTTGAGCGGCGAGCCAATCGCGCGCTTCGCCTTGACCTGGGTGCCGGCGACCCATGCCACCTTGCGGCGTAGATCGATCCGGCTCCATTCCAGGCGCAACACATTCTGCTCGCGCCAGCCGGTTGCCAGCGCAAACAGGTAGGGCGGCCGCAAATGCTCGGCCAGTTCGTCGTGCAGCCGTTCGGCCTCCCTGACGGTGAGCCAGCGGTAGTCCTCTTTTGCCTTTCCGTTCTCTTGCAGGTGCATCGCAGGGACATGGTCGAGCCATCCCCAGCTGTGCGCCGCGCGCAGGATCGAGCGCACCAGCGCAAGCATCTTCTCGGCGGTGCAGCGGGATGTCGTGCGTTCGTCCTTGCGGCCAACGCGCTTCACGCGCGGCTCGGCCATGCGGAGGACCAGTAGTTCCGCAAGCAGATCCGAGTCGATCTCCCCCAGATTCTTGTCACGCAGATGGGAATCGAGCCAGCGCAGGTTATGCAGGTCCTTGCCGAGGCTTCGCTTGGCCTGCTTATCGGCCAGCCAGCGTGGCACGGCTTCAACCCACCGGCGTTGTGGCTTCTCGCCTAGGCGGCTCGTGCGGTACGTTTCTGCGTGGAGCTTTGACGCCCATTCGGTTGCAAGCGCCCGGTCGGCAGTCCCAGTGCTTCGAAATACGCGCTGTCCGCTTGGGTCGGTGTAGCGGACGTGCCAGGTGCCTTTTTTGCCACGCTGGGTGAGGGTGTAGGGACTTCTTGCCATGGTTCACCGGATAGGTAGGCGTCGAGCGCTGCCTTGTGGAATCGCCATCTCCCGCCAAGTTTTCGGCCGGGTGGATGTTTGCGTGTTTTCATCATGCTGCGAAGCGTGACCGGATGTAGCTGCAGGTAATCGGCCGCTTGCGGCAGCGTCATGACTTCAGAAGATTCGGGCAGCATTCGCCCTCCTTAGCTGCTTGCGCGAGCGCCTCCCTGCCATGGCATTGCTGAACATTTCGCATATACAAATCTGATAAATCCGTTCAGATTTTGCTTGAATCTGTACGCAGGTAGTGGCAGCGTGACAAGCCCGCAAAACGGAGTGCCAGCGATGGTCATTGGCGTTGGGCCGTACTTGCTGTCGATCACCACCACGTGCCATGCGCATCGGGGAGGTCATGACTGGGATGTATTGTGGGAGGTGCGTGACTTGCGCGAGAGAAACAGAATTCTCGGCAAAGGCGGGGATTGCTGTTTTGCCTCCTCCGGGGACGCTGCGGCGATCGGCCGGATGATGGGTTTGGGGCAGATTGATGCGCTCTTCGCTGCAGCCTGAGGCAACATCTTGTCCGCCCGCTCTCTGGCAAGTCGGCCGAGATCGCACGACATAACGGGGGCGCAGTTCTGACCCGTTTAGTTGCAGCGTTTGCTTTCCGATTGCCTGCAAACCTGCGCTCCAGCAGGAAGCGCAGATAAGGGGAGACCTATGGCATTGCACATCGAAGAAGGCCGTTTCCGAATCGAAGTGAGCAGCGCGCCCAGTTTGCACGGCTGGCGCAGCATGGCGGTGGCTTACGAGGTGGGCGGATCCAACGCGTTCGGCCCGCTTCAGTCGGAGCTGTTCCCGTCGCGGGAAGATGCCGAATCCGCCGCGCTTGCGCTCATCCGGGAAAAGATCGCCGCGCGTGGTGCTGCCCCGCAGTAAGCACGCCGCATCGAGTTTCTCGAAGTTATTACTTCCGTGCTCGCTGGCTAGCCGCCGCAGGCCTATGTGCATGGCTGCATTGCGCACGCGCCGGACCCGCAGTGGGCGCCCACCGATTTCCACATAGTCTTCAGCTCCCCAGGCACACCATTTGTGCCCATGCGAGACATCCATGTTCAACGAAAGTGTCCCCACGGCTATTGCGGGGAGTTTCGGGTCGAGACCACGGAAACCGAGCAGACCCAACAGCAACGACCGCATCGCTGGTTGTCGACGGCTTATGTCTACCATTGTCTGCGCGCCGCTCCGGTTGTCACGCTTGAGGGGGCGGGCGAAGGATCTGGGCGTGAAGAAGCGCGAGCGCATGCACTTCGTATTGCGTGCGCGTTCTGTGATCACTTGAATGCAGATGACTGGAAGAAAGCGGCCTCGACTTACGATGCAAACGGGATCAATCGTACTAATTGATGTGATGCCGGTTACGGCCTCGCCTTTTAAGTGAACTGCTTCATGTAGGGTTAGCGCCTGCAGCCGGGAGCGTGGGTCATACTGGCACCTATGGCTCATCGCTTGCCCACCGCTGCGTCCGCTCATGGCTTTCGTGGCGACTACCACGTTGAGACTCTCGAAATGCAGGCACCCGGCGATTCGGTTTGGACGTCGACTGCATATGTCTATCACGTGCACCGCAGTGGCCCGCTGCTGGAGATCGAAAATGCGGGCCGAGCGGAGGATCGCGGAACTGCACGCCAGCAAGCGGTCGCGGCCGGGTTGGCAGCAATTGCAGAGCTCGATCCAACTGCTTACTAAGCTGCCGACCGTGAGCGGCGTATCGCATAGTGCGCGGTGATAAGTTCGGTGCCAACTGAGCAAGCGGGCATCGCGATGACCCCGGGCCTCAGAACAAGTCGCGAGACGCTTCTCGCGTATCAGTATGGGCTGGCTGCTACGGTCTAGCTGACGCACGGTGACGGCGTCTGGAGTGTCCGTGTTGTTGAGTTTCATCGGGCTGATCTGCCCACTTCGTTTTTCCTCTGATCGTTCGTTGCCGCATATCTGGAAGCGGCTCGAATAGTGAAACGCGCAAAGACGCACGAGCAGACTGCATACCTGCTGGGCCGACCGGTTTCTGATGCCGGCTGTACTCTGCGTGCCGTAGCCGTGTAACGGCCCGATGGCTTCTGTGCTCGATTGTCTTGACGAGATCTTCAAACCTGCCAGATGACTATTCATGGCATGCGAAATAGATCCCTTGTCGATCCCTATGGCCACTTCGGAGAATTCCGGATTGAGACCATGGAAACCCAGGCCGCAGGGGAGCTGCGCTGGTACTCCGATGCTTTCGTTTACCACCGCGATCACGCGGCGCCGGTTGCAACGCTTGAGCGTGCGGGCGAAGGCAATGACCGGCACGAGGCGCGCGCCCAGGCGCTTCGCTTCGGGCGGGCCTACGCCAAGTCCCTGAACCCACGGGACTGGGGCGCGGGGTAATTCTTTGGCAATCAGAAGCTGCGAGCCCTCTGGAGCCGTGCGGACGTAGCGGACCAGCCGGCATTGACTGAGCAAGTACGTGTAGGGCAGCAAATAGCCGCCTTCACAAAGGCGCCGTTGTTGACCGTCGAAGACGCAGGGCGCGCAGAGTACAGCGGCGATGCGCATCAGCAACCCATTGCCGTGGGCGTGGGGGCGATTGCGGAGTTGGATTCCCCCAGTTACCAATTCAGCCGAGTCAGCCACTAGCGCCATCCTAAACACGGGCGTCTAACTCGCTGGTAGGCGTTGCTTTGGTGATCCGCGCATCGTTGACCTCGCGCCGCGAAAGGCTCCTGCGCACAGGAGTAGCGCCCAGCCTTTCGACTTTGCCGCCACGTTTGGCGAATGCCTTGAGGTGCGCCGCCAGGTCGGCCCGCTCGCGGTCTTTGTGGCGGACGGTGGAGAGAGCGAAGGCGCTCATGACGCACCTGCCTTGCCACGCGCAGCGGGTTCGTCGCGCAGCAGCTGCTCGGCGTAGGCGACGCCGCGCTTGTTGAGGGTGATGGTGTTGGGGAACTGTGGGTCGTCGAGCTGCACTAAGCCGGCGTTGTCGAGCCAATTGATGCAGCGACGGGTGAATGCCTGGATCTGCACGGGGCCGCTGGTCTGCACCTGAGCGGGCATGGCGGCGAAGCCGCCGCGGGTGCGGCGCAGGGTGCGGCCCTGCGCGGTGTATGCCGCCTTGAGCGCGGCCTGTGCTTTGGGTTGTAGGTGCATGGTGACCTCGATCAGGCGGCGTGTGCCGCATTGGCCAGGTGCGCGAACAGCTGTTCGCGTGCACGGCTCAGGTGGGACAGCGGGATGCGGTGCTGGCCGGTGGGCTCGGTCCAGCGGCCTTCGGTGAGCGCGCGGCTGGTGCTTGGCGCGGTGGCCTTGCCGCAGCGGCAGCACTCGATGTGGAACGTGGTCGGCGCCGGCCCGCCGATGCGGTAGCGATGCGGTGCGCCGTGGGTGGTGACCAGCTGCGGGCGGTGGCCCGGCTGGCACGCGGCAATGCTAGGCGGCAAGGGCGTGGCTTCCTGGCGCATATCAGTCCCTCGCTCGCGCCAGCCGAACGTGGGGGAGGGGGGGCCGCTGGTCGTCGGCATACGTGCGGTGGGTGCCGGCGCTACGGTGCGCGGCGTGGAGCTCTGCCAGCCGCAACGGGATGCAGACGGCCGCCAGGATCGCCACCACCGCCCAACCTGCGGCCAGGGTGCGTTGGTAGGTGCGGCTCATGCGCGTGGCTCCTGTACCTGCACGCCGTGCTGCCGGAGCCAGCGCGTGGCCTGCTGCAGCACGCGCGGTGCAAGCGCATACGCGTCGCGGCCGATGCACAGATGGCGCGTAGTAGTGCGGGCGCGCAGGCGCGGCGCCACCGCGCACCTATCCAGCGATGGGGTGACCTTGCCGTCGTACAGGCCGGCCCAGATCCAATCCGTGCAGATCATGAGCGCGAGCGTTTGGCCTGCATGGCCGGTGGGAAAGAGCGCTTCAACTGGGCGCGTGCTCATGGCGACACCCGCACAGGCACGCCGTGTGCAGCCAGCCATTCGCACATTGCCTGCAGGGCGTCGTCGCCGGCCGTGTAGGCGGTCTGGCCGAGTTGCAGCGCGCCTTCCATGCGGCCCACATCACCAACCCGGCACACCGTCACCACGACCTGGCTGCTGCGGTCACTGCCATACAGCGCAGCGCTAACCGCCTCTCCCTTGATGCAAAGGCGCAGTAAGGTGCCTTGGCCGCGACCCAGTCGAAAGTTGGCCGAAGGAAAGTCGCTCATGCGCCGCGCACCTCAGCGAGTGCGGAACGAAATCGTTCCACCTGCTCCCTGCGCTTGGCGATCCTTTTTTGCAGGCATGAGGCATAGCTCGCAGAGGCGTAATCGCCTAGCGCATTAAGGGTGTGCGCATCCTCGCGAATGGCGTCCTCGGCCCAGATGATTGCGGCCGCCAAATCCTCGGGAGTCAACGAAGCGGCGACGGCGCTCATGCCCGTAGCTCTCGGACAAAGTCGCGGCTGGCTGCTTCGGCCCGCAGGCCGGTTAGCTCAATGCGATTGCTGCGCTTTGGGTAGCGCTTAGGACCCTTGGACATGCTGCGGCGCTTAAGCGCTTTGGCACGGGCATGATCGTTTGCCGCGCACAGGCAGACGCAGCGCTGGGTTGCAGCTGCTGCTAGCAGGTGAATGGCTTCGGCCGGGCATTCGTCACCACGCGTGTAGGCGACGGATCGATGTGCTGCTGCGCGCATCAGGGTCTCCATGTCCCACGGCGACATGCCGGGCTCTCGGGACAGGAGTTACGTTACCGAAACGGTTATGACTTAGTCAATACCAAAACGGTAATGTCCGGGCAGGGAGGCCCGATTCGAGCCGCGTTCGGGCCGCTTCAGCGGTACCGCATCCGAAGCAGCCCGGCGTCGTCAAAGCTGACATCCTCGCGCAGGCAGTCAATTCCGCGTTCGATATCACGTAAGAGATCCCGCAGATCTTGGTCAGGTAGCTGCTCCATCGCGTCCAATCCGAAACACGCTTGATCAATGAGAACCTGCATCGCCGGACCCCACGCGCGTCGATGATGCCGGATCATTCTCAGATGCGACTCTCTTGTCGCCGTAGTCATGCCGGGCGGCGTGGTTGCTGCCCCCACAAGGCGCAATTGGGGTTTTCTTCCCGGCACTGGCCTTGGTCCCTGTATCTGGGCCGGAAGCCCCATCGCCACAGCCATCTGCTGGGCCAATTCCTTCAAACGATCGTCACTGATCCCCACTCATGCCTCCTCACCCGGCTTTTCGAAGCTCCGCAGCGAAGCGGCGTAATGCCCCAACGAGATCCTGACCTTCGAGAATGCCACTTGCCCCTTCCTCTCTCGCAACCAGCATGGCGATGTAGAGGCGGGTCGAATACGTCTCGGGCGAGGGGGGCTGGGGCGACATCGCGTCCAGTTCCCTCACCAACTTCACTGCGGCCTCGACTATGGCCCTTTCGAGTCTTGGATCCTGAGACGCACTCGACGGGGGGCGGTCGAGTTCGCCGGAAGACAGCCCCATAGCAGCTTCCAAATCCCGTGCCAGATTGCGGCCGATTCCCTTGGGCTTGGCCTCAGATATCCATTGGCTCACCTGGGCCTGCTGCCATCGGGCACGACCGTAGCGCCGCGCCCACTCAGCTGGACCACCCGCCTCGATGACAAGGCGGCGCATGTTTTCAGTGCGAGCAGTGTTTGCATCCATCCCGCCTATGGTCAGCGGGCTTACCATTCCGGTAAATAACCGAAACGGTATTGACTGGTCATAACCGAAACGGTAACGTTCGGCCCATGAATCTGACCGAATACGCAAAGTGGCGAGGTGGCAGCGGCACGGCCGCATGTCCGGTTTTTGCTCAGGTGGCTAGCGCGGCCGGATGCAGCGTTTTGACGCTCTACATGATCGCGCGGGGTCACAAGACCGCCAGCGGCGCGCTGGCCAATCGAATCGACTTGGCGACGTCTGGTCACGTATCGCGTTGTGGTCTTCGCCCCGATGTCTTCGGTCCGGCGCCATCCCCAAGCACGAATGCGGCGTAGGGCATTTGCCTCATCACGAACCCTCGTACCGGCGGTGTTGGGTATCGCCTTTAATTCCTGGATATCAAGCGTGATTAACCCCGAGCATCTCGAAAGCCTCAAGGCCAAGGTCGTCGCTGGGCTCTCCAATAGGAAAGAACAGATCCAGTTGGCGCACGCACTCGGTCCGTCGGGCGCGGCATTCGTCAAAGAGGCGATGCGTCGGTGTCGGGGCAAGCTGACTCGATCGCATCCACCAGCAGAGGCAGGGCGGTGTTGTCCGACATGTGGGCAGGTGGTGCGTCGGCCAGTTCCAACAAGCGCCGACGGATCTGGCGTTGATTCGGAGCGTTGCTGATGAGCATAGGCAGCACGACTTCCAGCACCAGTTCGATGGCATCCAGCCGTTGGTCGCTGACTTCCTTCTCGGACAATTTGTTCGGCATGCCTGTGGCCTCTGTAGGTGAGATTGGGTCTGACGTTGGATCGTACATCGCCGCAGGTTGCTCGCAGGACGGCAGATACATCACGCCGCTTAGCGAGCGCCTGGACGCGGGCGAGATTGCGTCGCTGGTGGGGCTTCCTCTCCACAACAACGGCGACACCGCCGACCTGTCGCTGACCGCCGACGAATGGGCAGCGCTCATAGAGCGCCGGCGTCGCGTGGGTTGGCCTCTCAATTTTCTGGAGGTTGCTGATGGTGTCTGATCGCTGGAATCCACGGCTCTGGATTCGTGACTGGCTCAGCAGGCCCAATGCTTTTGAGCATACGCGTCGGAGCCAATTGGAACGTGCCATCGTCAGAACGGCGTCTACTGATATTGCTCGCATGAAGCGCGATTCGATTGAGGTGCCGTCAGTGGTGGTTGACGCAGTGACAGGCTCAGTTACTGGGGTGGAGCTTCGAACGTACTCGCTTGGAGAACCTGCGAAATCTGCTTTGCCACCCGAAGCTGCTCCTCCAGCGTCATGTCGTGCAGGGGCGTATGCAGGCCTGTTGCCTCGATCGCTTCGATGGCTTGGTCGAGGTGCGCAATGACTTCTTCCGTTGGTCTTCCGCGGTGCCGCGCCATGGTCAATACAGCCAAGTGCAGGCCGTTTGTCCTGCCGAGCGTGAGGCGGAATTCGCCGCGCAGCTGCTCGAGTTCCTTTTCCAGTAGGTCGATCTTCTTGTCGCGTTCGTCCATGTCGCCCTCCTTGCGGGCCTTTGTTGGTGCCGTGGGGGTTCCAGCATATCGCGAGGAGGGTGGCACCTATGCGTAAGCCCAGCGACGAACTGGTGCTTGATACTGTTCGCCGGCGTTGGGAGCAGGGCGCCTCGGCGCCAGCTGTTTCAGCCATGCCGGGGATGCTTCGCAACGCTGTCGCGATTGTCTTGACCGTTGCCGGCTTGGTCGCGTTCTGCTCCGGTCTGCTCGGCAACGAAGAAGACAGCGACGACATCGCCGATGCCCGTGCGCAAGTCGTAGCGCCGCAAGGCGGTGAACCGCAGGAGTGGGGTGATGCTGTGCATGACGCACATGGTGCGTCGGCCGACCAGGCGGCCACCACGATGAACTGCCCGATGTTTCAGGGTGGTGCGCGATGACGTGCCAACGCTCAGACATCTATTGGCGCGACGCGCTGTACAACGCGGTGTCGCAGATGCCAGGCAATGTGCGCGCGGCTGCTGCTTACCTGACAGAGCGCCGCGGCAAAACCATTGCGGCGGAATCGCTGCGCAAGAAGCTGCGCGGCCTGGAGGGTGAGTCGCTCTCGATGGAGATGGCGGAGATGCTCACTGAGTGGATGCAGGAGCTGAGCGCCGGGCAGGCCCAGGCGACGTGCTGGATTCAATCGCTGGGTGCGCAATTCGATTTGGCGATGGACTTCGTACCGCCGGCGCCCGACAACGGCTGGCCGGACGAGGTGGCGGCGATGCAAGCCAAGCTACTGCACGTGGCCAAGCACGCGGGGCGCCTGTCTGGTGTGGCATTGGAAGCGCTGGACGATGCGCATCTTTCGCTGCAGGAGGCCGACCTGATGGTGGACGAGCTGCAGGCCATCCGCACCATGTGCCACCGCCTGGAGCGCAACGTGCGCCGGGCGGCTGCCAAAGGCCGGAAGCGTGGTTGAGATGACCATCGACCACGCGCCACGCACCCGCATGCTGAGCGCCACCGCGCAGCGCTACGTGGCTGAGGCGTTGCAGCTGCTGTATAGCGATGTGCCTGGTATCGCCGGTGACGAAGCACTTGCCCAACGTGAGCGTTACCGCGTGCAAGACGAGGAGCGAAACAATCCGCAGGCCGTGTTGCCGCTGGATGTGCAGCGATGAGCGTGAGCCGCTGCATCACCAAGGCGCTGGATATCGCCAAGGCACCGCGCCAGCAGTGGAAAGCCGCAATCGATGTGCTGCCAGAGCACTGCGAGCACGTGGCCATCTGCACTGGCGGTATCGGCTGTCGTGCACGCATTGCCGATTACCTGCGGGTGCAGTACCGGGCGCAGGCCCGGCGCGAGCAGTTGAAAGGGGGAGGGGGCCGATGACGCACAACAAGATCGACGTCGAGCAGCTCAAGGCTGCGGTGGACCTGGTGGCTGTGGTGGAGCGCTATGTGCAGCTACGCCGCACCGGCAAGGAATACGCGGGCCTCTGCCCGTTTCACAACGAGTCGTCGCCTTCGTTCACCGTGATCCCGGCCAAGGGGTTCGTGCACTGCTTCGGCTGTGGCGCGCATTTTGACGTGATCGGCTTCCTGATGGCGATCACTGGCTGTGATTTCCACGAGGCATGCGTGCAGCTGGGCGCGCAAGACTTCCGCCAGGCCCGCGATGGCGTGCGCGTGGATATCGAAGCGCCGCTCGATGTGACCTGGGTGCCGCTGATGCCGGTGCCGGATGATGCGCCTGACCTGCTCGCCGGCAACGGCTGGACGGTGCCGATCTGGAATCCGAAGCGGGGCCGGTTGCGACGCATGCGTGTGGTGCGGGCCGATGCTTACCGCGATGGCGAGGGCCGGCTGTTGGGCTATGTTCTGCGCGCCGAGTTCACCGACCGGCAGACGCGCAAGGTGAAGAAGTGGACGCCGCAGGTGACGTGGTGCGTGGGACCGGACGGCAAGCGGCAGTGGTGCATCCAACACTTCCCGGCGCCGCGCCCGATCTGCGGCCTGGATGCGCTGGCGGCCAAACCGCAGGCCGACGTGTTGCTGGTTGAAGGCGAAAAATGCCGCGCGGCTGGCGCTGGCGCGTGGGAGCGGTATGCCGTCGCCTCGTGGCCGGGCGGCAGCAATGCCGTACCCAAGACGGACTGGCGGCCGTTGGCCGGACGCAACGTGGTGCTGTGGCCGGACGCGGATGCAGCCGGGCGCAAGGCGATGCTGGGGTGGCGGAACGATGCCGGCCATTACATCCCAGGCTTGGCGCAGCTGGCTATGCGCGCAGGTGCGCAGAGCGTGCGGTTGATCGACACCGATGGCATGCCGGATGGCTGGGACATTGCCGACGCGTTGGAGCGCGATGGCTGGACGCCACGGCAGCTGTCAGCTTGGGCAGCCGGGCGAGTGATCGAAGTCACCGTGGTGCCAGGCCATGCGCAGTGACACCTGTACACCGCACTCTAAAGTGCGCTCGCTATGTCCTTGATTTTTCTTAGCACTCCTCATTTTGGAGCATGTAACAGTGCGTGAGCCTGTGCACTCTCGATGAACCATCCTTGCGCGCTACGCATTCAAAAGGGGCCATGTTTGTGGCCCCGCACTTAAGAATGCCTAGTAATCCAGGTAACGCACTCATTGATGCCCGTTATTGACGGTGACTCCTTGGCCGCCCTCGGCCGTGAGCTCGTTCGCGACGCTGATTAGCCTCATCTGCTTCTTCGAGCAAACTTGCTGCCATGTAGGGAGTTCCCAGCGGGTACCACGTGGCGTGTACTTCAGCTAGCCTCGTACGATTGACAACCGCTAGCATCCAGGGCTGTGTCAGATGAGGGCAGTCCCGCCGCATTCCAAACAGGTCGGGGATGTGTTGCGACAGCGTGGCTCTGAGGCCTTCGGCATACCCGCGCGTCAGAAGACACCCACATACCTTGATCAAGAGATTTAGCTCTTCCATCTTGGCCTGGCCGTGGAAGTCGAAGAGTGACCTGCCATCCAGCGCGATGTCGATCAACTTCACGACAGAACGGTAGGACGCAGGGTGAAGGCAGGCAAGATTGAGGAACTGCTGCCCGGCAACCTCCCAGGGGGGAAGTGCGGAGAGTGATCCGGAGAACCCTCGCCGGGCGGGTCGAAAGGTCGCCGGCGCCTCGATACCGACTCCAGTTAAGAACAGCGTCATTTCACGGTCGGTGAGAGTACTCGCGGGCAGCTTGAGTGCTAGATCTGCCGCTACATTTGCGACCGCCGGTCGAATCTGAGCAGGGACGGTAAGGAAACCAGGGCGGTCCTGCCGCAACGTGTCGAGCTGCCTAAGAGCTTCCTGATTACAGCGGGGACCATGGATGGTGGTTCGCCAAGAACGCTTGTGAAGAGCGACCTGAGGCTTGCCACACCTCCACTCCAAAGCCTTCGGCAACTGAACAAGGCCCGCCAGTGCTGCCGCCGCGTCGGCCGGCAGTTCCGGCATGACGAGAATGGTGCGTCCTCTTTCGCTGGTGGCCCAGTCCAGGTAGATAGCGAGGAAGTCAGCGGCCCCTGAGGGCGGACCAGCCGATTGCTTGAGAGCTGCCTCGGTCGACAGCAAGGAGTGTCCACATTCACACGCTAGATTCTCGTCGAAGCACCAATCGGCGAGCGCGGTCGGCTTCCTGCCACAGCGCATGCACGTGTTCTGTAGTGCAACGCCGTGCCAAGGACAACGTTGGATCCAGGGTAATTGATGTAGTAGCGTGTGGTAGCCTGAATGCATGCACTGCGGGCAATAGCGGAGTACCCAACCAGTTTTGAGGATGTTCGAGGGCGCCTGAAAGGGGAACCATGCCGTCAGATTCCACGTCGGCGGCACTGTGGGTAGGTGCAGGGCGCGAGCCAGAGCCGCTTGGCGAACGTCAGAGAAGGTCATCAGCTCCGATAGGTCATCCGCCCGGCGGCTGCGGATTCCAAAAAGCCGAAAGAGGTCGATCGGGTCAAGGGCATTGAGCCGCACGAGCCGCGCAAGTAACCCGAAGGCAGATGTTGCAGGTAGGACTCTAAGGTCCATACCCACAAACGGAGTCGTCAGCGAAGAAGCAAACGGCGTCAAGGAGTCGCGCGATACTGTCCCTCGTAGCGTGATAGGGCGGCTCGGCTGAGCAGCAGGAATGATCATGCCGGCATGCCCCGATAGCCCGGCTCGATTTCCAGGTAGCCCGCGCGTAGCAGCCCTCCACGAATATTTGTTTCCGTGAGTTCACTGAACTCCGGATTCTCGTAGGCTACTCGGACCAGGATAAAGTACACGAATCGTTCGAATGACTGCATCGGCCATTCCACGACGTCAGGCAGGCCGTGTTCGGCACGCAGGGAATTGATCACTAAGCGGATGAGATCGACCTGAGTACCCAACCGCCAGCCCAGCGCGTATGCCTTGGGTGCAAAATATTGCGTATAAGAGATGCCAGATCCTTCGGGCCAAACTAGCTCCTCGTCATACTCACGAAAGGCAAGGGCCACGTCCGAGGCAAGTTGATGTTCTCGATCGGCCTTAGGGATCTCCCACAGCAGACCCGTGTAGTGGTGGGAGGTGGTGAAGAAGCGTCCATAAATGTGGCGGGGCGGACGCCTGTCAATCGCCGAACGGTCGAAGCGCCCCGAGTCGGTTTGATTGATAAAGAAAAAGAAGATTCGCCCGGTCTTCTCACACTCATTCACGATCGACATGACGTGCTCGTACTCGTCGGCAGTGAAGCGGTTTGCCTCGTTGAAAGCCACGCCGATCACTTGCGCGCCCTGACGGTGGCCTTCCTCCTGGAACATGCGAACTGCACGCATGAGCGTGCCGTTACTTGTCGCGCTTGCCGCGACCGTCTGCCCTTGCTGCAGCAGTAAGGAACTGGCAAAGTAGCCTTCGCCTGGCTTGGCCGGCTTTGTATAGCTGAACTCGATCATATACATTGGGAACGGCCGCCAAGCATCGGTCTGGATAAGTTGGCGAACACCATAGGTCTTGCCGATGCGACCGAAGCCATCGATCCAGATCGCATCAGAGCCAATCTCGATACTGTTTCTGGCATCACCGGCCAATCGTTCGCCAGGGCGCGTGATAATCAGTGGGCGCTTGAAGCGCAGCATGGGATGGCGAGCATCAGTCGTCATGGCTCGCCTCCTGGGATGCGGTTGAGCGACTAGTCGTACTTTCGTCGGACTCGCGCGGGTCTTGATGGACAGGATCGCTAGACAGCTGGATTGCGCTTGTTTTGCCAACACGAGCAAAGCTTTGAATCTGATAGGACGTCGTGCCGTCTAAGCAATGGGGTCTGTTGGTTTTCATGATTGAACTCCAAGGCGGCGATCCGCCGCCATAAATGAAGAGGCAACGGTTCAGCGCCGGCGGAGGTTCACCGGCCCGCCACGTGGCGGAAGTCCCGCCAGCGTTTGCGCCGCGCCGCTGGAGGTGCCGAGCGGCCGGTCAACTGGTGCACGGGGCGAAGCGCCACTGGCAACTTCGTCCGCCGCCCACTTGAGATGTCGTGCGCATTCGCGGACGTCGGCGTGATAGGCCTCGATTAAGTCGTCGATACCCTCCCAGCGCCCCGAATGGGACCTTTTCAGCTTTTCGGCACGCTTGCGTTCGGCGAGCGTGTGGGGCGTGCGTGCATAGGGAGGTAGCGTCTGCAGCGTGATGTAAGGCAGGCCACGCTCATCGAGCAATGTTAGGAATCGGGCGTCATCGTCTTCGATGTAGCCGTGGAACTTTTCGCTGATCAAGTCCGTACGGGGATTGAGCGTGTCACTACGATAGGTGCCATATCCGTAGTTGACGTGCGGTAGAACATCGCCGCTCTTACTCCCGCGAATGGTCACTTGGACACGGATTCGCCGCATATCGCGCGCGTCGTCGGCCGTGCGCGAGGAGCGCAGTGGCATGCCACCAAGCTCGATGTAGCGTTCGGCGACCTCGCGCGGGCTGCGATTATGCAGTTCCGCATGTGCGGACACGTTATAGGTACTAATGGCGACATCGAGAAAGTCCTCCAGCAAGTCGGCGAAGATCGGATAGTTCGACGCCATGCGTGTAGAAACCTTCTGCTCAACCCGATTTTTCGTCTCTGGCTCGAATCCTCCGGCGAGGAAGCGGAGCACTTTCTGTTCGATGAGCTTGAAGAACGCTTCAATCTCGGCGCGGGTTTGCGGAATTCCAGCGACACCGAATCTATAGATGCCGAGTTGGTGGTGCAGCATCGTGCGGCGGGCATGCTTGGCCAAATGACCAGAGAAGTTGTCAAGCGACAGCTTGAGCGCACGAGGCAACAGGCCCGGCATTGCCGCAGGCATCCACGCATTAGGCAGATAGCGCATACGACGATCACTGAGGTCACGCGGATGCCACGGCGTGAGCCCAGCGGACAATGTTCGCAGCAGGTCAAACTGATCGTAGGAAGCGTCAATGACCACCTGCCAAGAAACACAGGCGCGCGACCCCACATCGAACTCAACAAGCAGCAGGAGCCCAGAGATTTTTGCAAGCACCGAAGTGCCATCGGGCAGTGGTATTGCGACACACTGGTCCTTGAGGTCAATGTAGTGCCCATCGAACTGCATCTCATCGAACGGCCGGATGTCTGCCAGTTCCTTCCATTTCGTCAAGGCCATGGGCGCCGAAAAAGCCATCGCTTGGTCGGCGTTGTGCTCGCGCGAGCGCCTTATGAACGTCGACAGCGCTCTACGACCACCATCGCGCGTGTTGAGCGGGTAGCAATCATCCAACCCCTTTTCTTTCAGCATCCGCTTGATGTGTGCGTAGAGTCGATCGAATGCAGGACTAGTTCGCGTTCGTGTGGGCACTTCTCCCTTGAACTTAGCGACTAAAGCGCCGAGCTCTGGAATTGCCAGGACCAGCTGCGTCATCGCATGTGCCCGGCCCTGTGGCGGGAGGCCGGTGTGGCGGGGCTGTGGATCTACAAGTCGCGCCCCTGGAATGCATACCGCGAAGCCATTGATCCCGCCGTTGATGGCGGGCTTGGCACAAAGGTCCAGCATTCGACGCAGTGTCTTGGGGTATATGGAATACGCCGTAGCGACTTGCGAGATCGGCGCTCCCTCCAACAGAGCCACCAATGCGCCGACGCGATTATCGATAGCTTGCTTTTCCTCCTCAGTCCGGTCCGTCATCGCTTTTGTGTCCGGCCGCGGCAAGGCTAGAAGCGCGTCGGCCTCGGTGATGGTGAAGCGCGGCTTCATGTGCGATTCCTCCGCGCAACAACCGAACGCCGGGTGAGTTCTTGCTCGCGATCAAAGTCAAGGGCTCCGAGGCAGATCAGCTCGCAAGTCACCGCTTGGACATCTGCCGAATCGAACGGTGCGAGCGCTGCCTCAAGCTGGTCGATCCGCGCACGCGACTGTTGCTCGACGTTGGCGAGGATTCGTGCGCGCAATGCCAGACGATTGCCCAGTGACTGCGCTACCTGAGCAAAGGCCAGTAGTCGGTTGTGCTGTGCAATCGTCGCGCCGGCAACACGTACATCATGCTCGGTCACGAAGCGGAGCTGCAGGCCGGCATCACGTGCCATAGCCTGCCAACGCTCAGTTTCCCGCGGCCGCGGAATTCCACCTACGGTTTGTACGCAGTCGGCATCAGGCACAAGCAGCAGGAACTGCTCGAAACCCGAGGCATGCCGCACCCAAAAGTGCAGCTCGGTGTTCTTGTCGCCCAAGGGTAGGGTGCGGGGACGCTCCGTGTAGCACGCGATATGCGGATCGCACTCGAGCGCCAGTGCCACCGCTATGGCCGGCAGTCCGTCGACCTCCACCGGTCGCGCCTCCTTGATGGAAAGGAAACCGTAGACGTCGCGCTTTTCGAATTCGCGTCTGCCGTAGATTCGCGGTTCGAAGGGGCGGGGCCCGGGTTGGTGTAGCGATCCGGACGGGTCAATCGCTCGGGGCAAGGCAGCCGGGCTGCCCGGGGACATTTGTGAGATGAATGACATGGGTGCTCCAGGGAAGTGGTACGTCGCGTCCTCGATTGATGGGTAGGCGCACAGCCGTAACCGCCGCAGTGCGATTTACTGCGGTTGGGGTAGGGCGTGTGCACCACAATCGATGGCGTGCGTCGACGGCCGTCGGTCCAGGGTCCGCCGCTAGTTCCACAGAAATGGCGGCGCCGCTGTGCTTAGTGGCGGAGGACGGGAAGGCGATGGGGTCGACCGGCACGTGCTAAGTGCGGGCGTGGACCTTAGATGTGCATGAGGTTCTCCAGGCAAATGCCGCCCGTGCCTTTACGTCCAAGAGGGCGAAAGCATTGACAGAGCCTGCGAACCGTGGTCCCCTGGACGCACTTAGCCGCTAACTAAGTTTGCATCCCGAGCCCCTGTTCGCAGGGGCTTTTTGCATTGTGGTCGTCAAATCTAGGCGATCAGCACCTCTCTTCTTGTGGATGGCCACTCTGTCGTGGCCCTGATGCAAGGCGCGCCCTCCATGAGCGCTAGCCGGCGGCCCCCAAGGAGCCAAGCCAAGCCGCGATGTCGCGCGTGCGCGCGAACACGCCTCGTCGACCGGGCAGCGAGAAGGTGGTGACGGGCAGTCGCCCCTCCTTTTGAGCACGCTGAAACGATCGGGCGCTCTTGAAACCCAAGCAGCGTTGGAGGTCACCGCCACTCACCAATTCACCGTGCTCTGCGAGTAGATCCGCGAGGGGTTGGCTGGGTGCGTCTTTGGAACCTACGTGCATGAGAGAGACTTTCATGGCTAGATTTGGCGACGAGTGGCGTATTCCCCCAGACTGTTGCACAGTTTGCGGAGTGCCGGTGGCATGCCATTTCCCATGGGAACTGACACTCCAAAGAACCACCCGAAGCGGCCTGGTCCGGCCCCGATGGACATCGCGCTGCTAACGCGACATCGCCTGTGGGCCTGGATCGTCCTGGTGTGCACGCCGGAGGTTGACTCCTGGCATGCTCTTGATGAGCACTGGCTGGAGAAGATTGATGGTGGAACGTCCACCCAACGTCCGCTCCGGAAAGTGTTTCAGCGTTACTTCCACATCGGAAACGACCCGGGAAAGCTGCGGGGCATCAATGGCCTGAAGCTCGTGGAGGCCGTACACGCTGACTACCACCAAAGTGCAGCGGCGGCGCTTTACAACTCCCCGTTCTGGCAACTCACAGGGCCCGAAGTTCTGCCAGGAGACCAGATTCGGGCGATCCACGCTGACCTATTGAGAAGGCTGGGATTGGTTCGGCTGACCCCTACACAGCGGGTGGTGGCTATAAGCAGCGGTTTCAAGAATGTAGCAAGTGACAATCGAGACCTACGCACCATCGCGGAAAACGCCTACAACATTGGCGAGTTTGCTTCTGTGGATGCCATTGCCTTGCTGGCATGTTCCTTCCGGCTCGCGTTGGACGCCTTATCGCTCAAAGAGGCCGACGTCTACCTGGACGCGCTTCGCTGGTCAGTTCGCCGCATCCTGACCCGATGGGATGCGCATCACCTGGTTGGCCAGGCGCTGGCGACGCTGATTGAAGTCCGTCTGCTGCGTCGGCCCAGTGGCCCAGTGTCGCCTGAGGTGCTGGGCTTCAGAACGCGGCGGGATCGGTGCCACACCGAGCTGCCTGTTGTGTCGGTGTATACCTCGCACCACATGCTGCAAAGATGTGAGGCTTCCTACACATCGCCCATTGTGCTAAGGGACGGCGACATGGAGCTATTTTTCGATGACTTCCAAGAGAACTATCAAGTGCTTCGCGACCAGATCCTAGAACGACTTTCTGAAGGCGACGCGGATCAGGAGTGGATGGAGACTGCGAGAGCAATTCGTCAGCAGCGGCAGGATCTGATTGACGATATTTTCCTGGGTAACCTCAACACTTCTGATGAGGACGCTGTTGAGATGCTGCGCTATATCTCAAGATTCCGGGCTCTCCGCGGGCTCGCAGGCATCTTGGATGAGTTCTTCAACCCCAACCCCTAGCCCTATATTGGCACGCAGTACGTGCCTTAGAAGGTTGACCTACTCCCTGTAATTTAGATCAGCCAGCACTAAAATTTCTGCGACAATCAGGCCCAAGGAGGCCCGTCGCCATGAAGAGCATCGCTTCTACGTTGAGCAAGCAAAGAGCCGTAGGTGCTAGATCAGCTCGAGGGCTGGGGGCGACATCCAGTACCGATCGCCCAGTCGCGTGGCGACGGTGGAGAACACCGACGTAAGCGCACAGTCCGGAAGAGAGTAGGACGGAGAAAAGCAAAGCTTTCCTTCCAAGCTGCCCTGAGTGAGCCTGAGCCGCCGCGGCAATTCGCTGCTTAGCGTGGACTTCAACATCTCGACGTTGCCAGGGTATTGCAAGGATATCGACGCCATGCTGCGCACCGCTGCCCAGCATGCATAACGCCAGTGGCCCAGGCTGTATAGCGAGTCGTAAAGCATGAGTAGCCGGGCCAGCTCCACAAGAAAAAAGTCGGGAAACTGATGTATGCGCAATTGATGCCGAAGATAGGCTGTCACGTCCTGCGGAACCAGCTCCTGCCAGACCCTTAACCACATCTCTGCATAAGGGGGCTCTTGAGCCTCACTTTGCAGGTAGTCCTTGAGCCGCACCTCCAGTTCTTCGAAGAGGACGTGTGGCCAAGTGTAGGACCAGGCAATCTTGTCACCGTCGATCGTATGGCTATCCGGGCCGGCCTCCGGCTCGACTCGGACAACCCCCAGCGCATCCAATACCGAAAGAACACTGTGAGTGCCCTCCACCGTGGGCGCCACGCGTGTTCGCGCGTGGCGAGCTTGTACCAAAGCCAGAAGATAGAGGGCGCCACGACCGCCTAGATGACGGACGTCGCTAATAGTTGGGGCGTCAGGACGCACTAGATCCCGAGACTGCGTTTTTGAGTTGTTCATCGGTTCGACGAAGGACCAGGAGCAGTCGATCCAGGACCGCGGACTGCGTGCTGACCGTTGCCATGGCATCTAAGAATATCTTAGTATCCAAGCGCCGGTCACTTCCGCCATCCTTAGCCCTCCTTGAGGGGGCAAAAGTGAACAGGCGGACGGCAGAACATCCGGTTTTTGCGCTGCGGCTAGCACAGGCGCGCGAACGAGCCGGGCTATCTCAGAAGCAGCTCGGCATCCTTGCCGGCTTGGATCCCGCCGTGGCCTCTCCACGTATCAACCAGTACGAACGCGGCAAGCACGAACCCCAGATCAAGACAGCCAAACAGTTGGCTGAGGTACTTGGCATACCCGCGGCGTTTCTCTACACCGAAGACGAGCTGTTGGCCCAACTGCTTCTGCAGTGGAATGACCTATCCGTTCGCCAGAAGAAGGATCTGCTCAAAAGCCTTGAGAAAACTCCTGCGAAGCGGGAGCCGCGCAAGGGCCGATGACGCATTGGCCCGCGCTAGAGATCAAGCAGTCGAGCCGCTGGGTTGCTTGACGCGTCCCCGGCCTGAAAGTAGCCGATCGCCTGCGCGACGGAGCGATGCTCAGTCAGCGCCATTAAGGCGGGCAGGGCGATGCCCTGGCGGCCGCCCTCGGTGATAAAGCCCGAGCGCAGGCTGTGGCCGGCAAAGTCCCCGTTCAACCCCGCCTGCAATGCCCGCCGCTGCACAATCGCTGCAACCGCCTTCGGCGCCAGGGCAGGACCGACGCATTCACCCACAGGCGACGGAAGAGGGGACCCATCTGTGATGTCGGCCGCGCTCAGCCATTCAGCCAGGGCGAGTCCTGCGCGGCCCAGCACCGGTTTGTCGGGTGTGGCAGTTGCGCTCGGACCAGCCTGCTGGGTTTTGCTGTGCTCCAGCCGATAGATGAAAGCGTCTTCGCCGATGCGGCGCAGGTCCTGCCAGTCAGCTGCCGCGATCTCACTGCGTCGGCGCCCGCCACTGGCAAAACCAAACAGCAGCAGTGCCTTATCTCGAAGTCCCTCCAATGAGTCGTCACAGGCGGAAAGCAGCTTTCTGCTTGAGACCGGCGCCGATATGTCGGACCGCTGCCGAGGAGTGATCCCAGTATGAACATGACACGCTTGACCCGCACGAATGTCCGCGTACGGCCGAGAGCGGACACTGCGCAGGGCGGGGCAGAGGATTAGGGAGCGTTATCGGGGGTAGGGCAGAGGTCCGCCTCTGGCCAATAGCGGACATCCAGTGAGGGTGGTGCCTGTCTACAGCGCTCTGGGCGATTCACCAGGCACCGCAATGGCGCACCGTTACGCCTCAGCGATTGCCTGTTATGTGCGCCAGCCCCCCCTCATCGCCACTCTGTTTGATCGGCTACTGCCACCTGAGGCAGGCTCGGCGCACGTTCGCTCTGGCCGGGATGGATCACCTCACGGCCATCGCCCGGCTGTGAGGTGACCCAAGTTTCTGGACCAGAACAAGAAGCTTGAGCCAGATGTAAAGAAGATCCAGAACCGTTCCCGAAGTGACCCAGTGGAAAATTGAAGGAAACTTGGTTCTCCTGGTAGTCCTAGGCAGTGTCGGGTGGTCATGCCCCAGCGGTGGGCTATAACCGTTGAATTCCCAAACGAAGCCCTCCCTTGCCCCTGATCACGCTGAAATCCCTCAATGCCGAGATCAAACAGCTCGAAGCCCAGAAGGAACTGGTGGAGAAGCGCGACGGCGAGGTGCCGAAAGCCCTAGTGGTCCTCCAGAAGTATGCGTAGATCCTCAGCCCCGCCCAGCGGCAGCAGGTGGCCAAGCTCATCGGGGAAACGATCGACGCCAAGCCGTTGCGCGCACCCAAGGACGCCGCGCGGTCCCGCAAGTGCCGCAAGCTCGGCAAGGTGGCTCCGAAGTACCTCCTTCCCAGCGGGGAAACCTGGGCAGGCCGCGGCTTGGCCCCCAAGGCCTTTAAGGCATGGGCCAAGTCCGCCGAGGGCAAGGCATGGGCTAAGGTCTATCCCGGTGAAGTTCCCGTCAGCCGATGGCAGAGTGAAGAAGGCACTCGCCATGGTGGTCAAGAAGGCAAGCGAGCCGGTGAGTAAAGCCGCCCGGAAGGCCGTCAAGAAGCCTGCGAAGAAAGCAACCAAGAAGGCCTGATCGTGCGCGGAACGTTCCCCAAGAAGAAGAGCCGGCTCTCTCCCCAAGGCAAGGCCATCGCGGCCGCCCAAGTGTTGCTGGACAGTGTTGAAGGCCGGTTGGACGAGAAGGCCGCCGGCAAGCGCTTGCGCGAGGAAGTGGGCCTCCAGTGGTCCTACCTCACTTGCATCCAATACCTTTCAGGGCAAGAGGCCTTGGCCGCCATTGAATCCCTCCCCAAGGGTTGGGAGGAAAGCGGGCGCACTCAGGTACACCTTCTGGGGGCTGCAGTCTTGGCCGCACATACGGTGGCCAACCTGCGTTCGGACGGCACCTCGCTTTGCTCCAGCTACTTGGCTCAGGAACTCAAAGGAAAAGCCGTGGAGCAGTGGCTGGCTGAGAAATCCGACACGTTCCTGGAAGAAGTCTGACAGCCGGTCGACATGGCCCCTGATGGTGGCCCAAAGAGCTTTCGCTACCATGGGTGCGCCGTCCAAGCCATCTCACCCGGCGTTGGGGGCGGGGACGAGAATCCCCACCCAAGCGCCGACGAACGAGGCCCCCGCAAGGGGGCTTTGTTGCACCGGCAAGCCGGCCAGTTGGTTTTGGCGGTGCTGCTAGGTCCACGTCGCGTTGGCGTCTTCGGATCTATGCGCAGCACGACAGCGCGGCCCGGCAAGGCCGGGAGACGCCCAGTTGGGCTATCGTTGTCAACGGAGAGAAGGATCATCGACGCCGAACAGCAGAGATCATGACGACTGAAACCACAAGAGAAGGCAGCACTACGAAGGAACGACTGCGGCTCGGACGAGCATTGAGATCCGGCCATCTAGTTTTCGATAGCATGAACAAAGTGCTGCACGTGGTCCAGGACGGAAAGTCAGTTCACTGTTTCCCCTACGCTTCGCTTTCACCCTCTCACTGGGGCTATGTGTACGAACGACATGTCGGTTTGCAGTTCGAGGCTCAAGGCTATGCGGTGACGTACCGAGGACTTCAATTCGGCTTCGTGGACGGCGGCGTGGATCTGGTTCTTGAACGCGATGACGAGACCATTTACGTCCAGTGCAAATATACATTCGGAAAGCGCATCAGCGCCAATGAAGTTCGTTGGATTCTGCACAAGGCCGATGCTTACCTTGCGAGACAATACCAAGGTCGCCGACTACATTTCCATCTGGTGGTTCCTGATTCAAATCGGTGCTTCTCGTCGGTCAAGCTACGGCTCAATGGTACTGTCAAGAAGCATTCGACTGCACGCTACTTCGAAGAGCACAACAATCTCCAGAATCGAGTCAGGCTCAAGGTCGTGGAGGTGCCCATGCGCCGCCCCAGCAGCGAAATATAAAATTGATCCCCCCGGCTAAGAGCAGCTAACAAAACTACTGCGCGGCCGCCAGGCGGGCGCGGCCGGTGCTCAGAATCCTCATGTACCACTCGTACACTGTCGTTCCTGCGCGCCGTCCGCGCCCACCTGACGGCTGCTCGCTACGTTTTGTTAGCCGCTCTAAAACGATTTGTTACTATTGCCAGGAATGGACAGGCAGGGGGGGCGGATTTTCGGCCATAGTCGGGGGAAAAGAGAGTAAAGACATAACGCATCGGAAGATGCGCTATGTGGCCCTAGCTTATCGTCGTCCCCGACCTCCAAGAACAGCACAAGGACTTTGCATGGTCGATGCGCCCACCGATAAGTTTTCAGCCGGCGAGCAGGGTCTGGGATATATCTACCAGGCACGTCTCGCGCTGCTACAAGTGCTTCAATTGCCGGAAGATACTTCCATCTTCCTCGAAAAGGACGATGACCTCGATTTCATAGACGGCGACGGTGGCAAGTCCTTGGCCTCGTTGAAGCACAAAGCGATCGGCGATAGGCTCACCGACCTATCAACCGATTTCTGGAAGTCCGTCAACATCTGGCTGGTGCGGTACAAGAGAGATGGCCGCGCTGCGTCGAACCTGCGGTTCTTCCTGTTCACCACTGGCACGGTGTCCACCGGCTCGTTCCTTGCCCATCTTCTCCCCGATCAGCCTGTCGCCTCCCGTGATGCGGCAACGCTTACCGAATTGGCCGATGCCGCGCTTGCCGAATCGACATCAAAACTCATCGCACCGATCGCCAAGGCGTTCAATGAACTGAGAGATCCCGAAAAGCAGGATTTTCTCGAACGCATCCTGATCCTCGATGGCAGCCCACGCATCGGCGACATCCCGGCGCTCATAAGGGACAAGCACATGCGAAGCATCCGGCGCGAGCACCGAGAGTTCGTCTTCGAGCGGCTGGAGGGTTGGTGGACCGATGCGATGATCAAGCAGTTGACTGGCGCCAAGTCGGAAGGGATCTTCGGCTACGAAGTCTCGGACAAGCTCTCGAACTTCGCCGAGGAATACAAGGCGGACAACTTACCTATCACCTTCCGTGGAAAGGCGCCCGCAGACGAGATCGACACTGATGCCGACCCACGCCTGTTCGTGGCCCAACTGCGCGAGATCGGCATTTCCTCAAATCGGATCAGGAGCGCGATTCTGGATTATTACCGGGCGTTCGAACAACGATCGGCCTGGGCGCGCGAGAACCTGCTTGTGTTGGGAGAGGTCGAGGAGTACGAAGATCGCCTCACCGATGAGTGGGGTCGCTACAAGGATGTCGCTTTCGAGAAGCTGAAGGACGACAGCGCGGAAGAAGCACTGCGCGAAGCCGGCGCGGCGCTCTACAACTGGGCGGAATTTGAGACTGGGAAGATCGAATCCCTACGCATTCGCGCACGGGTGACGGAGCCCTATGTCCTTCGCGGCAGCTTCCACATCCTGGCAGATGCCACGCCCGAACCCAAGGTCTACTGGCATCCCAGATTCCTCGACCGCCTTGGCCAGGTGCTGGGGGTGGCATCGTGAAGCGATGGGATCAGCGCCCCTTCGAGATTCGGAACCTGTTCAACCCTGCATTCTGTGGCTTGGTCCTGTTCCGCGCCCTGCATGGCTACGAAGAAGAAGATGCCCGCGGCATGCCCTTCTCACTGTCGCTGCTTGTACTACCCCTGTGCCTGCACAAGGATTCACGCGAAGTGATCGCCAGCAGTCCACGCAGCTACCTGCTCAAGACCGCGGAGAAGAACCAGCAAATCATGGTGGGCTTCGCGGACCGGGTCACGCAGATGTTGCCGTATGCCTTCGAGGGGTTCGGTTTGCTAATGGAAAGAGGCTGCATCGCCGTCACGGACGACGGTCGCATCCAGACCGTGCCCAGGAAGGTCCGCAAGAGCGTAGATGGCACCGCCGAAACCGTCGCCTGCCAGAAAGTGGCGCGGATCGTCGGAAAGGAATTTGCACGCATAGCCGACCGGGCGACCGTTTATACGACTTTCGGGATTCGTCCATGAAGATCAGATCCATCCACATCTACAGCCATGACGGCCAGCGCCGAGACCTCCGGTTTAAGGTAGACGGACTCAATGTCATCACCGGTCGCTCCTCCACCGGCAAGTCTGCGCTCTCCGATATTATCGAATACTGCATGGGACGCTCCTCGTTCAACGTCCCGGAAGGCATCATCCGGGACAAAGTGTCTTGGTTTGCGGTGATCTACCAGTTCGAGAAAGAACAAGTGCTTATTGCCAAGCCGACCCCGCCCGGCAGTGGCGCCAGTTGCAGCACGGCAATGTTGCGAAGGGGTACCCAATTGCAGGTGCCCGAGTTCAAGGATCTGGCGGTCAACACTGACGATGACAGCATTGTCGAACTGCTGTCGCGCTTGCTTGGAATTCCCGAGAACCGCACCGAAGTCGCGCTTGAGCACAGCCGAGATAGTTACGACGCGAACGTCAAGCACACGTTCTACTACCTGTTCCAGAAGCAGGGACTGGTCGCCAACAAGGATCAACTTTTCTATCGCCAGAACGAGCAGTTCCAACCGCAGGCGATCCGCGACACGTTGCCAATCTTGCTTGGCGTCTCCTCCCACGATCGCTACGAGCTGGAATCCAAGCTACGCGTAGCGCAGCGCGATCTGAGGGTCAGCAACAAGAAGCTAGAGCAAGCGCGCGACGCCGTCGACACATCGCATGAACAAGCCATCGGCCTCTACTCGGAAGCAAAGACAGTGGGGGTCATTGGCAACACCGATGAGAACCCGAATGCGGACGGGATCATTGACGCACTGAGGTCGGCGCTGTCGTGGAAGCCTGAGAGGGTGCCAGACGACGACGGCAGCCGGGTTTCGTTTCTGGAGGATGAGTTAGTCCAGTTGCGTCAGGATCGCCGTGATACTCAGAACCGGATCGACGCGGCACGACAGTTCGCCAAGCGGGCGGGTGGCTACGAAAACGAGGCCGCCGAACAGATAGACCGGCTGGCCTCAATCAAGGCACTGCCGAAGAACCCCGACAGTGGCGAATGGCAATGGCCGTTCAGCGAGCAAAACTTGGCGCTGGAATCCCCGGTCGCCATCGTCCTGCTCAACGAATTGGAATCGCTCGACAAAGAGTTGCGCATCGCCACCGGCCAGCGCCCCAAGCTCGAAGCCTACCTCGCCGAACTGACCGGCAAAGCGGATGGGATCGCGGGCGATATCAAGCAGAAGGAAGCGGAGCTATCCGCGGCGATTTCGGCCAACGAAGTCATCGCCCAGATGGGCACCCGCAACAACGCAGCCGCGCGCGTGGTCGGCCGTATCAGCCTGTTCCTGGAAACGCTCCTCCCGAATGAGGATCTTGCCAAACTGGAAGCAGAGAATCGCCGTCTCATCAACAAAGTTAAGCAGCTTGAGGAGCAGATCGGTGCCGACGACAGCAGCGAACGCCTGACCTCGATCCTCAACAACATCTCCGCACAGGTGTCGCGATACATCCAGAAGTTCAACGCCGAGTTCGGTCCTTACCCTGCGCGGCTCAACCTGCCGCAGTTGACAATAATCTTCGATCGACCCGAGCGTCCTGTGCCGATGGGAAGGACCGGCGGCGGCGAGAACCATCTGGCCTACCATCTGTCAGCACTGCTCGCCCTGCACCTGTTCGCGGCGCAGAACAACCGTCCTATTCCGCGCTTCCTGTTGATCGACCAACCAACCCAGGTCTACTTCCCCTCCGAGCAGGTCTACAGGGATGCCGACGGTTCCGTGCAGAAGACGGAATCCGACGCCGACCTTGATGCGGTGCGCCGGCTGTTCGAGTTGTTGCTGAAGTTCACACAGGACGATGTTCCAGGCTTCCAACTGATCGTCACTGAGCATGCGAACCTGCGCGATCAGTGGTTCCAAGACGCGCTGGTCGAGAAACCGTGGACCAAGCCGCCCGCGCTGGTTCCGGAGGAATGGCCGCCAGGAGCGGCGAACTGATCCATCGAGCCGATATGCAACGGCCGGTATGGGGGGCTGGCGGGGTGGTGTAACGTGGGCCTCCACTCTGTTCGTTGGGTGGATCCAGAAGAAAGCGGTCCTTCACTAAGGTCCGCTCCTGGCCGAAAGCGGACCTTGGCACACAGGGCTAAGCAGGGAGGTGCTATCCGATTTCTAGGATTAGGGAGGTTTATCGAGGGTAGCGGCTGTTTGCTTTCGGTCAATAACGCTGCCCGATCGGCCAATGAAGAGCTCCGCAGGCGGCTTTCTTCTACGAGCGCTCGCAAACCTTCTGCACCGACGGTGAAGTACTACCGAAGACCGGTGCCAACGCTCGACCTTCGTCCGGGACGCTTCAAACCCAAATGAGCCGCGCTGGGGATTTTCGCAAGATGCCGCACAATGAGCTGACTTCTAAGGAGCCGCGTCCATGCTCAGTACTGTCCGGCAACACTATGTACCGCGCACCTACTTGAAGGCTTGGGCGGACGCTCGTGGCCAAGTTCGCGTCGAAGATCGAGTGTCGGAGAGGGATTTCTCATCATCGCCTGAAAACGTGTGTGTCGAGCGCTTCTATTACGAAGCCGACGCCACGCGCCCAGATAACGCGATCGAGAAGATGTTCCAGCCTTACGAGAGTAATTATGATCCGCATGCGGCGACCTTGAACGCGATTGCGGCTAGTGGGTCCAACATTGCGCAAGTCACGGCCGATTTGGCTACTGCAGGTGCGGATGCAAGCCTCGACACTGCCATTAAGGGCCTCGCGGCAGTAGCCTATTTCCGGACGCCGGCTGCACTCGAGGCTTTGCAGAATGAACTTAAGCATGATCAGTCGGATGCGGCTCAAGCAGCGGCGCTTGCGTCGCAGACACCGCATGACATGGCCAAATTAGCTTTTGATTCAACCTTGCTCAAGCGCTTTCAAGGCCTAGTTCCAACCTATTTTTTCTCAAAAACCCGTCTCTATCACCTGCGATCGAGCCTGCTTTCCATTGCAGTCAGCGCAGTTGTCATCGGGCAACTTCGGCTGGGCCATCGGCAACGATCCAGGAACGCACGCTCTTATGCCGATAGGGCCAAATCTGCTAGTCATGCTCTCCATGGAATCTGCTGTCCACCGGCTCAAGGCCATTCAGTTGACACCTGATCTTTACGAGCTGACCTTGCAGCTAGTTCGAGCCAACGCACGGCGTTTCCTGATTCTCTAGTGCAAATCGCGCGCAGACTCAAAAGAATCCGCACCCCGCTCAGGGGGAGGTGACTCTGGGGCGGAGCAGGGTAGAGATTAGGGAGATTTATCAGGGGTAGGCGGCGGTATCTGCCCTGAAGCTAGAGTGGATGGCATTACGGAGCGGCATATCTAGCGAAACCACTTCGGGAAGTTGGTACCGAAGCTCGTCAAGAGGCAATGCGGTCACCAAGTCGCGTTCGGACAGCCTCTCGCAGCCGAACCTCGCAAAGATCATCCAGAATGGATCCAGAGAGAGGTTCGGTCGCCGCCAGTAGTTGACGCCCAGGATGGCCGGGCTCCAGCAAATCAAGGATCCGGTCAGCAGTCACGCGGTCACGCCCGGCCATTGCGTTGGCCCCGACGAGCAGCAGAGCGCGTCGCTTATTCGAGTTGGCGATCCGTTCAAAGATTTTCAGAGCATCGTTCGCCGTAGCATGAGCCCCAACGAGGTGCGCCGCCGATGCCGCAACGATAGCTGGCGAATGCAGTAGAAAATCAGGAGTTAGGTATCCGACGACACTCAAGCTTAAGGAATCAGCGTCGGCCAGGGCATCAATGGCATCAAGCCGAATCCAGCGCGCTTCCGGAATGTTGATGAGACTCCAGATTTGCTGTTGGATTTCAGAGCTGCCGCAATTCGCGGCGACGATAAGGGCGTACTTGCTAAGCGCTCTGTCTGTCGTAGTATTCGCAAGATCGATAAGCGAATCGCCAATTGCATCGGATAGGGGGGTGTAATCGGCAAGGGCAACAACGGCGGCTCTCGCGATATCAAAGCTCGGGGGATCGTCGTAATATGCTGCGGCGCTCGACCAAGTGTCATGTATTAAAGTGAGCAGTGTGTTTAGGTGATCCGGGTGCGGCCGTTTCGCGAGTAGATCGGCTAATGCGCCGCGTACTCGGCTACCGGGGTCGGATGCCATTTCGAGGATTTCCGGTGGCAAAGGATTGGTGGATGCCTGTGATAGATGAAGCAGCGCCGCACGGCGCGCGTCGGCGCGCTGATGTCGTAGCGCTGCTTGAACGAGAGTGATATTGCCAATTGCAATCGCAGCCTCGGTCGCACTCACGGCATGCTTCTGGCAGCTGGCAATTTTCAGCCATTGAGCGATCGCATCCGATGCGTCGCCTTTGCTTGCAAGGATGACGGGTACAACCAGATCAAGCGCCTCCGCATCGAGCTGTGGTACGCAGCCTGTCAGGAGTATGAGCGCTAGACCATTGACCGCGCGGGCCTTCCGCTTCTTGGTGGGAAAGGCATCGAATACTTCCTTGAGTTGATCTGGAAGTGCGCCAACGACGGGGCTTAGCTTGGCGTGACTGCTTTCCCCCAGCCGCCGACGAGATTTCTGCATGGAAGTGAGCAGCTTGATTTGCCGATCAAGTTGCGTGCAATTCATTTGGAACGCCGTAATCAGCGCATTCGGCGCGACTTCCAGCGCTGTAAGCACAAGCTCGTTACGCAAATCGACCGAAGAGGGAACAGATGCGACATGCGCAATGAGCCCAGGCTCCAGTTCTGCAACCCAGTGCTTCCGCACCGCAGCCCAAACAGTTAGCTCGTTATCCATATCCTTGCTTGCTGCGACAATAGCCAAAAGCTCATCTCTATCCACTAGGTGGGAAGACATCACGAGCGCTTTCGACCAAGCGGGAACCAAATCAGCGACGCGCCGATGGTTGGCAAGGACCAACCAGCGACCCTCTGCGCGAAGCTGCTGGACATAGGCGTCGATGAAGACGCCGGATGTGTAACCGTCGCCTTCATGGCTAGATTGGGTGGCCTCTTCGACGGCATGATTCCGTTCGCCATCCTCGATCGCACGCCACGCCTCCCGGCCGCTCTGAAGATACTCGCGGTGGATGCTCGCGAGGTCGTCCAGCGCGGCCTGCAAAACGATCTCAAATCCATCTAGGTCGCGCACGGCGCCGGCCGCGACGGCGTCGGCGTTGAGCTCGAAGCCGTTGCCGACCATCTGGCGCGCGGCGTCGTGATAGGCGGAGGTCAAGTTGGGTGCGAAGCGATCGAGCCGTTTTGCGAATCCCGCTCCGTAATTCCCTCGGTCGAAGCCAAGCTGCTCACGAATAAATCGCTCTGCGACTTTGGCCGCGAACGGGCTCGCTGCGACGGCGTCGTACCAGGCATCGTCAAAGATCGTCGGTTGCCAGTCACGAACGAAGAAAGAAGCTCCCCGCTGCGTGCCTTTCAACAGCCACCTCGCGACGCGGCTCGGTATGGACTCATCGCTGCCCACCTCCGACGCCAACTCCAGCAAGGGCGCGAACTTGGAAGCCGGATCCATAAGGCTTTCGTCCAGCCAAGCATCGATCGCTTCCTTGCTGCCGGAGTCAATGTCGAAGGTCTGATCAACGTCCTCTCGGCGAGCAAACGAGCGCGTCACTTCAAAAATTCGGGCGGCGGTTTCCAAGCCCCAATCGCGATGCGCTGACGGCAACTGAGCGAGCGCTGCGATCAGAGCCTTGATCGCAGCCTCGCTCTGTCCCCAGTTCTCCTTGGCGAAGGCTTCAAAACCTTGTCGGACGCTAGGATGAGCAAAGGCGATGGTGCGGGCCGGCTGACGCAAATGGCGGGCCGCGATCATGCGGTCTGTAAGTCGATCCAAGCCGTCGCCGAGTGCACGATCCAGCCCGCGTAGCGCGCGTTGAAGAGGGTGGAGTCGGCTGCGGTCGAACTGACCTCTTGCCGCCAGCAGCGCCCAAACAATAGCTGAAGTGCCGCATGTGTCGATCGACGATAGCGCTCTGAGGACAACGCCTTCCACCGCATCGCGCTGCGCCAACTCGAGCAACCGGCGAAAGAAGATGTGGTTTTCCTCGCCGACATCGTGGCCGGTTTGCATGTGCGCAAAGTACAACTCGATCTCAAGCGGCGTGCTAAGCCTCTTGAGCACCTCACTGCGAAACGCATACGCTTTGGTCTGCAGGGCGGCCGTTAGCTGGTCCATGCGGTTGTCATGAATTTCGCGGAGTTGACCGTCCCGGTACTGGCCCGCATCCAACTCGACCGACCATGCGTTGAGGCTGTCGCCGACTTTGGCGCTCTGCATCATGTCGCTGCGGGAGGTGACGATGAACTGATGATCCGGCGTAGCCTTGGCAAGGAGGCGTGGCAATTGCTCGGTCCAAGCCTCGCTGCCCCCGCGTAGGCTGAATTGGCCCCATGGATCATCAACGTAGAAGAGTGTCGGTCCGTTATTGACGACCTTGCGCACGCTCGTCGGCGCATCGTCCGCCCCAATGGTGACGACCTCCAGCACAGCATTACGCCGTCGCGCGATATCGCACAGCTTGAGCGCTGCCTGCGTCTTGCCTGTGCCCGAAGGTCCCCGAATGACGACTGCGTTCTTGTCGTTCATGACCTTGAGCATCTCGTCAAAGTTCGCCGGGGGCACGAAATGCTCGAGGCTGGCGGAGCTGGCCAGGAATCCGCCGTGCGCCCGCACCATTGCCAGAAGGTCATCGCTCGTCCACAGACCGGGCGTGCTGCCTCGGGTCCGCCGCCTGGCTTCGAGACGGAGTTTTTGGAGGAGATTTAGTTGCTCGACCTTGGGAACGTGCAACAGGTCCGACATTAGCGCTCGGATATCGGATGCGAGATGTTTCTCGGTAAGCTTCCCCCAGATCGCGACACGGCCTTCGGGCGACGTTTTCAATGTCGTGTGCAGGCTCGGCGGAAAGCTTGCCTTGTCCGAGACCTCTTCGAAGCCTTCGACCAGCAGTCCACGTGCGACGCCTTTTGCGTCGGCATTAGTGACGAGCAGATAACGAGTATTCGGTTCGTCGAGATGATGAAGGGCGTTTCGGCGCCCACCTTTTTTTTCAGAGCCGTGCTTGAGCAGGGCTTCGAAATCCTCGATCGACCACGGCTCGCCGTTGTCCATTTTGACTTGGACGACAAGCTTGTACCCGCCTGCGACGGTTGCACTTGGTTGCAGGCGTCCCGGCTTGTGGGGCTCAAGATCCGCTTCCAAATCTTCTTCGTTCGCGGGCTCGAGCACAAGGCGCGTAGCCGACTTAGAAATGAGGAGAAGTTGCAGGGCCGCGAGGATTGAGACGTCGAGCTGATAGTCGAAACCCGCTTGAGCAGCTGCGGCGCCTCGTAGGGGACGCTTCGCATCCGCGCTATCTGTCAAGGGCGGGCCCGACTGGCTGGAGCTCAGCCGCTGCGCGTCTTCATGACTATTTGTCGACATCGTCGAACACCGAGCGCTTCGTGGGGACCGGAGTGAGAGCCGAAGCTTCCTCCTTTTTTTGCGTCACGATGTGCGTCCAATCCGCTTCGTCTTCTGAGCCTTCCTCCCGTTCGCGCTTGCGCTCCTCCAGTCCCTTGATTGACCGCTTCACCTGATCACGCGCGTCGTCGATCAGCGCTGTGGCGTCCGCGTCAACGCCGATCGTCTCAATGCGATCGAGTACACCAAGAAGCTTTTTGAAATGGTTGTCAGGCTCCTCGTCCAAGTCAGCGTCGGCGACGATCTCGTCGATCCGCTCTTCGATCGAGGGCAGCACGGTTGTTCGCAGTGCCAATCCCATGCCGACCAGTCTCAGCGGCGGTATGAGCGCCAGCATCTCTGGTTCGTCGAAGATGGATGAATCCAGGTTTGTGAGCACGGCCGATTCCAATGTGTCGGCGGCCTCCGAGCGCAGATCTTCCGATAACACACCGAGGTGATGGGCTCGGGCGTACGCGGCGATCTGGGGATTGTTGCCGGCGAGGTCGGTTTGCCAGCAGGACCGTCTAAGTAAATTTGGAAGCTGCTGCACCAATTTTGTGAACACGGGTCCGCTCGCCCGATAGGACAAGAAGTGGAATAGCATCCAGTTCCGGTGCCGTTCATCGGGGGTGTGGCCAAGCCGGGCGACCAGTGCGTCGTCGAGCGTCGTCGGAATGACAAGCGCGTCTCTAATGAGAGGCGAGCCCTCACACGTGAAACTGTTGAGAATGGTGTCGATCGTCGCGCCCCGTATGAGCGCTGCCATCATATGCGGCTTCTGGCGCAGGATCTCCGTCAGCGCGTCGGATATCGTCGGATGGGCGAAGGTCCACTTTGATCCGGAGAGCTTCAAGAACGAGCCTTTCAATTCAGCGAAACAATCCTGGATCTTGGTGAGGCTGTACGACGTCAGCTCCGCGACCGCCTGGGCAGCCCACACATCGTGGTCGCTAGGATCGAAGCCGGCTTGATGGACGTAAACCAAGATGAGCGCGGCTTGAAGCTGATCATCCAGGGCATTGACCGTATCGATCAAATGCTCTGTCGGCTCTTCCATGAAGCGAACTAGGGAGCTTTCACGAGGCGCGAGCCCCTTGGTGAAGTTCGGGTCACCAAGACGTTCGGCAATCCCAGGAAGAAAGTCGCGAACGGCGGCGACCGCGGTTAGGTGTGGCTTGATGCTTGATCGCCAACTCTGGCTCTGCTCACCGAAGTTCACATGGTTATAGAGGATCTGGGCTTTTTCTTCGAATGTCAGTTCGCCGAGATCGACAACGGCGCTGCCATCAGCGAATTGGGCCAGGTTGCGCTGTCCCAGCCGCCGCCGTGCCGCTTCATAGATATGCTTGCGGGAGGTCAGGAGGAAGCGGTTGCCGTGCTTGATTGCGGCTCGAAGCTTCGAGAAGGCCGACGCCCAGTCCTGCGCATAGTCGTCGCGTAGCACATTCGAGCCGAACGCGTCGTCGATCCAGAAGAAGCGGCCCGGATCGTTCGGATTCCATCCAGCCTCGAAATCGCGGGGACTGGTCAGAGCGAGAACGGTGTTATCCGGGTTTTCCGAAGCGATCGTCGAGACGATCGCGCCGATCGCTGATTTGCCGCTTGAGGGATTGCCCAACAGGAGCACTACGCCGTGGTTGGAAATGGCGTTGACGGCGTCGCGATGGGCCTTTGTGGGCACATAGGTGCGGAGCTTTGGAATCCAACTGTCAAGCAGCGCCCGGCTTTGCTCGCTTAGCCGCTCGTCCACGATCGAGGTGAGATCCCCCAAGCCGTAAACCTGCGGGACGAGGGCACGCAGCCGCGCGCTAGCTCTGATGACTCGGACGATATACTGGCGACCAAGAATGTGAGGCTTACGCACGCCGAGCGCTCGGAGCCTGGCGCGAATCGCAGCCGCCACAGGTGCATCTATGCTCATGTTCGTCATGAAGGCATAGGTGTCCGCCTGACCGGCTTTGACGAGTTCATCGACATTTTCAAGCTCGGGGGTGATATCGCTGAGCTTCAAGGCCCTCATGGCATCGGACGTATGCTTGCACTGGACCGTGCCTATGGGCGGTGCGTTCGTTCCCGAGGCGATGAGGAAGACCGCGTCCTGGCCGCCGTCATGCGCTTCACGGAAGATCTCTACGGGTCGGCCGAGTACGACTTCGCACACCTGCGAACAAAGATCCTGAAACGCGCGCCAGCCAATGGTGTGGAGCGCCAGATCGCTCCAGGGGCCGTGCGCTCGACGTTTGCGCGTTGCCGGAAGCTCGATTTGCCCGCTATCGGCCGTCATGCGGTGGCGACACCACGCAAAACTCCGACCGGCATCGGATTGATTTCCTGGTCGATGACAACGCTTGTGGCGCCGAGCAGTCCAAGGTCGATGTCGAGACGCCGGCCTCCCTCCGTAGAAGTGCTCACCAAGCGCCGGCACAGCAGATCGGCCAGCGCGGGGTCTTCGACGGCGCAGATTATCTGGCGCCCATCCAAGCGCAGAGCAGCGAGCACTTCGACCAGGTGAAGGGCCCTGAAATCGTCGATGTGCTGAACGGGGTCGTCGAGCAGAAGGGACCTGAGCGGTGTCCATGCCCGCGCAAGATGGACCGAGAGAAGGAAAGCGAGACCGGCAGCGCGACGTTGACCACTGCTGAAGACGAATTGCGGATTCAGCCCATCGCCCACCTTGAGGCTTAGGAAGCGTCGGACGTCACCACGGATGCTGTAGTCGATTGTCCGCCAGTCGGCGTGCGGTCGCAGGCGCTGATAGAGCTCGTTGAGCAGAGGGCTGATCTCAGCAAGGCGCTCATCTATGATTTCCGCGCTGACACGTCTCACAGAGCGTTCGATCTCGCGGGCTGCTGTGACGGCATTTTGCGACTGGCCAACCGAATGCGCCAGCTTATCGATTTCAGCGCGCAGCGCCGAGATGTTGCTCTCGATCGACGACATTCGCGACAGAGCTTGCGAGGCCTCCAGCACGAGTAGCGCGCGCTCGAGGTCGATCAACCGGTCGCGTTCTGAAGAAATGGCCTGCTCCAGCCCGTCAGGATCCTTGATGAAGCGGTGATCGAGCCCCCACTGATCGCAGAAATCCACATGCGCCGCTTCCGAGTCGCGCAGGCGCCGCACCTCGTCCGCATCCGCTTGGATCGCGACCGTAGCTGTCTGCAACGTGAGGCTGGGTCGCAGCGCGTTCTGTTTTGCGGAGGCGAGAGCATCGCGAGCGGCCTGAACGCCCGACGCCATTGATGTGATCCGTCGCCGCGCCGCAGCCAGGCCGGCGGCGAACTCGTCCGATGTTCGATGGGCTGCGCAAAGCGGGCAATGATCGTCGTGCAGCCCGAGGCGCTCGCCGTGTTCGATGAGGAAGCTCAGCGACGCCGCCATCACGTCCATCTCTTCTTCCCGCGAGAGACGTTGTTCGGCTTCAGAAAGGACTTGCCGTGCAGCCTCGTGCTCGCGCTGCGCTGCTTCATGCGCTGCCAATGCGGCCTTGCGTCTCGCCGCGGACTCGGGAGCGTTGTAGAGGGCCTGCGCCGCCGCGACCTCTCGACCGAGTTGAAGCGCTTCGCCCATCCGGCCCAATTTGGCTCGTCCGTTTGCGAGCGCGGTTCGACCTGCAGCCAGACGTGCCGTCAGCTCGATGGGCGCCTCCGGCGCCGCGGCAGCGATCACCTGGAGCGCGCCGGACACGTCCCCTGATCTGCTGAGCGCGGCTTGTGTCTCGGACTGCTGCGTCAGTCTGTCGGCCAGTCGCGAGCGGGCAGCCTCATAGGTGGCCTCGTCTTTAGTGTGCGCGGCTTCGGCGGCAGTCACGACTTCCTTGGCTCTACTACCGGCTTCCGACCCTTCCAATGGACCGAGCGCCGAGCGCACAAGATCAAATCGCTCCGTTTCGGTGAGATCCAGGCTGAGCGCGGCGATCCATTCGTCGCGGATGATCGACGTCCGGGTGAGCTGCCGAAGTGCGTCGTCTGGCGCAGGTCCGCGGCAAAGCGCGGACTGGATTTCCTCCGGTGAACGATCGGAGCCGCGTTCTCGCGTTCGCGTGATGGTGAACGGGTAGCCGCTGTCGTCAATGAAGGAGGCTGTCACGTAGTGGGCTTTTGGAACACCTTCGCCGCGCCACCAAAGGTAATCGCTGAGGCTCTCCTTCGCGGCCTTTTCGACGACGTACTTGTCGATGGATCCAGTGATCGCGAACTCGACCGCATCGCACAGCGTGCTTTTGCCCACGCCGTTGCGACCGGTGATGACAGTGAAGCCCCGTCCGAAACTGATCCGGACGAGATCCCTGAAGCCACGAAAGCCGCATACTTCTACGAAATCGAGCCTCATGACGTCGCCCCCAAGATGCGAGCGATCTCTGCTGGCGTGGTTTCGCTTAGGAAAGCGGTCACGGCATCCGGAGGGATGTCCTTCAGCCTGGTCCGCAGCCTCGTTTCGAAGTTGGAGGCGCCGAGTAGCGGCTTGGAGCGTATCGACAGCAGCGGTAGCAGCGCCTTCTCAACGTCACCAGGTGTATTGATGGAGGCCCTCGCGATTTTCCGAGTCAAAGAGAAATCTTCTTCGATGCGCTCGATCTCGCGCATTCGGCGCGCATCCTGATCCGGTGTCAGAAAGACCGAATAGACGTTCCATGCTTTCGCTCCGGCTCCGCGCAACGAAGCGGCATGCCGAGCGAGTGTGATTTTCTGGTTCTCCTCCCACGTGCCGAGGAGAGCATCTGCACTATCGAAGACGTGGACGAATCCCATCAGCGCCGCGCTTTCGAAACAGGCCACCGGGCGGGTCGAGCCAGTCCACGTCCAGGTCTCATACTGTGCGTCACGAAGGAGGATTTCGGCTTGGGTGAAGATGTCCATCAGATGCCCAACGCAGCTATTGCCCCAGGAAGGTCATACCATTCGCCCGCTGGGTCTGGACGAATGACGTTACCGGTGCGTCCGCTGCGCACGACATTGTCCGGCACGCCCAAGTCGGTCGCACCTACCGCGACAACAATGTCGGACTGCACAGCGGCAGGCGGCTCGACGAACTTCCCACGTAGCGTCCCGAGGATGCATTGCGCCCCGTTGAGGACCCGGATGCTCCGCCCGTTCAGATCATAACCATCGGCGCGTTGAACGGCGCCGGCCTGACGGAGCAGCAAGTGGAAGAAGCCAAGGGTTTCTGGATTTACCGGACGCAAGAGCTTCGCCGGCTCTGCCGCCGAGACGCCTTCGGCATCCCGCCTCAGACCATAGAGGGCTTCGCTGTCGAAATTTCCAACGTCTAGCCAAGCCGGGTCACACTGGGCTCCGGTAGCTTGCTCGAAGGCGGCTCGTCCGGCGTCCAGGACCTGACGGAGGTAGCTCGATGAGAAAGCTCGACGAAGCTCGTCAAGCGCCGCAGCTCCTGACTCTTGCACATGTTCGAACGTCACGTTTTGTGCGTGCGCGATCTCCCAGAGTTTCGGGGCCTTCTGCTCGAGCGCGTTTGTCGGCGAGAGGTCGATGACGGTCACGGACAACGGCTGCACGTCGATCAGCGCTTCGCCAATCACGGCATTGAGGTATTGCCAGTCAGACCAAAAGCCGACGACGAGCAGGTCCTTCTGCCGAAGGTTGGCAGCCATCCAGACTTTACTTCGCGCAATGCGCCCCGAGATGGTCGGATTATTGAGCTGTGAAGGTGCCCAGACTGTGGCTTGCCGATCCCGTTGGGAGCAGCCATGGAATTTCAACAAGGGTGCCTGGCGGACGGAATGGGACGTGGCCTCGTCTCCGTCGAGCGAGCTGCGGAAGTCCGCGCCGTAGTCCCAAGCGCGTCGCTCGATCAGCGTGTCGTAGTTGCTCGATATGCCGGCAACGGCGGCGCGGGTGATGAGAAAATCCGCGATCGCCGCATGCCCTGTATTCGAAGGCTGCACAAAAGCAGGCCAGGGCACAAGGTGTTCGATGAAGACCGATTGCAGAGTGTTGAGGCCTGCAAAGTGCTCGGCGAGTGCCTCCAGATTGTCCCGAAGACCAAGGTCGCAATTCGGATCAGATTCGAGACGGTATTTGTCGAAGCATCGCTCAGCAACCGTGCGGGCCGACGGCAGGCTGCTTGGGGGCGCCATCGAGAGTCCCGCACCGCAGACCACAAGAAGGCGACCAGCATTCATCGAGGCTAATAGCCGCGAAATTGTCTCAGGCGTCACGCACCCACCCCCGGCGCTAATAGAAATTCCATTTCCTCAGGACATCTAGCAGAGATCCCAAACCAATTGGTACCGCTAATCATCAGCTGACCCAGCATCGACGTCTATCCTAGCCACGGCAACCGACATTTTTTATCATTCATCTTAGAAGTCGTGCAGCGGGATTATCTTCTGCTGAGCCCGCTTGAAAATATCCAATCACGCTAGCCACCGCACGATGTTCGGTCATCGCCATAACTGCCGGCAAGGGAATGCCTTTCCTGCCTGCTTCGGTGACGAACCCGGACCGCAAGCTATGCGCCCCAAAGTCCCCCTCTAACCCCGCCAAGCGGGCCCGCCGCTTTACGATAGCAGCCACAGAGCCGGGTGGCAGGGCAGGGCCGACGCGCTCTTTCCAAATCCGTCGAAAAATCGCCCCTTCGTAGCTCCCCGCGACTTCCAGCCAAGCCGCAAGTGCCTCGGCGCTGCGTCCTAGGATTGGCTTGTCCGGCGTCGAGTCCGCTTTCACCCCAGCCTACTGAGTCTTCGAATACTCCAATCGATAGATGTAGCCGACCTCGCCGACCTTGCGCAGGTCGCGCATATCCGCAGCCGCGATCTCGCTGCGCCGACGACCGCCACTCGCGAATCCGAAGCAGAGCAGGGCACGGTCACGCAGGCCCTTCGCCTATGAAAGCGACGTGACCATGGATTACTCGCGGCGCGGAAGCATGTTTGCGGCAAGTGGTTTTGCTTTCTTCGAACCGTGGTGGCCCGCGGCAGCGGCTGAAGGAACGTGGGTAGATGTCTTGATTGCCTTCGTGCCACCGGGGTTGCGTAATACCGGTTCGGGCTGGGTGTCACGCTACGGATCTAACAGACGAGCGGCCGGATTATTCGATGCATCACCAGCATGGAAATAGCCGATCGCCTGGGCCACCGAACGATGCTCGGTCAGCGCCATGAGGGCAGGCAAGGCAACACCTTGGCGGCCGCCTTCGGTGATGAAGCCCGAGCGCAGGCTATGGCCGCCAAAGTCCCCGTTCAACCCAGCCTGCAACGCCCGCCGCTGCACGATCGCGGCTACCGCCTTAGGCGAAAGGGCCGGGCCTACGCGCTCGCCCCACAAGCGGCGAAAGATGGGACCTTCAGTGATCTCAGCCGCGCTTAACCATGCCGCTAGCGCGGTCCCTGCGCGGCCCAGCACTGGCTTGTCGGGTGTGGCAGTGGCGCTAGGGCCGGCCTGCTGAGTCTTGCTGTGCTCCAACCGATAGACGAAGGCGTCCTCGCCGACGCGGCGCAGGTCCTGCCAGTTAGCCGCCGCAATCTCACTGCGCCGGCGCCCGCCACTGGCAAAGCCAAACAGCAGCAGTGCCTTATCTCGAAGCCCCTCCAATGAGTCGTCGCAAGTAGCCAACATTGCCTCGAGCTCTGGGCGGGTGATGGCGGTCTTCTTGTGCGGTCGCTCGCCGCGTTTGACGGCCGCCCGACGGCCGCGCTTGAGGAGTTGGCGCACGGCGGGCGCTTCACACGGGTTAGCGGCTTTGTGCGCTTGGTGGGCGGCCGAGAGCACGGCTACGCGGTGCACGACTGTGGTGAGTTTGAATGCACCGGGCTTCTGCTTGAGGCCGGCGGCGACTAGGTACGCATCCAGTGTCGGCGGCAGTTCCCAGGTCAGCCCGGTCTTTCCGCGCCGGGTCAGGTGGTCGACCACGAACTGGACCACCGCCGGCTCAGGTACCGGCAACGTGATCGGCTGGCCAAAGCGGCCCTGGAACCAGGCCGCCCAGTAGCGCAGGGCGGTGGCATAGCTGCGGGTGGTATTGGCTGCAGCAGCTTCGGCCAGCAGTTCGCGCACGGCATCGGCGGCCTGTGCGGCGAGACGATCCGGAGCGAGTGTGGCGAGGGCGGGAACGCCGGGTACGAGTGTGTTAGATTTAACATGTCGCATGTATTTTATAATACGGAATAGGGCATCTACCGCCGATAACTATCTGTTATCGGACGTGGGTTGGCAATGGGGTAGGGCGTTCGTGTCGGAGGGCATCCAGATGGCCAGAGGAATCCAAGAAAACGAAGTGTTTGAGGCGGCCGATGCGTTGCTCGGCGCCGGCGAACGGCCGACCGTCGAACGCGTGCGCCTGCACCTGGGCCGCGGTTCGCCGAATACGATCGGGCCGTTGCTGGACGCGTGGTGGACTCAGCTCTCCCAGCGGCTCGAGCACCGGCTGGCGCTGCCGGAGGTTCCGGAGGATGTGGGCGTGGCCTTGGCCAAAGTGTGGGAATTGGCGTTAGCGGCCGGGCGTGGACAAGCAGACGCTGCGCTGGCGCCGGAGCGCGCCTTTCTGGCCAATGCCCAGGCCGAGATCGAAACCCGCGTGACCGCCGAGCGCGAGCGCATGGCCGCCATTGAGGCACAACGCCAGCAGGCGGTAGTTGCTGCTCAGATCGCTGAGGCGGCGTTGGCCGTCTGCGAGCAGCGAGCTGGCGAGCTCGCCGTACAGGTGGTCGCGCTGCAGCGGCAACTGGAGGAACTGAGCGGGCGCCGAGATGCCCTGGAAGCGCAGTTGCACAGCGCCCAATCCCGTCTGGAGCAGGAACGAAGCACGGCTGCGGGCGAACGCGAGACCCTGCAGACGCACCTGCGCCAGGTCGAGGACCGGGCTTACACCGAGATTGATCGGCTGCGTCAGGAAACCAAGGCGCAAAAAGCCCAACTGGCTACGCAGGCCCGCGAACATGTCGCGGCACTGCGCGAGGCCGATCAAGCCCGACGTGCGGCCGAACGGGCCCAGCATAGCGCCGAGCGTGAGAGTGCCGCAGCCCAGGCACGGGCCCAAGCGCTCGCACAACCACGGCCAGCCAAGGCGCGGCCTGCCATCAAGAAAGAGGCTGCTCGTGCCACGCGCAGGGTAGCCAAGCGGTAGGCTGCGCCCTCGCCGCTGGCACGCGGGCGGGGCTAAGCGCTACGCTAAGAATTCCTTAGCTTTGGTGAGTATTCGCATGACCCTGCCTGACGAGCGTACTCGCAACCTGCTGCAGGCCGGAGCATTTCTCAAGGAACTCGCCGGCAGCCAAGCCGTACCCAAGTCCGTGCGCGAGGAAGCCTATCGGCTGTTGCGTCACTACCCGACACTCAGTGATGTGGAAGCCATCGCCCAACATGAGGAGCGGTTGCGGGACCTCACACAGTCGGCGTTTGTGCGGCCTTACTTGACCTCGCAGTTCGAGCAGGACTGGTTCCGCAGTTACCCCAAAGGTCCTCATCGGATTTGAGCGACGGCAC